>DATMQV010000253.1:0-3307 GCA_035566615.1 Xanthobacteraceae bacterium
GACTTTACGGCCGCCTTCGACCCGCGTGCGTGAAATCGTTCGTCCGAAGACATAGGCCCCGGCATAGACCGGATTGGTCAACAGCCGATGGACGGCATGGTAGCGCGGCGGGCCCCACCGCACCGTCCGCCCCTGCGGACCGTGCACAGCGGTTGGCAGGTCGATTCCTTCCTGGCGCAGACATAGGACCAGCTGGCGCACGCTGCTGATCTCTCGAAACTTTCGGAACACCAGAGACAGCACTTCGCGGATACGCAGGTCCGGGTCCTGTTCCAGACGGTCATCGGCGCTGCGCCGATAGCCGATGGCGACCGTTGTGTGCAGATCGCCGCGCGCCGCCTTCAGGCGCAAAGCCTCTTGCGAGCGCTGCCGCAACGTCGACAGTTCGAGCTCGCTGAAAGTGCCTTTCATGCCGAGCAGCAAGCGATCATTTACGAGCCGCGGATCGTAGACCCCGTCCTCATCGATAATCAGGCTGCCGACCAGGGCGCAGAACTCCAAAAGGGTGTGCCAATCGCGCCCGTTACGGGCCAGGCGCGAGGCCTCAAGGGCAAACACCGCGCCCGCGTCGCCGCTGCAGATCGCCGCCAGCAGGCGTTCGAAGCCCGGGCGCGCCGTCCCGCCCCCCGAGCGGCCGAGATCGTCATCGATGACAATCGCGTTATCCCAACCGAGGGCGCAGGCGCGCGTCGTCAGCGCATACTGGCGTCGTCGGCTCTCCGGATTGTGCAAGAGCTGATCGATGCTGGATTGCCGCACGTAGACATAGGCGCTGCGCGCCAGGTGATCGCCAGTGATCTTAGTCATCGTCCGTCTCCGTCGGCATACTGACCAGCGCGAGGCGATCGCTCAGAAGAACTTTGAGCAGGGTTACGATCTGCGCGCGAGTCGCCAGGTCGAACAGAGGCGGCGCGACGTCGTCGGCCGCCAGCATGAGAAGATCCAGTTGCCGTTCCTGGGCACGCTGTTCCATCATCGCCTCCATCGTTGCGAATCGCTTCATTCGCTGGCGACAAGGATACGTCCTGCAGGTCGACGAGCCGGCGCAGCTCCCTCAAGCAAGTAAGGGAAAGCTGCGGGGTGGCCACGATAGGCGGTGTCGCCGAGCCGGTTTCGGTCATCCACGCCGGCAGCAGGAGCCGGCCGCCATCCGGCAGTTCGACGACAAAATGCGCGATGCCGGCGTAAACGAGATGACGCACAACCGTGAGGCGCTCGCCGGTGCGCGGGTGATGTGGATACTGGACAACGACTTCAAGCGGCTGTTGCTGGGCAGTATGTCGTGGGTTCGAAGGGCACCATGAGCGAGGCCGAACTTCATGTGCTGAGGGCCCGCCTCAACGGCGGCATTCGCAACAAGGCAGCACGCGGTGAACTCCGCCGAGGATTGCCGGTCGGCTTTGTCTGGGGCGAGGCCGATGGCGAGGTCCGCTTCCACCCCGACGAGGCCATTGTCACCGCCGTCCGCAACGTCTTCGCGCGCTTCGCCGAGACGGGCTCGGCGCGCCGCGTCTGGCTATGGTTTCGCTCGGAAGGGCTCACATTCCCTCTGCAGATGCACCAGAACGCAGAGATCCGCTGGGTCGAGGCCAGCTACACCGCCATCCACCACGTGCTCACAAATCCCGTGTATGCCGGCGCCTACGCCTATGGCAAATCACGCCAGGAGACGATGCTGGATGCAGCGGGTGCACGCACAAAGCGCGTGCGACAACTGCCGCGCTCCGAGTGGCAGGTACTCATCCCGGACCATCATCCGGGGTTCATCGATTGGCAGACCTATGAGGCCAACCAGGATCGCATCGCCAAGAACACCCGCCCCGGACCGCACAAAGTGGGCGGCGCCGTGAGGGAAGGCAGCGCCCTGCTGCAGAGCCTTGCCAGCTGCGGGCACTGCGGACGCCGCTTGCACACGCACTATCGCGGGCGCAGTTCCGCACCGGGGTATCATTGCCCCGGCAAGATCCTGGTCGAGGGCCGCGGCGTCTATTGCCTCAACATTGGCGGCATTCAGATCGACGAGGCCGTCACAGGGGCCTTCATCGCTGCCCTCGAGCCGGCAAAGCTCGCTGCCACGCTCGCCGCTGCCGAGCGGCTCGAAGCAGATCGCGAGACCTCGCTCAAGCAATGGCGTCTCGGCGTCGAGCGGGCAAGCTACAAAGCGAGCCGCGCCGAGCGCCGCTACCGTGCCGTCGATCCAGACAACCGGTTGGTCGCTCGCGGCCTGGAGCGCGAGTGGGAGGAGAGCTTGAGCGCACTCGAAGCCGCCAAGGCCGAGCTTGCACGCCGCGAACTGGAGCGTCCACGCGTGCTCTCCCAAGAGGAGCGCGACCGTCTGCTCGCGCTCGGGCCCGATCTTGCCACCGTCTGGCACGCGGCAACGACCACGCCGCGTGACAGGAAAGAGCTGCTGCGAGCATTGCTCGAGGAGGTCATCATAAAGGTCGAGCGCGACAAGGCTGCAGCCCACCTCACGCTGCGCTGGAAGGGCGGCGCGCTCAACGAGATCGATCTCGCGCTGCCGCGCTCGCGGCCGGCCACGATACGCACCGATGAGGACACGATCGCACTCGTCCGCCGGCTGGCCGTCCATTATCCAGACACCGTGATTGCCGGCATCCTCAATCGCCAGGGGCGCACCACGGTATACGGCCATCGCTTCGAGGCGGGCCGTGTCGGCAATCTGCGTCGCCACTGGGACATCCCGTGCTTCGAGGCCGGACCGTTTTCCACCAAGGGCGAACTGGCGTCGATCAAGAAGGCCGCGGTCGTGCTCGGCGTCGCGCCTTCGACTTTGCACCGCTGGCTCAACGACGGCATCATTCCGGGCGAGCAGCTGACGCCCGGCGCACCCTGGCGCATTCGCCTGACCGATGACCTCATCGCCCGATTCAGCGAGACTGCTGGGGACGGCTTCGTGACCATGCACGAGGCAACCCGCAAGCTCGGTGTCTCGCGCCAAACCGTGTTGCAGCGTGTCAAGCGCGGCGAGCTCGAAGTCGTGCACGTCACGAATGGAAGGAAAAAGGGAATCCGGATCAAGGTGATAACCCGGCAATCCGAACTCTTCGATCAAACCTCATGAACCAGGGGGCATTATGAAGCGGTGTCCAAGAACGAGCGGATGTCGGCGTCCAGTATCCAGTTCACCTTTGTGCTGGTGATCCCGACCAAGAGCGCATCCATCGCATCGTGCGTGCCGCGTCCGGGCCGGAACCCATACGAGAACCCGAGGAAATCTTCCTCGTAGATCGCGCTCAGCACCGCAGCCGTGGCCCTCTGGACGATCTTGTCCTCAAGGGCGGCG
>DATMQV010000254.1:0-3641 GCA_035566615.1 Xanthobacteraceae bacterium
TGGTTCAAGTCTTGGCTCTAGCCTGATAGCCAACGGAATCGTGCAACGGCCGCGCGTGACCAGGCCCGACCCGTTGGCCCCGATCCGGCGCATGAGCCAGAGCGAAAGGATCGCGTTCTTTTCGTAGAGCCTCGGTTTTGAATTAGAACCGAGGCTCCAATCTTTTGTCTTGACCCGTTTTCTTCACGCGAACCGTTACTTACTTCGCTCGAAAACGCTACTGAAACAGTCGCGGCCGGTCATTTGACGGGGAAGTGCGTCATGGTAACGCCGCCGGAAGCGTAATTGGGCACGTCGGCCGCTACCGCCCGACCTTCCTTCGACCCGAACGCGCTCATCATCGCCGCTTCGCTGTCGAAGTCGGCCTCGAAGATGCAGAAATACGGCGCCTTGCCGGACCCCATCGGCTTCGCATCGAAGGTATAGCGGGGGTTCTTGATACCCGGCATCTTGTGCGCAAGCGGCACGTGCGTTTCGACGTAGTATTTCCTGAAATGCGCGGCGTCCTTGGGTTCATTGTAGAGCACGAGCAGCCTGTGCATGAATTCCTCCCGATTTGTCATGGCTCGCCCTCCGGAACACGATCCGAAAGAGCGCCGGAACGGTAACAGTGCGATTGCGTTTCCGTCAGATCAATATCGGCCGCAAACGCGGCGGTCAGCCAATCAATTTGGCGTACAATTCCGCGTCCACGTTTCCGCCGGACAGCACGATCACGACGTTCTTGCCACGCGCGTCGATTTGACCTGAAAGAAGTGCAGCCAGGCCAACCGCCCCGCCCGGCTCGACCACCAGTTTCAGTTCGCGAAACGCGTAACCGACCGCCACTCCGACTTCGGCGTCCGACGCGGTGACGCCCTTGGTGAGCAGCCGGCTGTTGATGGCGAAGGTGATCTCGCCGGGGATCGATGCCATCAGCGCATCGCAGATGGTGCGGCCCTCGGCCTTGTGCGGCTCGCGTCTGCCGGCGCGCAGGGAACGGGCGTGGTCGTCGAACGCATCGGGCTCGGCCGACATCAGCATCGCCTTGGGAAAGCGTGCCTTGACCGCGGTCGCGACGCCCGCGATCAGGCCACCACCGGAAACCGGCGCCACCACGATATCCGGCGCGAGGCCAAGCGCAGCCATGTCCTCGGCGATCTCCCTGCCCACCGTGCCCTGGCCCGCGATCACCTTGGGGTCGTCATAAGGCGGCACCAGCGTTGCGCCGCGCTTTGCGGCGATGTCTTTGGCGATCGCCTCGCGATCCTCGCGGTCGCGGTCATACAGTACGACCTCCGCCCCAAAGGCCTTGGTGCGCTCGCGCTTGGAGAGCGGCGCATCGGCAGGCATCACGATGGTGGCCCGCATGTTGAGGATTTGTGCCGCCGCCGCCACGCCCTGGGCATGATTGCCGGAGGAGAAAGCGACCACGCCGCCGCCCCGCGCGCCCGGGGGGATCGACGACAGCTTGTTGAACGCGCCGCGAAACTTGAACGATCCGGTCCGCTGCAGCACCTCCGGCTTCAGGAAGACCTTGGCACCCACTCGCTCGGAGAGCACCGGGGGCGACAACAGGGGCGTTCGAACGGCAACGCGTGCCAGCACGACCGCGGCGGCGTCGACATCGGCGGAATCTACCGGCAGAGGAGAGGACGATCCAGTCATGCGGGACTTGTATCGCGTACGGCAACGGGCGGGCAAGGTTCTTCAAGCGACGAAGCGCGGCTCTCGGCCGGCCAATGACATCCCGTCTCGCTCCGGTCCGGTGGCCGGGATTACCGCCATATGTTCGATGAAGGTCCGCGCCGAGGCGGCCCAGGTGTGGCGAGCGGCAAAATCCAGGCAGTCCTGCGGCGAGATTTGCAAGGCCGCGAGACAGGCCTGCCGGAGATCGTCGTTCAGTGCGCCGACCGCCGCCGAGCCGAGGACATCGCGAGGGCCAGCTACCGGAAAGGCAGCGACCGGAACGCCGCTTGCAAGCGCCTCCAGCAGCACAAGACCGAATGTGTCGGTCTTGCTTGGAAACACAAAGACGTCGGCCGCCGCGTAGATTGCCGCCAATTCCTCACCCTGTTTTGCACCCAGGAAAACGGCTTGCGAATATCTTCGGACCAGATTGGCCTTCGCAGGTCCGTCGCCGACGATCACCTTGGTACCGGGCAACTCGAGGTCGAGAAAGGCTTGCAGATTTTTCTCCACCGCCACGCGGCCGACGCAGAGAAAGACTGGACGCGGCAGGCCGAGGTCGGCGGTGCGCGGATGGAACAGGCTGGTGTCGACGCCGCGCGGCCACAATACGACATTGCAAAAGCCGCGCGCGCGCAATTCGTCGGCCAGAGCCGACGTCGCGGCCATCACCGCCTGGCTGCCATGATGGAATCTGCGCAGCGCGTTCCAGATCCAGGATTCGCGAACCGGCAGACGCGCGGAGACGTATTCGGGAAAGCGGGTGTGAAAGCTGGTCGTGAACGGCACGCGATGCCTGCGGCAATGGTGACGCACCAGAAGCCCGATCGGTCCTTCGGTCGCAATGTGAATGCTGTCGGGACGCGCCTCGTCGATCAGGCGTGCGATCTTCGCACGGTAGGGCAACGCCAGCCGGAGGTCGGGATAGCTCGGCATCGCGACGGTGCGGAACGACTGCGGCGTCAGGAAGGTAATATCGGCGCCAAGCGCCCTTGCCGCTTCTGCAGTCATCGACAGCGTGCGCACGACCCCGTTGATTTGAGGATGCCACGCGTCGGTCGCGATCAGGATGCGCATCAGGCCGCGGCGCGCGCCGCCACCGTGACGACAGCAACCGGCCGGCGCAGCGGATCGGTCCAGGTGATGATTTCGAACCGGCCGTCATCATGCTCGACAAGCGCAGTGCAGCTTTCCACCCAGTCACCGCAGTTCATGTAGCGAATGCCGTGTTCGTCGCGGATGGTGGCGTAGTGAATGTGACCGCAGATCACGCCGTCGGCGCCGTGACGCCGCGCCTCCGCGGCGAGCGTCGTCTCGAAGGCGCCGATGTAGTTCACGGCATTCTTGACCTTCAGCTTCGCCCATTGCGACAGCGACCAATACGGCACGCCGAAAGCGCGGCGGAAGAAGTTGACGAGCCGGTTCATCTGGATCGCGAAGTCGTAGGCCTTGTCGCCGAGATGGGCGAGCCAGCGCGCGTTCTGCACCACGAGGTCGAAGATATCGCCATGAATGACGAGATAGCGCCGGCCGTCGGCTCCGACATGAACGGTGTTTTCCACCACGTCGATGCCGCCGAAATGGGTGCCGTAATAATTCCTCAGGAACTCGTCATGGTTGCCCGGCACGTAGATGACCTTGGCGCCCTTGCGCGCCTTGCGCAGCACCTTTTGCACGAAGTCGTTGTGCGATTGCGGCCAGTACCAGTTGGATTTCAGCGCCCAGCCGTCAACGATGTCGCCGACGAGGTAGATGGTGTCGGCATCGTGGCTGCGCAGGAAATCCAGCAGCCGGTCGGCCTGCGAGCCGCGAGCTCCGAGGTGAACATCGGAGATGAACAAAGTGCGAAATCGCCGTTCCGGCAGCTCTTCATTGATCGCGTCACTTACCATGCGCGCCCCTAACAGATTCCCATGACGGTGGGATGACTACGCCCGGCGTCCCATTTCTGTTAACCACGAATCGGATCATCC
>DATMQV010000255.1:0-32688 GCA_035566615.1 Xanthobacteraceae bacterium
CATGGGTATGCTGGGCGAACGCCTGAACGAGCGCGATGTCGCCATCGGGGTGGTACTGTCGCTGGCGCTCGGTCTCGGGCTCCTGTTCCTGCACTACTACACGGCGTTCGCCACCCAAGCGACGGCGCTATTGTTCGGCAACGTGCTCGCCGTCGACCGCTCGATGATCGGAACGCTGATCGTGCTCGGCGTGATCACGGTTCTCGGTCTTGCCGCGATTATGCGGCCACTGATTTTTGCCACCTTGCAGCCGGAACTGGCCGAAGCCAAAGGCGTGCCGCTGCGCTTTGTCTCGACGGCTTTTCTGGTCATTGTGGCGCTCGCGGTGTCGCAAAGCGCGCAAATCGTCGGTGTGTTGCTGGTGTTCGCGCTTATGGTCGGCCCGCCGGCGACCGCGCAACGGCTGGCTACCGGCTTGTGGACCGGCATGATCTTGTCAGCCTGCATTGCGCTTGCCGAAGCCTGGCTCGGCTTGGTCATCTCTTACCATACCGATTGGCCGGTCAGCTTTTGCATCGCCATGCTGAGCGCGCTGGGCTATTTCCTTAGCCGCGGCAACCTTGTGCCGAGCCGGGAAGCAAGATCATGACCGAGCAAAAGCGGGGCGCGGTTTGCGTCGGCGAAGTGCTCATCGAATTGGCGCGCGGCTCCGAAGGCAGATTTTCGCTCTCCTGCGGCGGCGATACGTTCAACACGGCGGTCTACTTGGCACGCGCCGGGATCGAAGTGGCGTTTGCCTCGGCGCTCGGCGACGATCCCTACTCCGACAGCATCATGGATTTGGCGGCCGCCGAGGGCGTTTCGGGAAAACTCATCCTCCGAGTGCCCGGTCGGCTTCCCGGATTGGCCCTCATTGAAAACGGCCCGGCTGGCGAACGAAGCTTCCGCTATTGGCGCGAGAGCGCACCAGAGCGCGATCTGTTCGAATTGCCCGACTGGATGCGCGTCGCCGAGGGCCTGATGGCGGCGCGGCTCATCTACTTCTCTGGCATCACATTGTCGCTCTACTCCAATGCCGGCATCGGGCGTTTTCTCGCCTTGCTGGAGGCAGCTCGCTCGCAAGGCGCCAAGGTGGCGTTCGACGGCAATTTCCGTCCGCGAGGCTGGAAAGGCGATCTCGCGCGCACCCGCACCGTCTTCATCGAAGCGCTCAAGCGCGTCGACATCGCGCTGCCTACGTTCGACGACGAAGCCGTCTTGTGGGGCGATCCCTCGCCGGAGGCGACCGTCGCGCGCCTGCAAGCCTTCGGCATCGGCGAGATCGTGGTCAAGAACGGTCCTAACAGCGCCCTGGTCGTGTCGGCTGGAGCGCAGGAATTCGTGCCGGTTCCGGAAGTCATGGTGCCGGTTGATACGATGGCGGCCGGGGACGGCTTTAACGCCGGCTACCTTGCCGCGCGGCTCACCGGCACGGAGCCGGCGCAATCGGCCACCGCCGCGCACCGGCTCGCCGGCGACGTGATCCGCCATCACGGGGCATTCGCTCCGCGCGCAGATGCCGCGATGCACTAACAACACCGCCGCAGGTGACAGGACCTGGAAGAGCGAAGATAATCGCTAGGCTGGTGCACCAAACAGCAAAGCCGAAGAGCGCGGCGGGTGCAAAATGAACGATCGTTTGTGACGGGGAGGACATCCATGAAACGTTTGGCCGTCGCGCTTGCCGTCGTGCTCTCCCTCGCGATCGCTCACGCTGCGCGCGCGGACGAGCCGATCGTCCTCAAATTCAGCCACGTGGTCGCGCCAGACGCACCCAAGGGCAAGGCGGCGCTGTACTTTAAGGAACTGGCCGAGAAATATACCGGCGGCCGGGTCAAGGTGGAGGTCTTTCCGAATTCCTCGCTCTACAAGGACAAAGAGGAACTCGAGGCGTTGCAGCTCGGCTCGGTTCAGTTGCTGGCGCCATCGATCTCGAAATTCAGCCCGCTCGGGGTCAAGGAGTTCGACGTTTTCGACCTGCCGTTTCTGCTCAGCGACGAGGCACGGGCCCGCCAGATGATGGCGAGCCCGATGATGGCCGACCTCAACAAGAAGCTCGAAAACAAGGGCATTTCGCCACTCGCTTACTGGGACAACGGCGCGCACGACTACACCGCCAACAAGCCCCTGATCATGCCAGACGATTTTCGCGGCATGAAGATGCGCATTCAGGGCGGCAAGGTGCAGGATGCGGTGACGCGTGAGCTTGGCGCCATTCCGCAGATCATCGCCTTCGGCGAACTTTACCAGGCGCTGCAGACCGGAGTGGTCGACGGCGAGGATAACGTTCCAACGAATATTCTGACGCAAAGATTCTACGAAGTGCAGAAGCACCTGACCATATCGCACCATGGCCGGTTGACCTATGCGCTCGTCACCAACAAGACTTTCTGGAACTCGCTTCCGGAGGATGTGCGCGCGCAGCTCGATCGCGCGGTGAAAGAATCGACCGACTTCTTCAATGCCACCGCGGCGAAGGACAACGAGGACGCGATCGAGAAAATCAAGGCGTCAGGCAAGACCGAAATCCATATTCTTACTGATGCCGAAAGGAAGGCCTGGATTAAAAAATTGATGCCGGTGCATACCGAGATGCAGAGCCGCTTCGGCAAAGACTTCATCGAGCGGATCTACAAAGCCTCAGGCTTCACGCCGCCGCAGTCGTAGAACATGATCCGGAAAAGTGGAAACCGGTTTTCCGAACAGATCATGCTCCACCAAAAAGTTAGAGCGCCAATCGATTCAATCTGAAACGACTGCGCTCTGGAGCGCGACCGGAGCTTGCAGCGTCCTCTCTTGCGGGAGCGGATAGGGGAGGGTGAAAGCCTGTGTCATCGATACCGCCCTCCCGGACCGCGACCCCCATAGCCAAAGACAATGGTCTCGGTGCGCTCCTCAACCTCTTGCTTGACCGGCTTGAGGAATGGCTCATCGCCACGCTGATCGGCGCGGCGACCGTGGTGACTTTCGTTGCGGTCGTGCATCGCTATGGCGCAAGCAATTCGGCCGGCCTCGCCCGATGGGCGGGCGTGCATGGCTTCGTCCTTCTTCGCCAGGCGGCGGATTGGCTCTACACCGTGCTCGCCGCCATTAATCTCTCCTGGGCGCAGGAGCTCGCCACCTACATGTTCGTCTGGATGGCGAAATTCGGCGCCGCGCTCGGCGTGCGCACCGGCATTCACGTCGGCGTCGATGTCCTGGTCATGCGATTGACGGTGCCGGCGCGCAAGCCCGTGATCGTATTCGCGCTGCTGTGCGGCGCCTTATTTACCGGCGTGATCGGCACGCTTGGCGCCATCTATGTCCACGATCTCGATCCCGATCAGGTGTCGCCGGAGCTCGAATGGCCGAGCTGGATCATTTATCTCTGCATTCCGCTCGGCTCGTACCTGATGTGCTTCCGATTTCTGCAAGTGATGTGGCGCTTCTTGCGTACCGGTTTCGTGCCGCATCAAAGTCACGGCATCGACTATGAGGCGCCGCGCGAAGAGCCGTCCGCGGCGCTCGGCGAGGCGGCGCGATGAGCGTTCTTTCGCCAGCATCAAAGCCCGCGGCGCCGACGCCGCTCGGCGATACGGTCACCGCGGCCCTGATCATTGTCATACCGCTTGCGCTTGCACTCATCTGCTTCGCCGCGCGGCTCCACATCATCGAACTGTCGCACACCGTGAGGGCCGAACTGCTGTTCGCGCTGTTGCTTGCGCTCATGGCGAGCGGGATGCCGATCTCGATTGCGCTCGGCCTTTCGGTGCTGACGTATCTGTTCATCCTTTCCGATGTCGATCCGAAGATGGTCGGCTTGAAGCTGTTCACCAGCATCGACCGCTTCGAGATCATGGCGATTCCGTTCTTTATCCTGGCCGGCAATTTTCTTACTACCGGCGGCGTGGCGCGCCGCATGATCGATTTCGCCACTTCGCTGATCGGTCACTGGTATGGCGGCCTTGGGCTGGCCGGCGTCGTCGCCTGCGCGTTGTTCGCCGCGATCTCCGGCTCGTCGGTAGCGACCGTCGTCGGCATCGGCTCGATCATGTTGCCGGCGCTCCTCCAGAACGGCTATCCGCCGCGTTTCGGCGCCGGCGTGATTGCGACCTCGGGCGCGCTCGGCATTCTGTTTCCGCCGTCGATCAATCTCGTCATCTATGCAGTTGCGACCAGCGGCATGCAGCCCCGCGGTCCGAGCGGCGCGGTGGTCGATTCCGCTTCGGTCGGCCAGCTTTTCATCGCCGCCGTTGTGCCCGGTTTGATCCTCGCCGCCATGCTCGGCGCGACCACCTGGTATCGGGCCTGGCGGAAGGACTATCCGCGCATGGTGCGTGCGAGCTGGCGCGAATGCGCTCGCGCGTTTCGCGAAAGCATCTGGGGCCTGTTGCTGATTGTGCTGGTGCTCGGCGGCATCTATTCGGGGCTGTTCACGCCGACCGAAGCTGCCGCTG
Source organism: Xanthobacteraceae bacterium (assembly GCA_035566615.1). GTDB lineage: Bacteria > Pseudomonadota > Alphaproteobacteria > Rhizobiales > Xanthobacteraceae > BOG-931. The sequence goes on from DATMQV010000255.1 coordinate 4,416, forward strand.
TGGCCGCCGTGTACGCCTTCATCGTCGCGGTCTTCGTCTACAGAGGTCTGAAATTCGCCGAGGTGCCGGCGGTGCTGCTCAAAGCAGCATCGATGAGCGCGATGATCCTCTATATCATTACCAACGCGGCGGTGTTTTCCTGGCTGTTGACCTCGGAACAAATACCGCAATCCATGGCCGGCTGGATGAGCGCGCAAGGCTTCGGCACTGTCGGCTTCCTTCTGGTCACCAACATCGTGCTGCTCGCCGCCGGCAACTTTATGGACCCGGCGGCGATCGTCTTGATCATGGCGCCGATCCTGTTCCCGATGGGCGCGGCACTCGGCGTCAGCCCGGTGCACCTCGGTGTGCTGATGGCGGTGAACATGGAGGTCGGATTGTGCCATCCGCCGGTCGGGCTCAACCTCTATGTGGCTTCGGGCATTACCGGGATGGGCATCGGTGAACTCACCGTCGCCGTCTTGCCGTGGCTTGCCACCATGCTGATCTTCCTCGTGATGGTGACATACATCCCGGCACTATCGCTTTGGCTGCCGCATCTCCTGGGGATGCTGTGATCGCACAGCCTTCGCCCGCCGATGTCGTCGCCGAGTTGTGGCGGTTCGCGGGCGGCGATGCGGCGGCGCTCGACGATGTGCGCCTCTCCGGGGGCGATCCGGCCCTCCCGTCGTCCTTCCGGATCGGCAAGGCGGCGCAAGCGAGCATCGCCGCCGTCGGCCTTGCCGCGGCGGACTTGCATCATCGCGCCGGCGCTTTGCGCCAGACCGTTGGTGTCGAGATGCGGCATGCCGCGGTCGAATTCCGCAGCGAGCAATATTTGACGATCGACGGCGGCGCGCCGGCATCGATCGGCGACCCGCTGTTCGGCGCCTATCGCACCGGCGACGGACGTTTCGTCCGCCTGCACATGAATTTTCCGCATCATCGCGATAATGTTCTGAAGTTTCTCGGCTGCGCACCGACGCGTCCCGCGATCGAAGCGGCGTTGAAGAACTGGGAAGCCTTCGCTTTCGAGACGGAAGCTTATCGGCACGGCTGCGTGGTGGCCGCGATGCGCTCGCCGGACGAATGGGCAAGCCATCCACAGGCGGCCGCAATCGCGTCCGTTCCTGTGGTGCAGATCGAAAGAATAGGCGATGCGCCGCCGCGGCCGCTTCTAAGGGGAGCAAGACCTCTCGCGGGTCTTCGCGTGCTCGATTTGACGCGCATCATCGCCGGTCCGGTCGCCGGCCGCGCGCTTGCCGCCCATGGCGCCGATGTCATGCGTATTTCGGCCCCGCATCTGCCCTTCATCGATTGGCTCGCAAAGGACACCGGACGCGGCAAGCTCTCCGCTTTCGCCGATCTGTCCACGCCCGATGGCGGCGCCGCGTTGCGGCATCTCATCAGCGAAGCCGATGTGTTCTTGCAAGCTTATCGGCCGGGGTCGCTAGCAGACCGGGGCTTCGGTCCGGCGGATGTTGCGGTGCTTCGCCCGGGCATCGTGTATGGCTCACTCTCGGCCTTTGGCGATCTCGGCCCATGGGCTTCGCGGCGCGGCTTCGATTCACTGGTGCAGACGGCGACCGGCTTCAATGTCGCGGAAGCGCAAGCCGCCGGCGTCGAAGGGCCAAAGGAATTGCCGTGTCAGGCGCACGATCATGCCAGTGGCTATTTGCTTGGCTTCGGCGTGCTCATGGCGCGCATCCGCCAATCGAGTGAGGGCGGAAGCTGGCTGGTGCGCGTTTCGCTCGCGGCGACCGGGCACTGGATCTGGGCTCTAGGCCGCGTGGAAAATGGCTTCTCGTGTCCGCTGCCTTCGCGTGACAGTATCGCCGACTTGTTGGAGGAGAGCCGCTCACCGTTTGGCCTTGTGCGCGGTGTGCGGCATGCCGCGCAACTGTCCGCGACGCCTGCCGGCTGGACGCGGCCGGCGGTGCCGCTCGGCACACACCTGCCCGCTTGGCCTTAAGAGCATGATCCGGAAAAGTGGCTGCCGGTTCTCCGAAAGGATCATGCTCCACTAAAAGTCGACGAAGTCTCCGGCCCGTAATTCAATCGGCGTGCCGTGTGGCGTGCGCGCGCAAGCGTTTGCCCAGGCGTTGCGCGTGCGCGCAAGCATCTGGGGATCGGCAAGGCCCTTGGCGGCGACGATGCGCTCAAGCGCGTTGAGCCAATGATGATAGTAAGTCTCGCCGGTATCGGGATCGCCGGCAGTTTGCGCCTTTTTGATCTCGTCGCCGAGCACGGCCGCCCATTCGGCCCAGGAAAAGACGCCGCGCTCGTGCAGCGATAGCGCGAGCGCGAAGGCTTGCGCTTCCCACGGCTCACGAAAAACCGGGCCTTCGGCGTTGCGCGGAATGTTTATTCCGTCATTCCGGCTGAACGAGGGAGTGGCGGCGCTGCTCATGACTGAGCGCTTTCCAGGTAAGGCTCGAAGGCTTCGATCGAGACTTTCAGCGTCGGATCGGCCGCCTCGCCAAACAATTCGCGCGCGTCGAACACCACCGTGTAGAGCCATTGCGGATTCTCGCCGCCGCCGACTGCAGTCGAGTCAGGAAAAACATGGCAGCCGCGAACGGCTTCGACGATGCCGACATGGCCGCGAGCATAACGCGGCAGCCGTGTATGCGTCGCCGGGTGGATATTCTTCGCGCGTACGCAGTCGCCGACCGCAAAGCGCGCGGGTGCCGGAGCGGGCCGGCCGAAAGAGCCTCGGGTCAGCATGCCCGGCACGTCGGCGGCCGTGAGCTTGCGCGAAAGTGGCTTGGCATCGCGCAGCGCGTGGCCCGCGGCAAGCTCGTCTGCCCCGGCAAGTCCGCGAGCGATGACCATGTTGTGGAGCCGCAGCGCCCATTTGCCGTAATACGACGAGGCCAGATAAACGTCCGGCGGCAACGCCTCGATGCCGGCGCGGCCTTCGTCGATGGTCCAGGCGCCTATCGCGCCCATGGCGCGGTTGAGCGCCAGGCAGCGACCTTCCCAGGCGGCATGGAAGACCGGCTCGTTCTTCTCGGGCTCGACTTTGCCGAAGCCGTGCATGCCGCCCATGTCGTGGATGCCGTCCATCAGGCGACCTCGCTCGCAAGCTTGGGCAGGCCTGTGCCGATCATGCAATCGCGCGTGACCAGCGTCGCCAGTTTCTCTTCGCTCCAGCCCTCGGTGCCGGCTGGGCGCATCGGCAGAACGATGAAGCGTGTCTCCGCCGTCGAATCCCACACGCGGATTTGAGTGTCCGCTGGCAAGGTGACGCCGAAATCGGTGAGCACGCCGCGCGGATCGTTGACCGCGCGCGAGCGATAGGGCGCCGACTTGTACCAGACCGGCGGCAGGCCGAGCACTTCCCACGGATAGCAGGAGCACAGCGTACACACGATCATGTTGTGAAGCTTGGGCGTATTCTCGACTGCGATCAGGTGATCGCCGACGCGGCTGATGAGTCCGAGCGTTTGCACCGCTTTGGTCGCGTCCGCAATGAGCGTTTGCTTGAACGCGGGATCGTGCCAGGCCTTGGCGACCACGCGGGCGCCGTTGTGCGGACCGATTTTGGTCTCGTAGGCCTCGATCATCAGGTCGAGCGCGGCCGGATCGACATAGCCCTTTTCGGCGAGAACGGTTTCCAGCGCCCGCACACGCAACTGCATCTCCGACAATTCGGAGCCGTGATGATGGCCATCGTCATCGTGTTCATGCGCCATCCTGCGCTTCTCCCTTCCGTCCTTGGGAATGCGCAAGAGTATAGCATGCGCGAGGGCTTGCCGAGTGCGCCGGCGGAAGGTGTGCGTGCGGGATTGACGCTTGGAGTTTGCTCAATGAGCCGGTGCCGCCGCCCATGCGGCGACGCCCAACAGCTAAGGACAACGAGTGTCGAGGCGGAAAACTATTTCGCAGGCGCGGCGGTCGCAGCAAGCGTGGAATAGCCGATCCCGTAACCTTCAGCCGTCTGCTGGCCGAGCGGAGCAAACTCGTGAAAAACGACGACGCCGAACAATCCGATGGCGGCGTAGAGCGCTACGCCAAACCAGAGACTCAAAGGTACAGAATTTTCCATTGCGTGCCCCACGTACGGCATTCGAAGCGCTGACATAAGCCTGCGCTTGAGTTCGCGTCCCTTATCGCACGTCCGAATTGCTAATCCAGACTCAAGGCGCGGAGTTTTGCCGACGAGGGTTACTATTTCTTTTCCAGGAGAAGGACGGCTTCTTTGCGGATGAGTGGCTGTAACGTTTCAGCAAGTTTTGCCAAAAGCCAGGGAAGAAACACTTCGAGCTTTACGTAATCTTCCGCGACGTCAATCGATCCGCTCGCGGATTGGCCGAGAGCGCTCACGCGAAACTGCAAGTGATCGCCGGTCCAGGTCTGTTCGTCGATACTGAACAAATGTCTAAAGCTCGCCCCGGCCTCACCGAGACCGTCCCGCAGGCGGCGAAGCGCCTCCTGCTTGCCGAGCCGATGCGGAATGGAGATGACAAGCGGCTTTGACATAGGGAACCGATCGCGCGTGTTGCCCCCTTATAATGGGCAAGTGCGCCCTACGCCGCAATCCTACGAGGCAGCCAAAGCGTGCTCGCCGCGCCGTCCGGCGGTCACCGTGCGGCGCGCGGCGAGCCTTTCGGCGGATCGCGGATCGTGCGTCGGCAGATAGACCGTCGGGCGTGTGGCGCACCACGCGCGGATGTCGGCGAGCGTCGTTTTCGACACGCTCTCGTCCGGGCTCACGCCATCGATCGTTTCGCTGAGCATCGCCTCTTCCAGATAGGACGCATCGCCGGCGAGCATGACCTGCTGATCGGTGTGGTCTATGAAGATAGAGACATGATCGGGCGTATGGCCTGGCGTCGGTACTGCGACAACGTCGCCAGCCTGCGTGATCCACGCGCTACGCGCGAATGGCCCGCAGCTCAAGTTCTGCCAGGGCAAAGGCTGCGGGTCGAACCATTGCGGCCAGCGGCGCGGCAGGTAACCGCGGATCGCGCCGGCGATGCCGGCCGCGCGGGCGATCTCACCGCTATCGGCGAAGATCCGGCTCTGCGGGAAATGCGCAAGACCGCCGTCGTGGTCGATATGCAGGTGAGTCAACACGACCGTTTTCACATCGCGCTCGCCTATACCCAGGCTTCGCAATTGCGGTCCGACTTCTTGCTCGGGCTCGATGTCAAAGCGCACCGCAAGCTGGAAATAGGGGTGCCAGCGCGGCAGCGATTTCAGGTGCGCGCCCGATCCGGTGTCAACCACGATGACACCCTCCGGATGCTCGATCGCCCAGGCATAGACCGGCACCCATTCCGCCCATTCGCTCGATACAATCGGCTGAATCCGCCGCCAGAGACCGTGTCCGCGGCCTTTGATTTGCGCCTCTTTGATCTGCACGCGGCCGGTTTGGATGGCGTGGATGCGCATTGCGCTTTCTCCCCCGGGTCAGAATGCTTCAGCGGCGGCCGATGCGGCCGAGATGCGTGTCGCGGAAGCCGGTTGCGTATTTCACGCCGTAACCGAGCGCCCGGTCGAAGCCGATATGCGCAATCCAGATTAGGGCGCCGGCCATCGCCGCAGGCAAACCGGAGACGAATCCGACGACCAAAAGCGTGAGCGGCAGTACGTAGACATGTGCGGCGTCATAAGCCACAGCGCCCACGCGCGGTCCGGCGAGATAGGCAAGCATGGTGAGATCGGGCGCAAGGAAGAACGCTGCGAACAGCAGCCACGAAAAATCGCCGTGAGCGTAAAGCGCGAGCGCCGCCGCGAACGCGCCTGCGCCCTCGATCCGGAGCAACAGACGGACGCCACCCGCCGCCGATCCGGCTTGGCTGCCGGTCGGTGCAGAGACTCCACCGAACGTGGACGGAAGTTCGGGCGCAGACACCATCATCGCTGCCTCGTTGTCATTGCGGTTCTCGATATATCGACGCCGCGTCGTCAACCTAATTGCATATCATTCTGGAGCAGCTACACATTTTCGTATGATCCGCCGCGCGGTTTGACGGCGACGTCGGTGGCTCTTGCCTTGGAACCGCATCTCGAGGGGCGTGCCGCGTCCGGCGAGGGCGGCCGAAGTCACCAAGGGGCAGATCGTCGGCACGTATTTCTCTACACCTTTTCGAGCAGATTGAGACGCGGCGGGCGAAGACAATGACGGGTTCACCATTGACCTAGCTGCGCGGACTGTCAGGCGGGCAAGCGTTGTGCGGGTGCCGCGGCGACCGCCAGTTTGGCTGCCTTCAGACTGGACCAGCGGCGCCTGGGTGGAGCTTGAATTGGTGCCATCATCGGCACGTCGGTGCGGCCGCTTCGCCCCCGAGTTGGGAACGCTACACAAATTGCAATCGCGCTGCGTCATTTTTATCGGATAAAGTAGAACGGATTCGGCACCTTAAAGTGGCATCCCGAATGCTCGCCCTCCAGGTCGCTAATCTGATCTCCGACATCGGCGATGATGGTATAGCCTTCAGCTTCTACCTTGGTCCGCTCAGCGGTCTTGAACTCCTGCACTGTAAGCAGATCGTCCCGGTCGGGGCGCGTTCTGAGCTCTGTCCACCCTTCAAATCCCACATGGGCGAGGTTGAGAACGGTTATGTCTCGCTGACTTTCCGTGCGGCCGGTGATGAAAATCACCGCCACGCCTTTGGCCTTTGCCGCCTCGAACAACTTGCGCGCCGGCTCGATTGCCTTGGCGCTGCCTTTGAGGATCCATTGATTGAAGCCGCAAGGGCCCTTCGGCAGTACGTCGCAAGAACCATCCGCCACGAAACCGAAATTGTCGGCGAGCAAATTCGGCCAGTTGGTCAGCGAGGTCTCGTCGATATCGAGAACAAGCGCGGGCCGCTTCGACTGGGCCGCGTTTTGTTCGATATATTTTTGCGCCGAATCGAACACAGCCGCGACGTCGATATCGTAGTATTTCTGGTGATACTCAAGCAGCAGATCCTTGATCGTACCGAGATTGAGCGGCGGCAGCGGGGCTGGCGGAATGTGGTCCGGAACCGGGGTCGGGCACGCCTCCGCTCCCGCCAGTACAGGACTTGCCGCAAGCGAAAGCGCCACGACAGCGGCGGCTGCAATCAGCAGATCGCCTGAGCGCATCATGCTTACCTCCAGCCAAAACGTCGCGCTCAACCCTGCGACTTGAGGTCGCCGGCGATGCTGTCCGCCGTCCGCAACGCCAGTGCCGAGAGCGTGAGTGTCGGATTGGCCGTGCCGCCGGTCGGAAACGTGCCGCTTCCGACCAGATAAAGGTTGCGGTGATCATGCGAGCGCTGAAACGAATCGACCACCGATGTCTTCGGGTCGTCACCCATACGATAGGTGCCCATGATGTGACCGGCTCCGCCGTAGGTGAGCGTAACGGACTGGCCGTCGATGATCTCTTCGAAACGGCCAGGACTGTCGCTTGAAGGATCCGGCGCGCGATGGGTGAAATCCGTCGCGCCCATTTTATCGAAAATGAGTTTGCGCATTCGATAAGCGGCGACCGTGCCTTGCCTGGTGTAGTCCGAAATATTGTAGGAAATCTCCGGACGCGGCAGCCCCAGAGCGTCCTTGAACTCTGACGAGAGCGTCACTCGGTTATTCGGATCCGGATCCTGCTCGACCAAGAATCCGATCCGGAACTGCCGGGTAATTATTTCGTTCAGTCTCTGGGCTAGGTCGACGCCGAACAGCGCCGCATTGTCGTTGCCGAGCCGATTGAATTGTTGCGCATTGAGGCCGCTTGAATTCATCCCGTTGACGAAATCGATGGTCGTCACGTGGGGATCGGCGCCGAACTTGGTGCCCGCGACCACGAAATTCCAACCTTCATTGCCGATGTCGACGCGGAAAGCGGCGCGCTTGGCGCGGAACGAACCGTCGCAAAGATCGCCGATGCCCGAGGTGATCAGCGGCCCGCGATAGGGAAAGACCGGCGGTGCCGTCGGGGGCAGCTGGGCCCAGGCCACATAATAAGGATGATCCATCAGGTTGCGCCCGACCATGTCGCTGCTGTTGGCGACGCCCTTGCCGGTCCGCCCCTGGTTTTTCGACATCAACAGCAGCCGCGGCGTCTCGATGGCGTTGGCGGCGATGACGTAGGTCCTCGCCTTGACGCAGCCTTCTCCAGTCTTCGGTCCGGCCTCGTCCTTGTACCTGATAAAGTTGATCTGGCTGACGCGTCCGGCCTCGACGACGATCTCGCTGGCGACTGCGTGATCGATCAGGATCGCACCCTTGTCGGTCGCTTCGTTCAGGGTGATGGTAGGATCGTATTTGGCCTGGATGGGGCAGATCGGAATGCAATTGGTATTTCCGGCACAGGCCCGCCTGTTTCGGTAAGGCTGCGAATTGCGTGCCGCCGGAAGGCTCCTCACCTTGACCTCGGTCACGGGCTTGTCCATTTCGAGAAACTTGGTCTCGTCCTCCGTCAGCTTCGCAAGCGCGTCGCCGATGCGCTGATCGAGCAGCGAAGGCGGAATCCTGGGCATCGGGTAGGCATAGTCCTTGGGAAAATCGATGCCGAAAAACCTCTGCTCGTCCACGTCAGCTGAAACGCCGAGCTCGGCCTCCGCCCTGGCATAATATGGGCTTATTTTTTCAGAGCTGATGGCTCCTGGCCAATCCGGTAACGAAAAGTTCGACTGGTCCTTGCCATAGCTCGTCTTCATGCGGAAATCATTCGGCACAAGCCTTAGAGAGGTGCCGAGCCAATGGGCGGTCCCGCCGGCTACACGTTCGTAGGTGCTGGTGAAGGGTCGCGGGCCCTTCTGAATGAGATAACTTTGTTCGGGGTCCTGCCAGTTCGCAGCGTCGAGCATCAGCGACGTCGGCCTGCCGGCAGCCTGCTTTCCGGGGTCGACGAACAACTCGGGAGGGTAGGCGCTCTCGGGCACTTTGGCAGACGCGGTATAAAAGCGCTTCATGAAGTCGTTGATATTCGGTTGCACACCCGGCCCGGCCTCGAGAATGATGACCTTGATGCCTTTCGCACTCAATTCATTGGCGATCAACGCGCCGGCAAATCCGGATCCGACGATCGCAACGTCGCATTGCATGCAATTGTTGGCGGCCATAGGCGGCTCCCTCAGGGAAGCTTATCTGTGATGAAACCGAGGGGAGGCCTTTTGTCGTTTGAATCGACCGGCTCCCGCGACCAGTAGCCGAACTGCAGATTGCTGTAGCCCATCGGGTGGGCCTGCACGATTTGCCAAACCAACCCCAGCGTATAGGCCTTTGCCGAAACGACCTGGGAAGCAATTAATGCGCGGGTTCCTGGTTCAGCGTTCTTCTTCAGATCGTCCGGCCCGTACCAGGAGCCGAGATACCAGAGCAAAACGATGCTACGCGCCAGAAATTTGGTATCGTCGGCAGCGTTTACAGCGGTCACGATGTCGGGCGGCGATTGGCGGTGATCCCTGGCAATCTGCAGTAATTTTTCGAACGTCGGAGCGGCGCGGGCATTGATCCAGTTGAAGTAGTCCTTCTTGATATTGAACGGATCGACGCCAGGGTCGGCATCCAGAATGTCCGGCTTGCTCTTTTTGTCGAATTCGGGCGCGAGGCTGCTGATCTGAACTCCCGTGAGCGCCGACGAAAGCACCAGGAAGGCCATCATGTCCTGACTCGAACTCGGGTCAGCGATTCGAGCGTATGCAGGTATGCCACTTGCCCCGACCGCGGCTACCGCGGTCGTTGCCGCCGCGCCGGACAGCATTGCACGCCGAGAGACTTCGCCGCCTGGATCGTGGTTTGCCCCGCGCGGCGCACTCGGATTGCTTCCCTGATGCGGCGACGTGCTCATAGTGCCTCCCGGTCCTTCAAATCTTAAAATTGCGGACGCATCGACCGCATTAAATTCCAGCCTACTGCGCTTTCTCCAGCATGAAGGTGAAGTCCGACTGATTTAGAAGCGCGTTGCTGGACTTTGGATTCGACGCGCCCGTTTGAAATCCCACCGCATTGCCATGACATCCTATGCAACTTGACGAAGCTTGCGGAATGTCTCCCTGGCTGTAGGTCTCCAGCGTCGAGTTCGCCATAAACGTTGGTGCAGGCGAGCACGTCATATCGGGTTGTTTGAGAAAATCGGTCTGCGGCATTGGCGCATCGGCGCGTAGAGAATGCAGCGACGTGCAACCCTCGAACAAGCTCGGCCATTGCGTGCTGATCAGCATGTAGTTTTCCCAGACAGTGCCGTGCAGCATGCTCTGGAAAATCTTGTTCATGTTCTTGGCCGCATTCGTCTGCGGCGTTTCGCGAACGATCTGGCTCTTGAACTTGGCGTCCTTAAATTTCAGCTTCAGAGCGGGATCGGGCTGCCAAAACTGTCGCGGCGGCGTCGCGTTCACCTCCGGGCAGTCATCCTTACAATTGACGTTGAAGAAATTGTACGGGCCGCTGAACTTTTTGGCGGCGACCTCTTCTTTGTCAGGCACGTTCTTGACGTGCTCGAACGAGGTCCAGATCCATTGCGGACGGCCGACGGTCTTATGCACCGCATGAAAGCCGATCAGTCCCAGGGTCTCAGGCAGACATGGCCGCTTCGCCTTCGGGTCGCCGGGGGGCATCAAAACGAGCGCCTTCACCATGTGGAAGTTTTTTGCCTGGATCTCGTCGGGCGCCAGAATCTTCCAGGAGACCTTGAGCATGAAGGCGCCAAGCGTGCCGCCGGAATTCTGCCCGGGCGGAGAGTTGGCGCCGGGCGGGAAATCGACCGCAAGGCCGGAATTGGCCGCGCTCATTTGTCCGGCCTTGGTGTTCAGATGATTCTTCATGATGTAGTCGAACATCTGCCGGTTCATCAGGATGTCGAAGATGGCGTAATGTCCCTGCTGGTCGATCAGCGGGCCCGTCTTGAACGGTTCATTGAAGCTCTCCTCGATCATCTTCACGACCATTCTGTGGGGCATCTGCTTATCCAGCGCGCGGCATTCCTCCGGCATCACCCTCTCGCGCTCGGCTTCCATGCCGTCTTTGTCGGTCGGCCATTTCGGCGGCTGCAGGTTGGCCGGCAGCATGACGTCCAGAAGCTGCTTGAAGTTGTCCATGTCCTCCCACCGGGCCGGCGTGTCAGCCTGCGAATGATCGATGGTAGTTTTGGCATCGGCAGGTGAGTTCAGCGCGATAAACGTGCGCCATGAATAAAAGTCGAAGCCGCGCTGCAGGTTTTCCAGCCCGGCCTTCTCTTCTCCTATGTTTGGCCTCACGTTTTCCTGACACGGCAAGCCCGAATTCAAAATGGTGTCTTTGACCTTTTCATCGATCGGGAGCAGCCCCGCGGGGAAATCCGGGCCAGCCAGCCTGAACTTGAAAGGATCTGGCAGGAAGGGATCAGGATTGCCTGTGGGAGTGCATCCCAGACTTGACGCCCTGGGTTGGGAGGAGGTTGCGGCGCCAGCCGTTTGAGCAGGCGACTGCACTGACAATACCGACAACGAGATCACGCCAGCCGTTGCAAGGCCAATGGCAAGTAGTTGGCTGCAGCGCATGATCGACATCTCCTTACGCCAGTGGAATGGCAGAGCTCGTCAAGCACACACAGAACAAAGCTAGCGAAGCAACAAAATCAGCGACCTTTGAAGACGACCGCATTGATAACGCGCAGCGTCCGGCGCCCTAGTCGCGTGGCGAAGCTTGAACGCAAATTTAATCAAAAAAGAAGCGCATAACGTTCATATGCAAAATGTGCAACTCCGAATTGTCAAAGCAAGAATTCCGCGAATTTGTCAAACTAAAAATTCCGTCGTCGTTACCAAAATGCCGACGCTAACTGGACGTTGCGCGCCGTACGTCTGAGTTCGTCCAGGTGCTGCCGAATGCGATCCGGTGCGCGCTTGGGGGGCTGGCTCGTGATGCATGAGGATCTGAAAACGACGCGCCGCGTGCGCCTCTTGTTCGACCACTTTGCGGTGGGATTGACGGCCTACGTCAAGGGACGCCCATGAGCGCAGCTCACGAATTTCGGCCTTAAGGCTCGCAAAAAGCGGTGTCTGAAATCCCGGCAAGTACACACGGAGTGCGTTTGGGTATCTCAATGTTGCAACTTAACATTTTATTCAACCCTTACGGGCAAATATTACCTCCTCATAAACGGTGGCCCCATCCCCGCCGTGCGTGCAGGAGACGTTGTCGCCGTGAGCGTGGGGCAATCGCTTATCATCGAGCTGGAAGAAGCGATCCAAAGCGGATCGAAAGACAAGCGCATCGATGCGCTGCGGCGCATTACTGATTTGTTTGTCGCCGATGCGGATCGGTTGACCGACCAGCAAATCGACGTCTTCGACGACATTCTCGGGCACCTGATCAAGAGAATCGAATCGAAGGCGCTCGCCGAGCTCAGCCGCCGCCTCGCGCCGATCCATAACGCTCCCATCGAGGTGGTGCGCCGGTTGGCCCGCGATGACGACATCGTCGTCGCCGAGCCGATTCTGACCGCCTCGGCGCGGCTCAGCGACAGCGATCTGATCGAGATCGCCAGCACAAAAACGCAAGCCCACCTGCTCGCGATTTCCGCGCGCCCGCAGATCGGCACCGCCGTGACCGATGTCTTGCTGCAACGGGGTAACCAAGACGTCTTCCACACGCTGGCTGACAATTCGGGCGCGCGCTTCTCCGCGCGCGGCTTTGAGACCCTGGTGCGGCACGCCGAAAGCGACGGGCGGCTCGCCGAAAAAGTCGGGCTTCGCCTCGACGTTCCTTTGCGTCTCTTCCGCGAATTGTTGTCGCGCGCCACCGAGGCCGTACGCGCTCGCCTGCTCGAATTGGCCGGTCCGGAAAGCCGCCGGCACATTCAAGGCGTCTTGTCGGCGATCGCGGAGGATGCACAGCACGAGGCGCGCCGGCGGACCGAGCACGATTATGCCGCGGCGCAGACAGGCGTCGCAGCCCTGAAAGTGGAGGGGCGGCTCAATGATGCGGCGGTGTTCGAATTCGCGAGCAAGGGTCAATACCCGCACATCGTGACGGCGCTTTCGACGCTGTGCAGCGCGCCCGTGCCGCTTGTCGATGAGCTTCTGCAGAGCAAGCACCGTGAGGCGATTCTGATCGCGTGCAAGGCCGCGGAACTGGAATGGCCGACGGTCAAGGCTGTCCTGAACTGTCGCGCGATCGCCGGGAAAATGTCCGACCTCGACGTCGATACCGCGCGCCGATTTTCTCAGATTGTCGGCGAGCGGAGCGCAACGCGTGCTGCGTTTCTGGCAGGTCCGGCACGCCGTGGCCAATGAGCCTTCCAATCCGCTCGCGCAGGGCGGACTTCGCCCGTTGAGACAACCGCCGCCGCCAACAGCGCGAATCCCCGATGACGGACCGCCAAACGCCCGGTCGGAGCAACGGTGAGTTCGTCATGACCAAGTTGAAGCGTTCGCATATCCGCCGATCGATTGTTCAACGGGCGCGAATCGTGTCGCCGGACGGCTCGTTCGCCGGCGAGTGCACGATGATCGACGTTTCAGCCGGTGGTGCGCGTCTCGTCTTGTCGACACCCGATCCGCTGCCGAAGCGGTTCTTTCTGATCCTTTCGCACGACGGTGCACTGCGCCGCCTGTGTCAGCCGGTGTGGCAGACGGAGACCAAAGCCGGCGTGCAATTCATTCTCAAATGAGGAACACGATGCGATCGAGCGCAAACGGAAAGCATTCGTCACGGCCGCGACGGACCGGACCTCTCACCGCCATCGGCATTGGGGCGATGGCGGCGCTGGCGATCGTGTACGGGTTGCGGTTGCTGATCAGTCAGCCGCGCGTGACATCGAGCGCCGAGCCCGAACCTTCGGCGGTGGCATCGATCGTCGACGGGGAGCGCCCGACCACGATCATCGTGTCCACGCCCAACAGCAACGATTGCAAGCGCTACCAATTGAACGTCGACACGGGGGCCAGAAACGACCAGGGTCCGGTCAACTGCAACGCCGACAGCAGCAAGCAGCCGGGGCGGCTCGAGGCGATCTCCAAGGCATTCCGCAACCATTGAGGTCCGCGACGCGGACCGGCCTCAGCCGTCGGCGCTGGCCGGCGCAAGTGATGGCTGGCTTCCCGCTGAGCCGCGCGCATACCAAACATCATGGCCGAGCGTGCCGAGCGCCATCGCGACGACAAAGACGATAACGGGCGTCGATAGCGTCGCCAGATTTGCAATCGCCGGTCCCGGGCACAATCCGACCAATCCCCAGCCCACGCCGAACAGGACCGAACCGGCCACAAGCGGGCGATCGATGGCGGATTGCGTCGGCCATTGGTTCTTCTCTTCAAAGATCGGCGTGCGTCGCCGCGCCAGTGCGTAGCCGACGCCGGTGGCGGCGAGCGCGGCCGCCATCACCACGGCAAGGCTCGGATCCCACTGGCCGCGCGGGATGGCGAACACATCGAGAAAGCCCAAGACCTTATCCGGCCGCATCATGCCCGAAATGAACAGCCCCCAACCAAAAACGTAACCGCAGATCAGGCTAGCAAGCACGCGCATCATCAAGCTCCGAAGACGTGGCGGGTCAGCGCGACGACAGCGATAGCGGCGGTCATGAAAATCGCGGTCGCGGCGATCGAGCGCGGCGACAACCGGGCGATGCCGCAGACGCCATGCCCGGACGTGCAACCGTTGCTCAGCCGCGTGCCGAACCCGACCAAAAGTCCGCCGACCGCTATCACCGTCAGACTCGACGGCATTTGCGGAAGCGGGAGCGTCAAGCCGAGCAGCACGGCAGAAACGGGGGCAGCGATCAGGCCGGCGATAAAGGTGGCGCGCCAGGCGCGGTCGCTGCCGGTCGGATCAATCAAGCCGGCGAAAACGCCGGTGATGCCGGCGATACGGCCGTTGAGCATCATCAGAAGAACCGCAGAGAGCCCGATCAGCGCGCCGCCGATGGCGGCTGAGATGGGTGTAAAGTTGGCCATAGTCATTGCCTCGAACGTAACGCCGACAGCCGAGATTTGGCGGCGGCCACAACCCACCAGACAATAGGTCGCTATTTTTTTGTCGCAATGGGTCGACGGGCGCTGGCAAAAACCGTCATGCAACGAAATGCTCGCATATGCTTGCGCGTGAGAACAAAGCTATTGTCCTGGGCAATCAAATCGGAAGATTATTTTCGGCATGAAAAATTGTGCGATAAGACGCATCCAAGGGAAGCGGCGAGGGCGGGCCAAGGTTGAGCAGGGGAGGGCCGCGCTCGATACGCAACGCCTGACCCGCCCGCGCGAGTGCGCTGACTGCGAGCAGCGACGCCGTAGGCTTTCGCATCGCGCCCGCTGCAACACGCGTGGCGCCGCACCCAAGTCGGCGCAGCGTGTGTGGCGCCTAACCCGGGTCAGAGCTTCGATCCTTTTGGGCGTTCCGCGCTCGTACTCTCGCGCGAACAATATTTGCGGTGCTTCTGATCGCGAAGCTGTGCGCGGCCTCTCGCGAGCGGCGTGCTAGGATCGCCGGCAAAACAAGCAGAATCGCAGAAGCATAGAAAACATAATGGTGAGGACTGCCCATGAAATTTTATGATTGCACCACCGCGCCAAGCCCGCGGCGGGTCCGCATCTTCCTGGCGGAAAAGGGCATCAGCGTGCCGACCGTGCAGGTCGACCTTCGCAACAACGAGCAGCTCACGCCTGCGTTTCGCAAGATCAATCCGGATGCGACCGTGCCCTCGCTCGAGCTCGACGATGGCACGCGCATCAACGATGCCGTCGGTATTTGCGTCTATTTCGAAGCGATCCACCCGCAGCCGCCCCTCATGGGCGAAACCGCTGAAGAAAAAGCCCTGGTCGCTTCCTGGCAGCGCGAGGCGGAGCGCAACGGCTTCTACGCAGTGATGGAGGTCTTTCGCAATTCAGCCCCCGGCCTGAAAGGACGCGCGTTGCCAGGGCCGCACGATTACGAGCAGATCCCGGCGCTCGCCGAGCGCGGACGGCTGCGCGTGCAACATTTCCAGGAGCAGATGGATGCCCGCTTGGGGCAGAGCGAATTCATTGCCGGGCCGCATTATTCGATCGCGGACATCACCGCACTGATCACTATCGATTTTGCTGTCCGGGCCAAAATGCCAATCCCGGAAAACTATGAGCATCTGCGCCGCTGGTACGCGCAAGTCTCCGCGCGGCCGAGTGCCAAGGCCTAATGAGAAGGGGCGCCGCGATGAGCGACGTACACGAAGTCCTCGAATGGCTCGCCGGCGGCGCACTGTCGGGCCCGGAGTCGCAAGACGTGTTAGCGCAATTGTGCGAGCGCATGGTCAAAGCCGGGATCCCGCTCTGGCGCGTCGCCGTATTTGTCACAACGCTGCATCCTGACGTGATGGGCCGGAGTTTCAGGTGGCAGGCAGAGTCCGGAGTGACCGTCTCGGAGGCTTTGCATAGTTTCAAAGAGACAGACGACTACCGCAAAAGTCCGGTGGTTGCGGTCTACGACACGCGCAGCATGATCCGGCGCCCTCTCGCAGATCCGGAATGTCCCGACGACTTTGCCATCCTGCGCGACCTACGCGCGCAAGGCGCGACCGACTATGCCGCGTTTCCGCTAATCTTCACGGACGGTACGATCCATGTCGCAACGTGGTCGACGCGACAGCCGGGCGGCTTCACCGCCCAACAATTCGCCGATCTTGTATCGATCGTCGCGCCGCTGGCGCGGGTCGCGGAAATCCGCGCGTTGCGGCGCACGTCGGAAAATCTGATCGACACTTATGTCGGTCACCAGACCGGCGAGCGTATTCTTTCCGGCAAGATCCGGCGCGGCTATGTGGAGGCGATCCGCGCCGCGATTTGGCTGTCCGACATGCGCGGCTTTACCTCGGTCTCCGAGCGGCTGCCGCCGCAGGCGCTGATCGACCGTTTGAACCTCTATTTCGGCTGCCAGGTGCCGGCCGTGCTCGGACATGGCGGTGAGGTGCTCAAATTCATGGGCGACGGCCTGCTGGCAATCTTTCCCATCGCCGCGGAGAGTGAAGTCGGCGAGGTTTGTCGGCGCACGCTCTCGTGCGCGCAGGAATTCAAGCAAAGCATCGCCGAGTTGCCGCCGCCCGGCGACAACGAGGCACCGATCCGGTTTGGCCTTGCGCTTCATGTCGGCGAGGTCATGTACGGCAACATCGGCGGCGGCAACCGCCTCGATTTCACCTGCATCGGCCCGGCAGTAAATCTCGCGGCCCGGCTGGAAAAGGTCGCGGCCAAGCTCGGCGAAGCGGTTGTCGCATCCGCCACTTTCGCCGGCCACGTCCCCGACGCGTTCAAACGTCTTGGCGAACACGCGGTCGCCGGTTTTGCCGCACCGCAAACCGTGTACGGCTTGGCGAATTAGCCGCTGCAGCGGTGGCATTGTTCGCGCCGCCAGCGGGACTATATGTCAGCGGACGCTGCCCTCTGGCGGAATCAGGACCGCAAGGGCAAACTGGCGCCACCGAGACACCAGTGTGGAAGGCCGCCCCCCGATGCCGCTGCGCGACGTCAAGCTCGAAGACAAATACGATCTCGGCCACACCCATGTGTTCGTCACCGGCTTCCAGGCGCTGGTGCGGCTTTGCCTCATGCAAAAGGAGCTGGACCGCCGCAACGGCCTCAATACGGCGGGTTATGTCACCGGCTATCGTGGCTCGCCGCTCGGCGGTCTCGATACGCAATTCCAGCGCGCCGCGCCGTTCTTGAAGAAGAGCGACGTTCGATTCCAGGCCGGCATCAACGAGGATCTTGCGGCGACTGCGGTCTGGGGCACGCAACAGGCCGAACTGCGCCGCGAGGGCAAGTTCGATGGCGTGTTCGCCATGTGGTACGGCAAGGGCCCGGGCGTCGACCGTACCGGCGACGTGTTCCGCCATGCCAATCTGGCGGGCACCGCGAAACACGGCGGCGTGCTGGCGCTGATGGGCGACGACCACACCGCGGAATCGTCCACCACCGCGCATCAGTCCGAATACCACTTCATCGATGTGATGATCCCGATCCTCAATCCGGCCGGCGTGCAAGAAGTGCTGGATTACGGACTTTACGGCTGGGCCATGTCGCGCTTCACCGGTTCGTGGGTGGCGCTCAAGACCATGCACGAGACGATCGAATCGACGGCCGCGATCGACGCGAGTTTCGACCGGATCAACATCGTCAACCCGACCGACTTTGTGATGCCTGAAGGTGGGCTCAACATCCGCCTCAACGATCCCATTCTGGCGCAGGAAGCGCGGCTGCACGACTTTAAGCGCGACGCCATGCTCGCGTTCCTCCGCGCCAACAAGATCAATCACAACATTACTTCGGGCGGCCGCGAGCCGAAGATCGGCATCATCACTACCGGCAAAAGCTATCTCGACGTGCGTCAGGCGCTCGATGAGCTCGGCATCGACGAAATCGCCTGCAATCAGCTCGGCATTCGTCTCTACAAAGTCGGCTGCCCGTGGCCGATCAGCCGGCGCGAGCTCGCCGAATTCGCCGCCGGGCTCGATCTCATTATCGTCGTCGAGGAGAAGCGATCGCTGATCGAAGTGCAGGTGCGCGAGGAGCTTTACGGCACCGCCAATCAGCCGGTCTGCATCGGCAAACGCGACGAACAGGGCAACTGGCTATTTCCGGTCAAGGGCGCGCTCGATCCCAACGACGTCGCGATCTGCATCGGCGAGCGGCTGCTGAAATATCACCGCAACGACGACATCGCCGCGCGCCTTGCACGAATCAAGGAATCCCAACGCATCGCCGCCGAGACGCGCGACATTGCGCAGCGCATTCCGTATTTCTGCTCGGGCTGTCCGCACAACACCTCGACCGTCGTGCCGGAAGGCATGCGGGCCTATGCGGGTATCGGTTGCCACTTCATGGCGCAGTGGATGGACCGCTCGACGCTCGGCTACACGCAAATGGGCGGCGAAGGCGCCAATTGGGTTGGCGAGGCTCCATTTTCCACCCGCCAGCACGTATTCCAGAATCTCGGCGACGGCACTTACAATCATTCCGGCTATCTGGCGATCCGCGCGGCGATCGCCTCCAACACCAACATCACCTACAAGATCCTGTTCAACGACGCGGTCGCGATGACCGGCGGCCAAGCTAATGACGGCGGCCTCACCGTTCCGCAAGTCGCCCGCCAGGTCGCGGCCGAGGGCGCCAAGCGCGTTGTTGTCGTCACCGACGAGCTGGACAAATACGCGAGCGGTACCGACTGGCCGCCGGGCCTGACGATTCATCACCGCGACGATCTCATCGAGGTGCAGAAGGAGCTTGCGGCCATCCCCGGCGTCACGGTCATGATCTACGATCAGACCTGCGCCGCCGAAAAGCGCCGGCGCCGCAAGCGGCATACCTTCCCGGATCCCGACAAGCGCGTCATCATCAATGAACTGGTCTGCGAAGGTTGCGGCGATTGCGGCGTCAAATCGAACTGTGTGTCAGTGCAACCGCTGGAGACCGAATGGGGCCGCAAGCGCACCATCGATCAATCGAGCTGCAACAAAGACTTTTCCTGCGTCAAGGGTTTCTGCCCGTCGTTCGTCACCGTGCACGGTGCCAAGCTGAAAAAGGGCAAGGGCGTCGCCGCCGATCACGATCTGCCGGTTTTGCCCGATCCGCAACTGCCGGCGATTGAGCAGACCTACAACATCATCGTGACCGGCGTCGGCGGCACCGGCATTGTCACCATTGGCGGCATTCTCGGCATGGCGGCGCATCTCGAAGGCCGCGGCGTCGGCGTCCTCGATATGGCGGGTCTCGCGCAGAAGGGCGGCGCCGTTTTCAGCTACGTGCGCTTTGCCGAGAAGCCGGAAGACATTCACGCCATCCGCGTCGCAGCCGGGCGTGCCGATCTGATTATTGGCGGCGATATGGTCGTGACCGGCACGCGCAAGGTGCTGGCGGCGGCCAAACATGGCCGTACCACCATGGTCGTCAACACGGCCGAATTCCTCCCTGGCGAGTTCACGCGCAATGCCGATTTCTCGTTGCCGACCGAAAAGCTGAAACGGACGATCACGGCCGACGCCGGCCGCGATCACACCCACTTCATCGACGCCACGCGGCTTGCGACCGCTCTGTTCGGGCAATCGCTCGGCTCCAATATGTTCCTTGTCGGCTACGCCTATCAGCTTGGCGCCATCCCGTTGTCGTCGGCAGCGATCGAACGGGCGATCGAGCTGAACGGCGAGGCGGTCGCGATGAACAAGGCCGCGTTCCATTGGGGTCGCCGCGCCGCGGTCGATCGCGCACAAGTCGAGGCGCTGGCAAGGCCCGCCGCCGCGAAGCTGAGCGACGCGCTGCATCTTTCGGAATCTCTCGATGAAATCATCGAGCGGCGCGTGAAATTTCTCACCGACTATCAGGATGCGGCTTATGCCGCGCGCTATCGCGGCCTGGTCGAGAAGGCAAGGGCGGCGGAAGCCGCGCGCACGCCGGGCAAGACTGGACTAGCGGAAGCCGTCGCGCGCTATCTGTTCAAACTGATGGCGTACAAGGACGAATACGAAGTTGCGCGGCTTTATACCGACGGCTCGTTTCTGGCGCAGGTCGCCGATGCGTTCGACGGCGACAATCTGCGCCTCGAATTTCATCTCGCGCCGCCGCTGCTGGCGCGGCGCGATCGTACGACCGGATTGCCGCGCAAGATGAGCTTCGGCCCGTGGTTGCTGCCGGCTTTCCGGCTGCTGGCGAGCCTGAAATTCCTACGCGGAACGGCTTTCGATCCGTTTGGCCGCACGCAGGAGCGCCGCACCGAGAGAAAGCTGATCGAAGACTACCAAACCATGCTCGCCAAGGTGCTCGACGCGCTGACGCCGGACAATCATCATGTCGCCGTGGCGCTTGCGTCAATTCCGGAAAAGATTCGCGGCTTCGGCCATGTCAAACAGCGCCACCTCGCCGTTGCTAACGCTGATGAGGCAGCGGTGTTCGAACAATTCCAGGCCGGAGGATCGCCTGCGCTCCTCAAGGCAGCCGAATAGCGGCGGTCTACGTGCTATCGTCCGCGGCCTTGCAGGACTGTGCGGCAGGCGGGGCTGACGTGATTGCGGTGCTCCTGCAGGCAGGACGCCACCTGGAATTCATCGGACAGGACGTCTTTGCAAAAGCGATGCGCGTCGCCGCGGCAGGCTCGTTCCTCGGCAGGAGTGTGCGGCATACCGCTTTGGGCCCAGGCCGTCCCCGTACCGACGAGCAGAACGGCGAATAAACCAAGAGTGTGAAGCATGGCGTTCCTCACAAATGTCAGCGCGGAAACACCGCGCAGCCTGTCACCAGTCAGCGGAATCGGGCCCTATTGAGACTCGAACTTAAACTTTGAGGTCAATTCATCGGACGCCGGCGGCGTTACCGTGCGTTGTCGGTGAGCGGCGTGCGTTTGCGTGGCGTTTGCGCGCATGCAAGCCGGTTCATTATCGGGTATGCTTAATTCATGAATGACGTGCCGCCGACCGGTTCCGCCGAAAGCGAAGTGATGGCGCCGCCCGCGTCTTCGTCAGCGTCCGCGCCCTCGTCATCCACGCCTTCGTCATCCGCATTGTTGGCAGCCGCGTCCGCGTCGGACGCTGCGGATCATGCTCCGGCGGTCGGCGAGGCGTCGACTGGTCCGGTCAACGCGGCAGCGCCACGGAGTTCCGTCGCGGCCGCGCGAGCTGAGACGCTGAGCGCGACCAGCAACGAAGCGATGCCGACTATCTCGGGCATCGGCGTGCTGCTGGTCAATCTCGGAACGCCGGATGCGGCCGAGCCGAAAGCGGTGCGCCGTTATCTGAAAGAGTTTCTGAGCGACCGGCGCGTCATCGAGAACGACACGCTGCTGTGGAAGTTCGTGCTCAACGGTATCATTCTGCCGCTGCGCTCGCGGCGCAAGGCGCGCGACTACGAAAAGATCTGGAATCGCGAAAAGAACGAGTCGCCGCTCAAGACCACCACCCGCTCGCAGGCGGAGAAGCTCGCCGGCATTCTCGAGCCGCTCGGTAAGCACGTGATCGTCGATTGGGCGATGCGCTATGCCAGTCCTTCGATTGTTTCGCGGCTCCAAGCGCTCGTCGCGCGCGGTTGCGACCGCATCCTCGTCATGCCGCTTTATCCGCAATATGCCGCGCCCACCACCGCGACGGTCGGCGACGAAGTGTTCCGCTTTTTGCTGCGGCAGCGGCGGCAGCCGGCGATACGGATCATGCCGGCCTATTACGACGATCCTTATTACATTGAAGTGCTGTCGTCCTCGCTCAAGGCTGAGCTGAAGGCGCTGCCGTTTTCGCCCGACGTGATCGTCGCCTCCTATCACGGCATGCCGCAGGAATATGTGCAAAAGGGCGATCCCTACGAAAGGCAATGCGTCCGCACCACCGAGCTTCTGCGCCAGCAGCTCAAGCTCGACGACACCAAGCTGATCCTGACCTATCAATCGCGCTTCGGCCGCGCCCGATGGCTGCAGCCCTACACCATCGATACCGTGAAGGCGTTGGCCAAAAAGGGCGTGAAGAATCTGGTGGTGATCACGCCGGGCTTTTCCGCCGATTGCCTCGAGACGCTGGAGGAAATCGCAGTCGAGAACGCGCACGTGTTCAAGCGCTACGGTGGGCAGAACTTCGCCGCCATACCCTGCCTGAACGACAGCGAGGCGGGCATGCTGATGATCTGGCAACTTGCCATGCGCGAGCTCAAAGGTTGGGTCTAAGGGCTCACGTCGTGAGGGCTTAGGTCCCGGGGGCTTAGCCGCCAAGCCGGTTGGGGGCGCCGACCCCAAATCAACCTCTCGTTAACCATATACTCCGTTAACCATCGGGGCCTGTGCGGCAGCCCGTGCCAGTAATCGCGCGGTTGCCGCACGGAAAAGGATCGCGCGCCGCCATTTCGGCTCCTGAACGGTGGTTTGCTTTGGCGGCTTCCGAGGTGACGCGGACGGTTGCGCAGGTGCGTTCCTTGGGTGCGGAACCCTCCCGCCTAAGGCGCCGCCTTAGCGCGTCGGCGATCGGCGGCATGGCAGCCGCAGCATTCATCGTCCTCGTTTCCGACCCAGCTGCGTCACAGACGCCAACCACGAATCCCGCAGGCGCAAGCAACGATCTGTTGCAGCCGTCACTACAGGGCAATCCGGCAACGACACCGCGCTTTCGCACGCCGGGGCAAAAGCGGCCCTCGGCCGAGGAGCCTCCGCCGACCAACACATTCGCGCCGAACCGTATCGGCGCAACCCTGACCTACGGCAGTCCCAGCGGCTTGGGCGCCGCCGATACCGGCTTCGATTCGCTCAATGTCCCGCGCGCCAAACGCAAAAAGCCCGCGCCGCCGCCTGTGCTCCGCACCATCGTGCCGCAGCCGCCGGAGACGACATTCACGCCGGTGCCGACCTACAACCCGGCTGCCGCTCCACCGCCGGCTCCGCAGCAGATCAAAGTGCCACCGCCGGAGGTCTATCCGCTGCGCGCCGCAATGCGGGTCGGGGCAACTTTGCCGCCGCCACCGCCGCCGCTGCAGGAGGAGCTCGTCAACAATCCGCCGCCCGAGGTTCATCCGCTCGCGGCCGCCAATCGCCCCGGCAGCAGTCTGGCGCCGCCGGGGCCGCAATTTTACACCTACGCGGTCAGCAGCTACTTGCCGGACTATGTCGCCAACCCGCCGCCGCCGAACCTGCAACCGCCCAATACCTTCGCGCTCGGGCAGCGGCCGCAGCGCCTGCTGCCGATCCTGGCCGAGCCCGATCCGTACGCGGCGCTCGGTATCCGCGCCGGCTCGTTCATATTGCTTCCCTCGATCGACTTTTCGGGTGCCGCCAGCACCAATCCCGAACACGTGCCCGGCGGTCCGCCCGCCGCTTACGTCGTCGCCGCGCCGGCACTGACGGTGCGCTCGGACTGGGAGCGTCACTCGCTCACTGCCGACATCGCCGGCTCCTGGACGCAATACACTCAAGATCTCGTGCCGTCGCTCAACGTCCCGTACATGAATTCCAGGGTCGACGGCCGCATCGATGTTACGCGCGATACGGCGATCAACCTGCAACTGCGCGGCATCATCAACACCGACAATCCGGGCAGCCCCAACACTCAGTTCGGGGTCGCGCAGCTGCCAATCAACTTCGACGTCGGGCAAACCGTCGGCATCACGCAGCAATTCAACCGCCTCTCGGTTTCCTTCAAAGGTACGTTCGATCGCACGACTTACAATCCTTCGCTGCTCACCGACGGCGAATATTCGAGCAACGCCGACCGCAACTTCGATCAATATGGCGGCATCGGCCGCATTGCTTACGAACTCGATCCGGGCCTGCGGCCGTTCGTGCAGGTGGAAGGCGACCAGCGCGTGCACGACGAGCCGTTCGACCGCAACAACCTGCAGCGCGAGTCGGTCGGCATCGCCGGAAAAGTCGGCGCGGCGGTCAACATGTTCGGCTCGCTCGCCGGCGAAATGGCGATCGGCTATGTCGATCGCGTCTACAAAGATCCGACTCTGCCCAATGTCGCCGGCGTGATCGGCGACGGCGCGCTGCTCTGGCAGCCGAGCGCATTGACCTCCGCCAAACTCAGCGCGACGTCACAAATCTACGAAACGACGTTCAACAGCGCTTCCGGGCAATTCAGCCGCGATCTCACGCTCGAGGTCGATCATGCGTTCCGCTACTGGCTGATCGGTATCCTCAAAGGCGGTTACGGCAACGACGTCTATCCGGGCTCGGGGCTGCAGGATAACCGCTGGTTCGCATCCATCGGCGCGGTCTACAAGCTGACCCGCGAATGGCAGTTGAACGCCACCGTGCGCCAGGACTGGCAAATCGCGACCCAGCCGACCTTTACCTACAACGCGACCTCGGTCCTGCTCGGCGTGCGGGTCCAGCGCTGATCGGCAAGCGCGGACGGAACCCTGGTCTCGTCATTGCGCGCAAGCGAAGCAATCCGGTCTCTCCTGCGGACTGGATTGCTTCGTCGTTTCACTCCTCGCAATGATGCACGCAACTGCTTCCGGGTCACCGCCTTCGCGGCGACGAGCGGTAGAACCACGCGGGCTATAAAGGCGCTCTACGCCCCATTCTCGCCGATGATCCTTTTGATCTCGGCGCGGAAGCCGGGGGCGATGTCCTCGCGCGCGAGCGCGTAGGAGACGTTGGCGGCGAGGAAGCCGATCTTGGAGCCGCAGTCGAAGCTGCGGCCCTCGAATTTCAGGCCGTAGAAATTCTGCGTGCGCGAGAGCGCGATCATGGCGTCGGTCAGTTGAATCTCGCCCCCGGTGCCGCGGTCTTGTTTCGCCAGCAGATCGAGAATCTCCGGCTGCAGGATGTAGCGGCCGGTGATGATGAGGTTCGATGGCGCGCGCTCGCGCGGCGGCTTCTCCACCATGGCGGTGATCGAGAATACCTTGCCCTTCTGTTCGCCGACGCCGACCACGCCGTATTGATCGATGCGCTCCATCGGCACTTCTTCGACGGCGATGATGTTGGCGCGCTCGCCGAGATCGCCCGCGGCATCGATCATCTGCGCGAGGCAGCCGCGCTCGTGCTGCACCAGCACGTCGGGCAGAAGAAGCGCGAACGGCTCGTGGCCGATCAGCTCGCGCGCGCACCATACCGCGTGGCCGAGGCCGAGCGGCTCCTGCTGGCGGGTGAAGCTGGTCGAGCCCGGCTCGGGCAGATCGTGACGGAGCACGTCGAGCGCCTTCTGCTTCTGGCGCTCGAGCAGCGTCACTTCCAGCTCGAACTGGCGGTCGAAATGATCCTCGATGACGCCCTTGTTGCGGCCCGTGACAAAGATCAAATGCTCGATGCCGGCCTCGCGGGCTTCGTCGACGACGTGCTGGATCAGCGGCCGGTCGACCACCGGCAGCATCTCCTTGGGCATGGCTTTGGTGGCAGGCAGGAACCGGGTACCGAGCCCGGCCACGGGAAACACAGCTTTGCGAATTCTCGGTGTCATGTGATGCCGCTGAAAGGGGAGACGATTGAACAGGGGACGCGTTATCGCCTAAATCTTTGTCCAATTAGGGACGGCGTGGGAAACGACGCACGCCGCAACGCCGGCCGATCATGTTAGCAGCGGCACATTGCCGGCTGGTATACACCGAACGCCAATATAAACGCAGAACCACAGCGGATCGGACGTAAGACAGCGAGCCGCTTCGCCAGGCCGACAACTTAAATGTCCTGTAACATAACGGCGGCCAGTGCAAACAAGAGAAAGTGCGCCTGTCGGCCGACGAGACTCTCCATGACGTTCCTTGCGCAAATCTTCCGCGTCGTTGCAATCTGTCTGATCGGCTTGGGCCTTTCGGGAGCAGCAATCGCCCAACAAACATCGCAACCGGGCCGACAGCGACTGGCGGAAGACAACTGGCTGGGCCGGATATTTCAACCCTCCGCGCAGTCTTCGGTTCCGGTACAGGCTCAGACTCAGGGCGGTGCGGCGCGCGAATGGAGCGGGCAATCGGGCGCCTCGCGCCATCCGCTGATGACGGCTGACGCCATCCGCGCCGCCGCCGCCGATTTCGGCAATTGCATCGCCGGCTTGGAGCCGCTGGCCGAGCGGCGCGGCATCAGCCGCGAGGCGTTCGAGCAACTGACGGCAGGGCTCACGCCCGACCTGAGCATCATGGATCTGCTCGACGCCCAGCCGGAGTTCAACAAATCGCCCTGGGACTATCTCGATCTCCTGGTGAGCGATGAGCGCATCGCGCGCGGGCGCGAGCTGTTGGCGAAATATGCTTCTGTGTTCTCGGCGATGGAGCGCGCCTACGGCGTCGATCGGCACATTATCGCCGCCATCTGGGGCGTGGAATCGAACTACGGCACCAAGGGCGGCGACCGCGCAGTGCTGCGCTCGACCGCGACGCTCGCCTGCGTCGGCCGCCGCCGCGATTACTTCCGTGAGGAATTTCTCTCGGCGCTGGAAATCCTTGCGCGCGGCGACGTCAAGCCCGACCGGCTGATCGGCTCGTGGGCCGGCGCCTTCGGCCCGACCCAGTTCATGCCGACCACGTTCAAGCGCTTCGCGGTGGACTTCGACCATGACGGCCGCCGCGATGTGGTCGACTCGGTCGCCGACGTGATCGCCTCGACCGCCAACAATCTGAAAACCGACGGCTGGGCGCCCGGCGAAAGCTGGGGCTACGAAGTGGTGCTGCCGGCGGGCTTCAACTATTTGCTCGCCGACCGCTCCAAGCAGATGACCATCGCGCAATGGGAAGGGCTGGGCGTCAAGCGCGCGGGCGACAAGCCGTTCCCGCGCCCATCCGAAAAGGCCTTTCTGCTGTTGCCGGCGGGCGCGCGCGGTCCGGCGTTTCTGATGCTGCAGAATTTCCGCGTCATCATGAAATACAATCCGGCCGAGGCTTATGCGCTCGCCATCGGACATCTTGCCGACCGGCTGCGCGGCGGCGGG
Organism: Xanthobacteraceae bacterium; assembly: GCA_035566615.1. Classification (GTDB taxonomy): domain Bacteria; phylum Pseudomonadota; class Alphaproteobacteria; order Rhizobiales; family Xanthobacteraceae; genus BOG-931. The sequence goes on from DATMQV010000255.1 coordinate 31,645, forward strand.
CCGTTCGTGCAGGCCTGGCCGCGCGACGAGCGCGCGCTGTCGATGAGCGAGCGCTTCGAGATGCAGCAATTGCTGGCGCGCCGCGGCTACGACGTCGGCGAGCCGGACGGGCTTCTCGGTCCGCGCACGCGTATCGCCATCCGCAATTTCCAGGCCGCCAACGGCCAGATCCCGGACGGCTTTGCCTCGAGCGTCGTGCTCGATCGCCTGCGGCAGCCGTGAGCGCATTTTCAAGTTCGCTGTGGCCATAGATAGAAATTCTGTGGGCTCATCTGGCGAGCCAATTTGGTCGGCCGGTCGGCGTCTGCGGCGGTCGCCCCGATGACACGCGCCAGAGCGCGATCGGAGAGTTCGTTCGGGACCTGCGCATAGCCGCGCTTGAGACAAAGCTGGGGATCGCCGCCGCAGGCTTTCGAGCGCCGGCACGCTTTTAGCCGGCAGGCGCGCCAGAACGCGAAGATGTCGCAATATTCGCGCTGTGCCGCTTGCGCGGCGGCATCGAACCGTTTCTGAAAGTCTTCGGGGGTGAATGCCTGCTCTGATTCTTTGCTCATGGACCTTGTTCCGTGCTGCGCTCACTTTCCTTCTTGCCGGCGGCGGGAGGGTTGAGGAATAGACGCGCCCACAAACGAACGGTTCTTTCGGCGCCATCTTCATCCGCCCCCACGTTAGCGGGGGAGGGAATAGAAAGCGTTCTCGCGGCGCGAACGCGTCCGAGCTTTGCCACCACCAAGCCAGTTCAAAAACTCAGCCGCTCGCGCGAAGAAAAGCGAGGGGAGCGGAGCGCCGAAAGACGCAATCCAACCATTGTCCGCCGTGCAAACAAGTGGGCGCAATGCGCGCCGCTTGTTTGCGTTCGGGGCGGAGGCGCGCCACAGAAGACGCTGCTTGCGCAACGCCTCTGCTTGCGGGGCGCGCTCGCCTTCCGGCGCACCGCTGCGGCTCTCGCCAGGGCTTTGACCTCCTGACTCAGCTCCAGGCCATGCTTCCTGGGATGTCCGCACGGCGGGCGTTACCCGCGCGCTCGCAAGCCCAGTGCAGGGA
>DATMQV010000256.1:0-11185 GCA_035566615.1 Xanthobacteraceae bacterium
ATCTTGCCGGCGCCGCACAGAACGATCGGGCCGGAGAGGTCGCGCAGGTCGCGGTTCTTTTCGGTCGAAGGATTTGAACTATTCATGACGCATATTTAGCCGTCATTCCGGGACGCGGGCAAAGCCCGCGGGCCCGGAATCTAATCACGATTCTTTCGGGACGATTCTCCGCGCCAGAACGGTGACCTGTGGCTATGGATTCCGGATTCGGCCTCTGGGCGCCCGGAATGACGGGGGCGCCTTAAGCCTCGCCGGCGGTCTCGAACAGGGCGGCATCCATGGATTCGCGGGCGGATTTGCCGGCCCAGACCACGTATTGAAAGGCCGGGAAATACCGTTCGCAGGAATCGAGCGCGCTGCCCAGTACCGCTTCGCATTGCCGGTCCGAGGCCGAGACGCCGCCGGCCAGCACGAGCGCATGGCGGAACATCACGACGCCGTTGTGCTGCCAGACGTCGAAATGGCCGATCCACATTTGCTCGTTGATTAAGGCAACGAGCTGCCGCACCTCGGCGAGCCGCAGTTCCGGCACGCGCATGTCGAAGGCACACGCCAGATGCAGCGCCTCGATGTCGCTCATCCAGGTGAAGGAGATCTGATAGTTGGTCCAGCGCCCGGTGACGACGATCGAGATTTCGTCCTCGCCGGCGCGTTCGAACGGCCAGCTGTTGCCGGCCGCCAAGTGTTCGACCACGTCGAGTGGATTGTCGTTGGTCTCGCGAGCGATGCCGATCGTCGCCATACCGTCTCCACGGATGGTTCGAGGTGGAATGCGCAACGCCACTCACACCGCTGAGCGGGGCTGCGATTTGCCGCAGGAGCAACGCGCCCCCGCAGGTTGACATCAGGCCCCCGAATCAGTCCGCACGCACACTATAAGACGGCATGATTCTTTCACCAAAGTGTCGGCCGAAGCCGATGCTCATTTTTTTGTTCGGTCGCCGCCTACTGCCGTCCCGTTCGCACTCATGAAGTGATTTGGCCCCTCCGCACAATCCAGTGCGTATGACAGTCCACAGTCGTCTCTGCGACAAGTTGACTCGGGGGCTATGTTCGTCACGCCCGGCCATAGCCGTCCTTTAGGACGGCGTCGCTACGCTCGCCTATGTGCCGGGCATCCCGTTGCCGCGCACTCCGAGCGTTTGAATCGAGATGGCCGGGACAAAGCCCGGCCATGACACCAGCAAGTCTGCAATGCGGTCAGTCGAAGAACAGGCTCGAGACCGATTCTTCGGCGGCGGTACGGCTGATCGCTTCGCCGATCAGGTGCGCGATCGGGAGCACGCGGATGTTGGGCGAGGCTTTCACCTCGGCGGTCGGCTGAATCGAATCGGTGATCACCAGTTCCTTGAGATTTGATTTGTTGATGCGCGCGACCGCGCCGCCCGAGAGCACGCCGTGGGTGATGTAGCCGTAGACGGCGCTGGCGCCTTGCTCCAGCAGCGCATCGGCGGCGTTGAGCAGCGTGCCGCCGGAATCCATGATGTCGTCGACCAGGAGGCAGATGCGGCCGTCGACCTCGCCGATGACGTTGGCGACTTCCGACTCGCCCGGCCGCTCGCGCCGTTTGTCGACAATGGCGAGCGGCGCGTTGATGCGCTTGGCCAGCCCGCGCGCGCGCACCACGCCGCCGACGTCCGGCGAAACCACCATCACCTTGTCGAGATCGAAGCGCTGCTTGATGTCGCGCACCATCACCGGCGAGGCGAACAGATTGTCGGTCGGTATATCGAAGAAGCCCTGGATCTGCCCGGCATGGAGGTCGAGCGTCAGCACCCGGTCGACGCCGGCGCGGGTGATCAGGTTGGCGACGAGCTTGGCGGAAATCGGCGTGCGCGGGCCGGGCTTGCGGTCCTGCCGGGCATAGCCGTAATAGGGAATCACCGCCGTGATGCGGCGCGCCGACGCGCGGCGCAGCGCGTCGATGATGATGAGCAATTCCATCAGGTGGTCGTTGGCCGGATACGACGTCGACTGAATCACGAAAACGTCGGCGCCGCGGACGTTTTCCTGGATTTCGACGAAAATCTCCATGTCGGCGAAGCGCCGGACCACCGCCTTGGTGAGCGGGGTGCCGATATAGGCGCCGATGCCCTCGGCGAGCGTCGGGTTGGAATTACCGGCGACGAGCTTGATGGCTCCGTTGTTACTCGCCATTCCGCTCTCCTGGAGTCCGCTGTTTCAGGCGCCTGGCAGTCCCGGATGATCCCGGAGGTGGAGAAGTTTTTCAGGCGGGATCATGTGCAAAAAACACCGCCCTGATACAAGCCGGTTCGGAGGCTGGCAATATGAATCAGGGCCTTGTCCCCGCAGGATTTTTTGCCTTCGGGGTAGGGACTATCGGCCTTGGTAAATGGCCTCTTCGTGTCAATAGGCCGCCGCAATCCGCGCGTAGCGGCCCATGAGTGCTCCGGCTTCTGACGCCGGTGCACGGATACACTGCCGAAACCCGATGCCGGGCAACCACGCGGCTCAGGCTGGGGTAAAAGGCGCCGCCCATGCTGCTAGCGCTCACCGGCTCGACCGGCTTCATCGGACAGCATCTGGTGCGCGAGTTGCCAAGGCGCGGCTATCGGCTGCGCGTGCTGCTGCGCCGGCCGACTTCGCTCCCGACAAATACCGCGAGCGCGGTGATTGGCGATATCGCCCGGCCGCGAAACATGTCAGCGGCCCTGCAGGACGTGGATGCCGTCATCCACTCGGCTGGCCTCGCGCAAGCGATGTCTGGCGTCCCTGAGGATGACTACCGCGTGATCAACACCGAAGCGACGATCAATCTCGCGCGTGCGGCCCGGCGAGCCGGCGCCAAGCGCTTCATCTTCCTTTCCTCGATCCGCGCCCAATGCGGACCGACCGCCGACACCGTGCTGACGGAAGCCCTCGAACCGAGCCCGACCGATGCGTACGGACGATCGAAGCTCGAAGCTGAACGCGGCCTGGCTGAACTCGACATCGACTGGGTGTCATTGCGAGCCGCGCTGGTCTACGGGCCCGGCGTCAAAGGTAACATGGCGCAGCTAATGCGACTGGCGCGTTCGCCGTTGCCGTTACCGCTTGGCGGCCTGCGGGCGCGGCGCTCGCTGCTGGCGGTGGAAAATTTGTTGGCTGCGATCGAGACGGTGTTGGCGACACAAGAGACGCTGCGGCGGCCTTTCATTGTCGCCGATCCACAGGCGTTGACGGTCGCGGAAATGATTGCAGCCATGCGCCGCGGACTTGGGCGTTGGCCGAATGTTTTTTGGTTTCCCGCGACGCTGCTCGAGCATTCGTTTCGCGCCGCCGGGCGAGGCGAGGTGTACGAGCGGCTTTCCGGTTCGCTCGTCGTCAATCCCGCCGCCTTGATGCGCATCGGATGGACGCCGCCACTGACCACCGAGGTCGGACTTGCAAGGCTGATGCAGGCGGCGGTCTAGATTTTTTGTTTTGAGCACGATCTTGTCCGAAAAACCGGTTTCCACTTTTCGGGATCATGCTCTAGGCGCGACGAGATGAGCCGAAGGATCGACCGTCGCCAGGCAGGTCCGCTTCGGATCGTGCCTATTCGCCCGCCAGGGCGATGGCGTTGATATGCCGTCCGTAATCCGGCTCGGCGCGGTGGGTGGTGCGGCGGAAGCTGAAAAATCGCTCAGGCTCGGCATAGGTACAAAGCCCGATATCCTCGATCTGCTGAACGCCGGCCCGCGCGAGCCGCGCGGCGATATAGCCCGGCAGGTCGAACAGGGCATGACCCTCGCGCGCCGCCGGTCGGAAGAAATCCGCGCTGGTTTTATCCTCGGCCGCAAAGCGGGCGACGAAATCGGGGCCGACTTCATAATTGTCCTGCCGGATCATCGGCCCGAGCGCTGCGCGAATGCCGCCGCGCGTAGCGCCGAGCCGCTCCATGGCGGCGACGGTCGCTTCGAGCACGCCGGACAATGCGCCGCGCCAGCCGGCATGCGCGGCGCCGATCACGCGCGCGTTCGCATCGGCGAACAACACCGGCCCGCAATCCGCCGTGCTCACACCGATTGCAAGCCCGACCGCGCAGGTGACGATGGCGTCGGCGCGCGGGCGCGCGTCGCTGGCCCATGGCTCCTCGGCGACAACGACGTCGGGCGAGTGAATCTGATAGGCGGTGAGGAAGCGGTGCGGCTCGACGGCGAGCGCGGCCGCCATGCGCGCGCGATTTTCGGCGACATGGCCGGCATGATCGCGCGAGCCGACGCCGCCATTGAGACTTGAATAGACACCGCCGGACACGCCGCCCTCGCGGGTGAAGAAGGCGTGGCGGAGCCCGGAAAGCTTCAGCGTCTCGGCGTGGATCATCATGGCGTGCGTCGCCTGGCATTTTGTTGGAGCATGATCTTTTCGGAGAACCGGCATCCACTTTTCCGCATCATGCTCTATGCTTCGAAGCCCGGCAGGTCGCCGAATTTCGGATCGGCGATCGCCAGCACCTTGAACAATTCGCCCATGCCTTTCGGGCCGGTTGCGGTCAACCGCTTCAAGCCGCGGTCGACGGCGGCCGATTTGTCGGGCGTATGCCCTTTCAGTACCGCCGCGCGGTTTTCGATGCCGAGGCGCAGCAGAAAATCGCGCTGCGTGACCGGCCCATGGATGCGCCCGCCCATGATTTCTCCGTGCTGCGCCAGGCTCGCGAAATCGACATGGGCGGTGAGGTCGACTTCGCCCGGCCGCCGCAGCGGGTCGTTGTAGGAATGTCCGGCGACCGCCTGCAAGGTTTCGCCGAGACCTTGACGCACGTGGCCGTAGTCGACGATCAGCGCCACGCAATCGGAGCGGGCACGCCGCCCGAGCTCGAGCGCGATGTGATCGGACCGCCATTCATAGATCGAGCCTTCCGGCGCTTGCCGCAATTCCCGCGGTAAGGTCGCCTCGAAATGCGGCAAGGCATTGGGCGCGAGGCCGATCCTGAGCTTGCCATCGGGCGCGATCTCGACCATCCGCTCGTACCAGCCGCCGGCTTGTTTGACCGCCTGATGCACCGGCAGTGCGTCGACGAATTCGTTGGCGATGATGATGGCGGGACCAGCGGGCACGTCGGTCAGCGACGGATGCCACAGGACCGGCTCGCCGAGAATCTCCAGTTTCTGCTGCTGCAACGCCTGCAGCTTCGGGCTGATCTCGACGAGGTGCAGCACGATGGCGGTGTAGAAGTTGCGGGCGGTCTTGGCCGCGCGCAGCGCATCGACCATGAGTGTGCCGCGGCCCGGACCGAGCTCCACCACGCGCACATTTTCCGGCGTGCCCATTTGCTGCCAGACCGCCGCCATCCACAGCCCGATCAATTCGCCGAACATCTGGCTGATCTCCGGCGCGGTGATGAAATCGCCGCGCGCGCCGATCGGATCCTGGGTCGTGTAATAGCCGAGGCGGGGATGCGTCAGGCAAATCCGCATATAGTCGGCGACGGGCATCGGCCCGGCGACCTCGATCAGCCGGCGGATTTCGATCTCGAGCGGCGTCGGTTCGTCAGCCATGCTCGTCATCCGTGGCGGGCCAGCGGTTGGCGCGAGAGCGCAAGGCCCATCAGACCGAGACCGGCAATCATCAGCGGAATGCAGAGCAGCATGCCCATGGTCAGCCCGCCGGTGCTGCGGGTGAAAGCTTCGAGTTGCATGTCGGGCTCGCGGAAGAACTCGCAGACGGTGCGGGCGACGCCGTAGAGGAAAAAGAATGAACCAGTGATGAGGCCCGGCCGCTTGAGCGCGCCCATGCGCACCATCACGCCGAGCACGATCAGCAGCACGAGGCCTTCAAGGGTCGCTTCGTAAAGCTGGCTCGGATGGCGCGGAATAGGGCCGCCATTGAGAAAGATCATGGCCCAGGGCACGTCGGTCGGCCGGCCCCACAATTCGCCGTTGATGAAATTGGCGATGCGGCCGAGGAAAAGTCCAATCGGCGCCACGGCGGTCGTCACATCGCCGAGCGTCAGCATCGGCAAGCCGCGGCGCAGCGCGAACAAAACGGTGGCGACGACGCAGCCGGCGACGCCGCCATGAAACGACATGCCGCCATTCCACAATTCGAAAATCTGGAGCGGATGCGCGGCGAATTGCGGCAGGTTGTAGAACAGCACATAACCGATGCGGCCGCCGGCAATGATGCCGATCGTGATCCAGATAATGAAATCGTCGTAGTCCGCAACCGTGATCGGCGCCGGTCCGCCCCAAAACCGCTCCCGCGCGATGACGGCGCGCGCATAGAACCAGCCGGCAATGATGCCGACGATATAGGCGAGCGCATACCACCGAATCGAGAACGGCCCGATCGAAATCAGCACCGGATTGATCGCTGGAAACGGGATGACCGGCAGAACGAGCATCAAGAGCTCCAAGCGGGTTAGTGCGCCCGTTCCGGGCCGCGCAGCCTTATCCGGCGCCGCACGCCTTGCGATGGGGCGCCACCATTGCCATTGTGTAGCGGTATGGCAAGCGGCGCGCCGACGCGCTCGCTTCCTGCGGCGACCAATTCCTTTCGGAGGCGAACATGGTCCAGACGACGAACCGGTTCTTCGACGAAGTTGCGCGATTGATGAACGATGCGGCGGGGGTTGCGCAAGGCGTGCGGCGCGAGGCCGAGACGCTGTTCCGGACCCAGGCGGAGCGGATTCTCCGCGAACTCGCGGTGGTCCAGCGCGAGGAATTCGAGGCCGTTAAGGATATGGCGCGGCTCGCCCGCGAGGAAAATGAGACGCTCAAAGCCCGGGTCACGGCCTTGGAAGCGCGGCTCGCCGGGGCGAATGCCCCCGCCGCCGGCAGTGCGGGCGTGACCTCGGCACCTCCCGGCTCCGGCGGCCCGCAGGAACCCCCCGGCGGCTATTTCGCCTAAAGCCTGCCTACGGCAGGATGACTTTATCTTCGCACCGTCATCCCGCTCTAGCATTTTGTTTGAGCATGATCTTTTCGGAAAACCGGCCTCCACTTTTCCGGATCATGCTCTAGCGTTTCCTTGTTTTTTGGACTTTGCGCCGCTATAAGCGCGCCACCGCGGCGAATGAGCACCTTTGGCACCCCTGGAGGCCGCCGCGGCAATCAAACCAGAGCACGAGGTCCGGGCGTTCGGTCCTGGCCTTAAGGCTTGAGAGACGAGGATACATCATGGCGACCGTCAATGTGATCAAGGCGGCGTCGCGTTCGCGAGGCGGCAAGGGGGCCGCCCGGGCAGAACGTCGCGCCGGCCGCGTACCGGGAATTATCTATGGCGATGGCAAGCCGCCGTTGCCGATTTCGCTCGACTACAACGAATTACGCCAGCGCATCTTTGCCGGCCATTTTCTGACCACGGTGCACGACGTCGAGATCGACGGCGTGAAGCATCGCGTCATTCCCCGAGACTTCCAACTCGACGCCGTGCGCGATCTGCCGCTGCATGTGGACTTCATGCGGCTCGGCGAGGGCGCGACCATCCGGGTCAATATTCCGATCCATGTGCGCAACGCCGACCAGTCGCCGGGCGTCAAGCGCGGCGGCACCGTGTCGATCGTCACCCACAGCATCGAGGTGCGTTGCCGGGCGGACGCCATTCCGACCGGGATCGAGGTCGATGTCGGCGGGCTCGACATCAACCATTCCCGGCACCTGAGCGACATCAAGCTGCCGGAAGGCGTACGCGTGGTCGCGGGCCGCGACATCACGCTGGTCACGGTGGTGCCGCCGTCGGGTTACGCGGAAGAAATCAAAGCCGCGGCCGAAGCTGCCGCCGCCGCTGCCGCAGCGGCCGCCACTGCCGCCGCAGCTCCCGCGGCTGGCGCGGGCGCTGCTGCGCCGGGTGCCGGTGCGCCTGCTGCTGGCGCCGCTGCGCCCGCGGCTGGGGCTGCCGAGAAGAAGTGAGGTTCTCCGCGGGATTAGGCTGATGCTGCTCCTGGTCGGTCTCGGCAATCCGGGAGCGCGCTATGTAGGCAACCGCCACAATATCGGCTTCATGACGCTTGAAGCCATCGCCAAGCGCCACGGCATCGGGCCGTGGCGCCGGCGTTTTCAAGGTGTCGCCTGCGAGGGGCCGATCGGCGGCGAGCGCGTGCTGCTGCTTCTGCCCGGGACGTTCATGAACGAATCCGGCCGCGCCGTCGCCGAGGCGGCGCAGTTCTACAAGCTCACAGCCGGCGACATCACCGTCTTTCACGACGAGATCGAACTGCCGCCCGGCAAGGTGCGGGTGAAGGTCGGCGGCGGCATCGCCGGCCATAACGGATTGCGCTCGATCACCGCGCATGTCGGCAACGATTACCGGCGGGTGCGAATCGGCGTCGGTCATCCGGGCGCCAAGGATCTGGTCGAACATTATGTGCTCTCGGATTTCGCCAAGAGCGAGCGCGGCTGGGTCGAGGCGCTGATTGACATTCTCGCCGACAATGTCGACCTTCTCGTCCGCGGTCAGGACGCGAGCTTTCAGAACGAGGTTCACCTCGCCATGGTGGCGAAGGGGTTTGAAGCGAACGGCGATGCCGGAGAAGCTCCGGCGCGGCCGGCCGGACCGCCGCAGGAAAAGTAGCGGCTGAAACTCTCGGTTCGTGCCTGCGTAGCTTGGAAGCAGCCGGAATCGTGCATTGGGCCGACAATGGCCTAAGTGGCAGCGTCGTTCCGGCAGGGTCCGGTTCCCGCAAAACCCAAGGGGTATTGCCATGTTGCCCAAGCCGGAAAGCGCCTGTCTCCTGATCGCCGACATCTCCGGCTATACCGGCTATCTTGCCGGCGTCGAACTCGACCACGCGCAGGATATTCTCGCCGATCTCATGGACACGATCGTCGACGCGCTGCGTCCGCCTTTCCGCCTGTCCAAGCTGGAAGGCGACGCGGCCTTCGTCTATCTCGCTTCATCCGATCTCGATGGCTCGTTGCTGCAGGACATTGTCGAGGCGACGTATTTCACATTCCGGCGGCGGCTGCGCGACATCAAGCAGGCTTCGGTCTGCGAATGCGACGCCTGCCGGCAAATTCCGAGCCTCGATCTGAAATTCGTCCTCATTTCGGACAGATCGCCAAGCAAGCGATGTCAGGCCAAGAGGAATTGATCGGCCGTGACGTGATCCTGATCCATCGCCTGCTCAAGAACAACGTGGAGGCGGTGCTCGGCGAGCGTCCCTACGTACTTTACACCGATGCGCTCACGCAGCGCGCCGGCATCGATCCGCAAGCCCAAGGTTTGATCGCGCATCGCGAGTCCATCGACATCATCGGCGAGGTCCGCTGCTGGCTGCGCGACCTCGATGCCGCGTGGAAGGCCGAGCAGGAGCGGAGCCGCATGGAAGTTAGCCCGTCGGATGCGATCGCGACCTTCACGATCGATGTTGCAGCCGCGCGGCCGACGACGTGGGAATTTCTGACAATGCCCGGACACCGCGCCATATGGACGGCCGGCTCCACCGGGGTCGAGGAAAATGCCGTGAACGGTCGTCGCGGCCCCGGCACGATCACGCATTGCATGCATGGGAAGGATGTCATTGTCGAAGAGTTCATCGACTGGCGGCCGCACGACTACATCACCCGGCGGGCGCAGATCTTCGATACCGGGCTTGTCATGACAATGACGCACGCATTGAGCGATGGCCGCGATGGGGGGACGCGCATCGATATCCGGGTCGCCAAGCCTGCGGCGGAGGACATGGAAAGATTCATCGCGCTGACGCCGCTGCTGGAGCAATCGATGCGCGCCTCAGGCGAAATGTTGGTGAAGCAGTTGGACGAAGCTGCCGCTCAGCAACGCGCCGCGGCGGGCGCCGAGCCGGCGGTGCCGGCTTCCGCCGGCCGCTTTGTCACGCAGCCGGTAAGCCACTGAGCGATCCGCCTGCGGCGCAGATTGCGCGATCGGTCGATACTGCCGCGCCTCTCGAAGCCGCTTCGTTATTGGGACATTTTTCGGTCCGCCAAAATTGACATTTCTGCAAGAAAACCCGATTTGTGTGCCGCGGAAATCGGGAACGCGTGAACTCGGCACAGACGAGAAGCTGGCTCTTCCGCGAGAGCTCTTGCCGGTCCTTGGATTCAGCAAAGTTTGGCGGGGCGCGATGCCGCGTTCGCCGAACGGCAAGAAGGATTGGCTCGCAGGCGCCGGGAACTTCGTTTGCAGGTGAAATAAACCTCCATGGGATTCAAATGCGGCATCGTCGGCCTGCCGAACGTCGGCAAGTCGACGCTCTTCAACGCGCTGACCGAAACGGCGGCGGCGCAGGCGGCCAATTATCCGTTCTGCACCATCGAGCCGAATGTCGGCGAAGTCGCGGTCCCCGATCCGCGGCTCGAGACGCTCGCCAAGCTCGCCAAATCGGCCGAGATCATCCCGACGCGGCTGACCTTCGTCGATATCGCGGGGCTGGTGCGCGGCGCCTCGAAAGGCGAGGGGCTCGGCAATCAATTTCTTGCCAATATCCGTGAGGTCGATGCCATCGCGCATGTGGTGCGCTGCTTCGAAGATACCGACATCACGCATGTCGAGGGCCGCATCGATCCGATCGCCGATATCGAGACGGTCGAGACCGAGCTGATGCTCGCCGATCTCGACAGTCTGGAGCGGCGGGTCGACGGCTTGAGCAAAAAAGCCAAGGGCGGCGACAAGGACGCCAGGGAGATGCTCGATCTGATCAATCGGGCGCTGGCGCTGTTGCGCGATGGCAAGCCGGCGCGGTTGGTCGAACGCAAGCCGGAGGAAGAACACGCCTTTCACATGCTCGGCCTGCTCACGTCGATCCCGGTGCTTTACGTCTGCAACGTCGAGGAGGCGGCGGCCGCGACCGGTAACGACTTCTCGCGCAAGGTGGAAGCGCGCGCTAAAGCCGAGGGCGCGGCGACCGTGGTCATTTCAGCCAAGATCGAATCGGAAATCGCCGTGCTGTCGCGCGAGGAGCGTACCGACTATCTGGCGGCGGTCGGCTTGCAGGAGGCAGGCCTCGACCGGCTCATCCGCGCCGGCTACGCGCTCCTTGGCCTGGTGACGTTCTTCACGGCCGGGCCGAAGGAAACGCGCGCCTGGACGGTGACGCGCGGCGCCAAAGCGCCGCAGGCCGCCGGTGTCATCCACACCGATTTCGAGCAGGGCTTCATCCGCGCCGAGACGATTGCGTATGCGGACTATGTCGCCGGTGGCGGCGAAGCCGGCGCGCGCGAGGCCGGCAAGATGCGGCTCGAAGGCAAGGACTATGTCGTGCAGGACGGCGACGTCATGCACTTCCGCTTTGCGAACTGATCGC
>DATMQV010000257.1:0-10876 GCA_035566615.1 Xanthobacteraceae bacterium
TTGCGGGCTCGCGAGCCCTTCGCCTTCTGATATCAAACTCCGAGATACTCGTGGAGCTTTTCGGTATTCGCCTTTAGTTCAGCCGCGGCGAAATGATCCACGATGCGTCCATGCTCCATCACGTAGTAGCGATCGGCCACGGTGGCGGCAAAATGGAAGTTTTGTTCGACTAAAAGGATCGTAAAACCCTGCGCCTTGAGCGCGGCGATGGTGCGGCCGATCTGCTGAATGATCACCGGGGCCAATCCTTCGGTCGGCTCGTCGAGCAGAAGAAGCCGCGCGCCGGTGCGCAGGATGCGGCCGATGGCGAGCATCTGCTGCTCGCCGCCCGACAGCTTGGTGCCCTGGCTCGAGAGCCGTTCGCGCAGGTTCGGGAACAATTCGAAGATGCGGTCGAGCGACAGGCCGCCGGGACGCACCTGCAACGGCAACAGCAAATTTTCCTTCACATCGAGCGTCGAGAAGATGCCGCGTTCTTCCGGACAGAAAGCGATCCCGGCGCGTGCGATGGCATCGGACGGTCGCCTGATCAGTTCCTTGCCCTCAAAGCGCACCGAACCGGTGCGGCTGTCGATCATGCCCATGACGGATTTCAGCGTCGTGGTCTTGCCGACGCCGTTGCGGCCAAGGAGCGTGACCACTTCGCCGGCCTGAACATCGAAGGTGACGCCATGCAAGATGTGCGACTCGCCGTACCAGGCTTGCAGATCGTTGACCGTAAGGAGCGCACCGTTTTCAGGCATCGTTATCAACCTTGGCCGGTCCCGAGATAGGCTTCGCGCACCGCCGGGTCCGCCGACACGGTCTTGTAGTCGCCTTCGGCCAGCACCTGACCGCGGGTCAGAACCGTGATGCAATCGCACAGGTCGGCGACAACGCTGAGATTGTGCTCGACCATCAGTACCGTGCGCTTGGCGGCGACCGACCTGATCAGCGCGCTGATGCGAGTGATGTCTTCGCGGCCCATGCCGGCCATCGGCTCGTCGAGCAGCAACAATTCCGGATCGAGCGCGAGCGTCGTTGCGATTTCGAGCGCGCGCTTGCGGCCGTAAGGCAACTCGACGGCCGGTGCCTTTACGTAAGGCGCCAATCCGACATCGGCGATCAGCGCCTCCGCCCGATCGTCGAGCGCGCGCAGGACGTTTTTCGAGCGCCAGAAATCGAACGAGGTGCCGCGCCGGCGCTGCAATGCGATCCGCACATTTTCCAGCACGGTAAGATGCGGAAAGACCGCCGAGATCTGGAACGAGCGCCCAAGCCCGAGCTGGGCGACATCGGCGGGCTTCAGCGCCGTGATGTCGCGGCCGTCGAAGACGATCCGACCACGGGTGGGCGCGAGGAACTTGGTGAGCAGGTTGAAGCAGGTGGTCTTGCCGGCGCCGTTCGGGCCGATAAGCGCATGAATGCTGCCGCGCCGCACGCGCAGGTTAACCCCGCGCACGGCAATAAAGCCGGCAAACTCCTTGGTCAGGTCCTCTGTTTCGAGGATCGAATCTTCACGCACGACTACCCCCACGCAGTGTCATTCTCTGCATCTTCAACCGGAAGGTAAAGGGCGCGGTTGTCGCGCGTCCCGCGTTTTCGCTCCGTATCAATTCTCGTGACTCGCTTTCTTATCCCGCCCCGCGCAGCGGGGAGGGGGAACCGCACGAAGTGCGGTGGGAGCGGCGACGGCCTCACGGTCGGCCTCAGCGCCGCATACCCCCTCAACCACACTTCGTGTGGTCCCCCTGCCCCGCTCCGCTTCGCTGCGCGGGGGCGGATAAGCGCTCGTCATTGCGAGGCCCGACAGCGACGAAGCAATCCCAGATTCCCGCGCAAGCCATCTGGATTGCTTCGCTGACGCTCGCATCGACGCCCCCCTTCTTCGTCACCACCGGGCTTGTCCGGGTGGTCCATGCTGCGATGCAGCCAACCAAAACATTGCGGTAAGTCTCAGCAAGCCGGCGCTCCGCATGGATTGCCGGGTCAAGCCAGGTCAGGCCCGGCAGTAACGAATGGGAAATCGTTCTCGCGGCGCGGCTACGCGCCCGAACTCTGCTTACTACCACGCACCAAAGATAGATTCGCCCCCGGGTAATCAAAGGGAGGCGAAGCGCCGAAAGGCGCATGCCAACCATTCGCCGCGCAGCATCAACAAACGTTGCCGCCTGCTGATACCTCGGGCGCGGCTGCGCGCCGCCATATCGGGGCGCGCTCGCCTTCCGGCGCTTCGACCGCGGCTCTCGCAGGGACTCCCATCCCTGCTCAACTCCAGGCCATGCTTCCTGGGACTTGGAATCAAGCGGGCGTTACCCGTTCTATCTTGTCCCAGTGCAGTGGCAGCACCCCACGCCTCGGCCGTAGTACCGAAGGGAATGATGCCCGAAGCCGCTCCGGCGCGGGTTGCGAGTCCGCGCGGAAGCACCGCACTCGCACCACACTTCAGATCGCATCCGGAATGCGTCCCTCATGAGCGAGATTTTCTCTTGTAACTGAAACCGGGACAAATGTCAAGCCGCATGTTACTCGAACGGCGACAAAAGGCGCCCCCGATCGCCCGCCTCCGCACGTGAATTGGAACCGAGCGCGCAAGCCGCAATCGTTTCAGATCGGAACGATTGGCGTTCTAACTTTCTGGTGGAGCATGATCTCAAGCCGGCTTCCGCGTTTCCGGATCATGCTCGAAGAACGGCCGGAACCCTTTAAGTTTTATCGCGTTTCCATTTGCGGGGCGTCTGCATGTCGGTCAGAGCGGCTGCTGCGGCATCGGCTGCCAGGTGTATTTTGGGTCCGCGCACGGGGACGTAGGAATGAGCATCCAGGAGCTTCAGATCGGACGACGACCCCGGGGACAAATCCCGCCCGCGCGTGCGACGAGCGCGCTGGAAGCATCTCCTGAATTTCTAGCGCAACGGCTCGCGGCCATCGTCGAGTCGTCCGACGACGCCATTATCAGCAAGGATCTCAACGGCATCATCCAGACCTGGAATCGCGGCGCCGAGCGGGTGTTCGGCTATACGGCCGAGGAAGCCGTCGGCAAGCCGGTGACCATCCTGATCCCGCGGGATCGCATGGACGAAGAGCCGGGAATACTGGCGCGCATCCGGCGCGGCGAGCCCATCGATCACTACGAAACGGTGCGCCAGCGCAAGGATGGCAGCCTGATCGATATCTCGTTGACGGTGTCGCCCATCCGCGACAGCGGCGGCCGCATCGCCGGCGCCTCCAAGATCGCCCGCGATATCACCGAGCGCAAAAGAGCGGAGATGGCGCTGCGCAACAGCGAGCGTCAGCTGCAGGACCTGCTCTCCTCGATACCGGCCGCGATCTACACTACCGACGCCGAGGGCAAGATCACCTATTACAATGAGGCGGCGGTCGAGCTGGCCGGCCGCAGGCCCATCATCGGCAGCGATGAATGGTGCGTGACCTGGAAACTCTATTGGCCGGACGGCACGCCCTTGCCGCACGACCAATGTCCGATGGCGATCGCGCTCAAGGAAGGGCGCGCCATCCGAAATGCGGAAGCCGTGGCCGAACGACCTGACGGCACGCGTGTCCCGTTCATTCCCTACCCGACGCCGCTGCGCGACGCTCACGGCAAGATCGTCGGCGCCATCAACATGCTGGTCGATATCAGCGAACGCCGGCAAGCCGAAACGCAACAGCGGATGCTGCTGAGGGAATTGAACCACCGCGTCAAAAACAACATGCAGATGTTGCAGTCGCTGCTCTATGCGGCAGCCAAGAAAACGCGCAACGCCGACGCGGCCGACATCCTCGACGAAGCCAGCAAGCGCATTACCGCGATGGCGGCGGCGCAGCGGGTGCTTTACGCCACAGACGCGACCAACTTCCAAGCCGGCGAGTTCCTCGAGGCGGTTTGCCAGAGCGCGCAACAGACGCTGCCGCCGAACGTCAAGATCGTGCGCGCGCCGGCGTCCGGCGAATTGTCCAACGATGTCGCCATGCCGCTTGCCTTGATCCTCAACGAGCTCCTGACCAATGCGGCCAAATACGGCGTCAACGGCAGCGGCGACTGCGTCATTCGGGTCGGGCTGACAAAGGAAGGCGACTCTTTTGTCCTCTATGTGGAAGACGACGGTCCGGGGTTTGATCTGAATACCGTCGCACGCCGGTCGTCGGGTCTCGGGCTGGTCCAGGGTCTGGCCGGACAGCTGCGCGGACAATTCGAGGTGATGAGAAACCCGGCCACCCGCTGCACGCTGCGCTTCGCCTAGATCGCGATCCAATTCAATTGAATCGGATCACGGTCTCGATGGTTTGCTTCCAGCATGATCTTGGCCGAAACCGGTTCCCACTCCGGATCAAGTCCGGGGCAGGCTTTTTCGGGATCATGCTCCCAACGGTCGATATCATGCAGGTGAAAGTTTGCGCGGAATGCGCGCGCCCGGCCTCAGCCCTCCCGATCTCACGGCCCGGCGCCGTTTTTGCGCGCGACGAAAGCGCGGGGCCGCGGGCGCGTAGCGTGACGGCCGAGCGCATTCTGCTGATCGAAGACGATTTCCTGGTCGCCACCCAAATCGAGGCGGCCCTGATCGATGCCGGGTTCGCAATCGCCGGCGTCGGATCTTCGGCCGACGAAGCGATCGAGCTTGCGTCGTCGCAGCAGCCGGCCTTGTGCGTGATGGATATCAGGCTCGCCGGATCGCGCGACGGAATCGAGGCCGCCATCGAGATATTCATGGCCCATGGCATCCGCTGCATCTTCGCCACAGCGCATGCCGATCCCGAAGCCCGCGTGCGCGCTGAAAAGGCCGTTCCACTCGGCTGGCTGCAAAAGCCCTTTACGATGACGTCGCTGATCACCGCCGTCCGCGGCGCCGTGGGCGAGCTGCAAGGCCGAAATTGACCTTGGAATGCCCGGCGCGGCAGTCGTGTGCCCTTCAAAAAGCGCTCATAGGATAAGGCCCTTCGCGGGCCTGTCGTCGGCGAACAACGCGCATACGGGGATTTTTCAAACCGGCCTCACCTGCCGACCGGGAGCAAGGCGGCGTTTCGGCTTCAAGGACGTTACGCGGAATGCCCAATCGGCATCGTTCAGGTCGGCGGATCCGGCTGGGCTCACACTGCGCCCGGCTTTTACTCGGCCCAGTATCTCTCGGCCTTCTTGCACTTTTGAGCTTCGCGGCCCTTTCCTCCGCGCAAGCCGGCAGCGACGACGGCAATGCACAGGCGGCGTGGGCCTCGCCACAATCCCTGCCGGCCTATTTGCACGAGCTCACCGATATCGGCGGCCTGCGCAGCAGGCTCGAACGGCAAGGGCTCACCTTTACCTTCAGCTATTACGGCGACGCCTTCGACAATCCGTTTGGCGGCGTGAAGCAAGGGCCCGGCTATGACAGCCGCTTCGCCATCATTATGGACGGCGACCTCGACAAGCTCGCGGGCTGGTCGGGGGCAAAATTCCACGCCAGCATCCACAGCATCTTTGGTAACCAATTCAGCGGCGCCAATCTCGACAATCTGATGCTGGTGAGCAACGTGGAGGCGCCGCCGACGGTCCGGCTATTCAATCTTGGATCGAGCAGGACTTGACCAGCAACGTCAAATTGCGCATCGGCCAGTTCACGGCCGCTCAGGAATTCATCGTCGGCCGCAACGCCGTCAACAGCACCTTCGGCTGGCCGATGCTCAACACCCAGGACCTGCCGAGCGGCGGCCCGAACTATCCGGAAGCCGCGCTCGGCGCCCGCCTGCAAATCGCATTCAACGACCAGTTCATTCTGCGGGCCGCGATTTTCGACGGCGATCCGGCCGGGTCAGGCTCCAACAATCCGGTGACGAGCGACAAATATGGGCTCGCTTTCCGCGTCAACGATCCGCCTTTTATGATCGTCGAGGCAGTGTACGGGTATGGCGGCGCACGGCTTTTAGGGGCCCAGCAAAATCCAAACCAAGGAGGCAACGGCATGCCCGCCGTCGATGAGGCGGGCCCGCGGCTGGCCGCCTCGCCGTCGGCACTGCCGGGCGTTATCAAGATCGGCGCCTGGTACAATGCCGGTTCGTTTCCGCTGCAAGACTTCACGCAAAGCGGCACAATGCCACCGCAAGTCCAAGGCGACGCAGCGGTCTACGGCCTGTTCGAACAGACGCTCTGGCGCATGCCCGGCAGCCCCAACCGCGCGCTCGGTTTCTTTGCGCGCGGCGTCGCCGCACTCAGCGATCGCAGCGAGATCGATCGTTACGCCGATGGCGGTTTCACCTTCCGCGGACCGCTTGCCTGGCGGCCGGACGACATTGTCGGTATCGCTTTCGCTTACGGCCGCATTTCGCCCGCCGCGGCCGCCACCGACCGTGCGCTCGCGGCGCTTACCGGCGTGCCGATCCCGATCCGCGACTATGAGGCGGCGATCGAACTGACCTATCGGTGGAAACTTGCCGAGGACTGGTCCATCCAGCCGAACCTGCAATACATTTTCCATCCCGGCGCCAATATCGCCAATCCGGCCAATCCGGCGAGTGTATCGGCCATTCCCAATGCGCTGGTGCTGGGGGTACGGACGGCGTTGGAGTTTTGATGTGTGACGGTGAACGTAGCGTGGGCAGAGCGCAGCGAAGCCCGCGCGGACTTCGCCCCCGCTCGCCACACGTCGGCACGGCGCTCCGCGCCTTTGCCCTCCCTACAGGTGCGGTTTTAGCGACGATCAGTGCGCCAGCGTATTGGCGACCTTGTAGCTCGCTTCGGTCTTGGCCTTGATCTCGTCGAGCGTCACCTCCGGCGCAAGCTCGACGAGCGTCATGCCGCCGCCGTTGCGGTCGATGGCGAAGACGCCAAGATCGGTGATCACCATGTCGACCACGCCGGCGCCGGTCAGCGGCAACGTGCAGCGATGCAAGAGCTTGGCCTCGTTCTTGGCCGAATGCTCCATCACCACGACGACTTTCTTGACGCCGCCGACGAGATCCATGGCTCCACCCATGCCCTTGACCATCTTGCCGGGGATCATCCAGTTGGCGAGGTCGCCGTTCTCGGCCACCTGCATGGCGCCCAGGATGGCGATATCGATATGGCCGCCGCGGATCATGGCGAAAGAGTCGGCCGAGCTGAAATAGCTCGTGGTCGGAAGCTCGGTGACGGTCTGCTTGCCGGCATTGATGAGGTCCGGGTCCTCCTCGCCTTCGAACGGGAACGGGCCGGTGCCGAGCATGCCGTTCTCCGACTGGAGCTGTACGCTCATGCCGGCGGGAATGAAGTTCGACACCAGCGTCGGAATGCCGATGCCGAGATTGACGTAGAAGCCGTCCTGCAGCTCCTTGGCGGCGCGCGCCGCCATTTGATCGCGGGTCCAAGCCATCAGACTTCCTCCCCTGTTCCGGCCGGCGCGTCGGCTGGCGTGCGCTTACGGACGGTGCGTTGCTCGATATATTTCGTGGCGTTCGGCACGTGAATGATCCGCTGCACGTAGATGCCCGGCGTCATGAGGTGGTCGGGATTGATCTCTCCGGGCTTCACCAGGTGCTCGACCTCGGCGACCGTCACCTTGCCGGCGGTTGCCATCACCGGATTGAAGTTGCGCGCAGTCTTGCGATAGACGAGGTTGCCTTCGGTGTCGCCCATATAGGCATGCACGATCGACAGATCGGCGACCAGGCCGCGTTCCATGACATAACGCTGGCCGTCGAATTCGCGCACATCCTTGCCTTCGGCGATCGAGGTGCCGACGCCGGTGCGGGTGAAGAAGGCGGGCACGCCAGCGCCGCCGGCGCGGATGCGTTCGGCCAAAGTGCCCTGCGGGTTGAACTCGATCTCGAGCTCCTTGGCCAGATACTGCTGGGCGAAGGTTTTGTTCTCGCCCACGTAGGAGGCGATCATCTTCTTGATCTGGCGGGTGTCGAGCAGGACGCCCAGGCCCTTGCCGTCGACGCCACAATTGTTGGACACGACGGTGAGATCTTTGACGCGGGAATCGCGGATCGCCAGGATCAATGTCTCGGGAATGCCGCACAGGCCGAAGCCGCCGGCCATGATCACCATGCCGTCCTTCAGCAGCCCGGCCAACGCGGAACGCGCGTCCGCATAGACCTTATTCATGACTTCTCCGTACCTACCGGGGAGGATATCGACGAGGCCGATACGCTTAACGCGGCCGGCGCAAAGGTCAACCGGCAGGCGTCGTGTAGGTGGAGATGACCGGCAGCGGCACCGTCGGGTGCGGATAGTGATTCCAAAAGACGAAAATCGCCGCAAACAGAATACCGGCGATGATCGCGCCCCAGAAACGGTTGCGGAAGGAAATGAGGCTGCCGAGCAAGGCGGCGACAAAGGCGAATACGCCCATCAAAACAACGAAGGTCCAATTCACGGTTGCCCAATCGATCGGCATAGTGCGGCTCCTGGCCATGCGGGGTTGAGCGATCGTCGGCGCGCAGTCTAACCGATTCCGGTGCGCTGCGGCGGCTTCCTTGCGGGAGGCATGGTGGCGGCCGCTTCCTCCCCTCGCCCAATAGCGTTATATCCGGCCGGCCGCGGCCGGCGAACCGGCGCAGGACCGGCGGCATCGGGGGATGCTTGGACACCATGAACGCGCTTTCGGAACGCTTGCAGACGCCGATTTCCACGGCCGAACTCGAACGCCGCTGGGCCACCGTGCGCGCCGCGATGGCACGCGAAAAGATCGATGTTCTGCTAATGCAGAACAACAACGATTACATGGGCGGCTACGTCAAATACTTCACCGACCTGCCGGCCACCAACGGCTACCCGCTCACGGTGGTCTTCCCGCGCGACGATCTGATGACAGCGGTCGGCATGGGCCCGTTCGGCGGCGATGCCGATCCGACCGCCAATCCCGACGGCATCAATCGCGGCGTCAAGCAGGTGCTCACCACCCCGAGCTTCGCCTCCTGCCACTATACGGCCGCCTATGACGCCGAGCTCGCCGCTCGGGCGCTCGCGCCCTATGCGGGCGGCACGATCGGGCTTGTCGGCACCGCCGCGATGTCGTTCGCGCTGGTCGACTATCTGCAGAAGGGCCGCTTCTCGAATTCGCGCTTTGTCGATGCCGCCGACATGGTCGACCGCATCAAGGCGATCAAAAGCGCCGAGGAGCGCGAGCTCATCCGCCGCGCCGCCGCGATGCAGGACGGCGCCATGCGCGCGGCCTTTGACGCTATCGAGCCCGGCATGGGCGACCGCGATGTCGCGGCCATCGCCCAATGCTACAGCCAGCGCCACGGCAGCGAGAACGGCATTTATCTGTGCGCCTCGATGCCGGCCGACGCGCCGTCGGCATTCAGCCAGCGCCACTACCAGAACCGCGTCATCCAAGAAGGCGACGTGGTCGCGTTGCTGGTAGAGGATTCCGGCCCGGGCGGCATGTATGCCGAGCTTGGCCGCACCTGCGTGGTCGGCAAGGCGTCGGCCGAACTCAAGGACGAGTTCGCCTTTGCGCTCGAAGCGCGCAAATTCAATCTCGGCCTGCTCAAGCCCGGCACGCCCTGCGCCGACATTTTCGCCGCCTATAACGACTTCATGCGCAGGAACGGCCGGCCGGAAGAGCGCCGCCTGCACTGCCACGGCCAGGGCTACGATCTGGTCGAGCGTCCGCTCATCCGCAGCGACGAGCCGATGACGATCGCGCAAGACATGAACATCGTGGTGCATCCGACCTATATGCGCGGCCATGTGCTGTCGTGGGTGTGCGACAATTATCTGATCGAAGCGAGCGGGCCGAGCGAACGCCTGCACCGCTTCCCGGAGGCGATCACCGAATTAGGGTGACGCGATCGCCGCCGCGGTTGCCTGGGCAGCAAATAACGACGTCCGGCATCGGCCCGTCCGCAGGCACGCCCGGAGCTTCATCGCGCCGTCATGGAGCGGCGATCTGTTGTGGGAGTACCGGCGCGAGCTGCCGAACATCGAAGGCGGCTATCACAACGACTTGTTTGATCGCGCCCGCGGCACCATCGCGCTCTACGACGACAAAGTGCTGCTGGCCGCCGCCGATGCTCACATCGTGGCGCTCGATGCGCATACCGGCAAGGTGGTCTGGGACACCACCGTGGCCGACTATCGGCAAGGCTACACGTTCACGAGCCGGCCGCTCGCCGCGCACGGCAAAATCGTTGCCGGCATCAGATGGGCCGCATCGAGGGTGATTTCGAAAAAGGCAGCGCCGACGGCGCCAAGGAATCGCTGCGCGTGGTTTCCTGACTGCCGCGCGGTGGCGCGCGTGAGTACAGCGCGGTTAGGGTCAGGCGAGACGCAACGCTTTTGACAGCCGTTCATGCATGGTGCGGCGTCAGCAATTAATGCTTGCTCCTCATTGTTGATCCCCTCATGATCGATTTATTCCCTTGAATGTCCGCGATGATCCGTTTGATCACCCTGAGCCAAGGATTGAGTCTTATGACCACCCGCTCTATTCGTCCCGTCGCATATCTAGTCGCGCTTCTGGCCCTAGGCACCGGCGTATCGCTCGCAGCATCGGGTCCGGCCAAGGTCGCCGCCGCGAATCCCGCTCCCGTGGCATTCTGCCCCGCGGATTCGAGTTTTGCTCAGCGACGAACTATTCACACATCAACCCACAATCGGATCGCTTTTCACTGTCGCTGCTGCGGAAGAGACGAAAATGGCCACTGTAACCATCAATGTTGCGATTAGCATGCGCCGCCGATCTTAAGTGCCTTATCGGTTTCCGAACGCCAGCAGACATGCTGCTCGTTGAAACTTGGATTCGGGTGGGGGCATTTTGCCCCGCTCATTGCCCACCGGAGCCATTGCCTGCCCCATGTCTCAAGCGCAGTGGCGGCGATAACCGCGCGGCGCTTTTGCTCATAAAGCCGAGATGACGTGCTTCCTCGTCATGGCACTTGCGGTCGCATTCGGGGACCACACGCCCCCGCCGATCTAATCGTCAGCGCGACGCTT
>DATMQV010000258.1:0-5931 GCA_035566615.1 Xanthobacteraceae bacterium
CTGCACGACACGATCGAGGATACCGACGCCACCCGCGCCGAGATCGACCGGCTGTTCGGCCATGAGATCGGCCATCTGGTCGAGGGGCTGACCAAGCTGAAAAAGCTCGACCTCGTCTCCAAGGAGGCGAAGCAGGCCGAGAATCTGCGCAAGCTTCTGCTCGCCATCGCCGACGATGTGCGCGTGCTGCTGATCAAGCTCGCCGACCGGCTGCACAATATGCGCACTCTCGAATACCGCCCCCCCGAGGCGCGGCGCATCACGGCGGAGGAAACGCTCGACATCTATGCCCCGCTTGCCGGCCGCATGGGCATGCAGGAAATGCGCGAGGAGCTCGAGGATCTGTCGTTCCGCGAGCTCAACCCCGACGCCTACAAGGTGATTACCGAGCGGCTCGAAACGCTGGCCGAACGCAGCAAAGCCTGGATCGCCGAGATCGAGCAGCAGCTCACCCGAAAGCTCGCCGACAGTGGTATCGCGGCCGAAGTAACCGGCAGGCGCAAGCGCGCCTATTCGATCTGGCGCAAGATGGAGCGCAAGGCCGTCGGCTTCGAACAGCTTTCCGATATTTTCGGTTTCCGCGTCGTCGTCGGCAGCGTGGTCGAATGCTATCAGGCGCTCGGTATCGTCCACACCACGTGGCCGGTCGTTCCCGGGCGGTTCAAGGATTACATCTCCACGCCGAAGCAGAACGATTACCGCTCCATTCATTCCACGGTGATCGGCCCCGGCAAACAGCGCGTCGAGCTGCAGATCCGCACCCGCGAGATGCACCAGATCGCCGAATACGGCATCGCCGCGCACGCGCTCTACAAGGACAATGTGGGCTCGCCGACTGAGATGTTGTCGCGCGAGTCGAATGCCTATGCCTGGCTCCGCCGCACCATCGAGCTCCTCGCCGAAGGCTCCAACCCCGAGGAATTCCTAGAGCACACCAAGCTCGAACTCTTCCACGACCAGGTGTTCTGCTTCACACCCAAGGGTAAGCTGATCGCGTTGCCGCGCGGGGCCACCCCCATCGACTTCGCGTACGCCGTGCATACCGACGTCGGCAACATGGCGGTGGGCGCCAAGATCAACGGCAAGATCGGCCCCTTGAGCTCGCCGCTGCAGAATGGCGACGAAGTGCAGATCCTCACCTCGAAGGCGCAGACAGCGCCGCCCGCCGCCTGGGAATCCATCGTCGTGACCGGCAAGGCGCGTGCCGCAATCCGGCGGGCGACCCGCGCAGCGATCCGCGATCAGTATTCGGGGCTGGGTCGCCGCATCCTCGAGCGGCTTTGCCAACGCGCCAAGATCGGCTACTCGGACGAGCAGCTGGAAGGGGCGCTCCCGCGGCTCGCCCGCGCTTCGGTCGAGGACGTGATGTCGGCGGTCGGTCGCGGCGAGATGAAAGCCGCCGACGTGGTGCGCGCCATGTATCCCGACTACAAGGACGAGCGCGTCACCGGCGCCGCGCCGCAGGCAGACAGCGGCTGGTTCGGGCTCAATCGCGCCAAGGCGGTGAAATTCAAGGTCCCGGAAACCGGCGAAAATCGCGCGGCTATCCCCATCCGCGGCATCAATACCGACCTGCCGGTGCGCTTTGCACCCAATGGCGGGGCGGTGCCGGGTGACCGCATCGTCGGCATCATGACGGCGGGCGAAGGCATCACCATCTATCCGATCCAATCCCCGGCCTTGAAAGAATTCGAGGACCAGCCGGAACGCTGGCTCGATGTGCGCTGGGATGTCGACGAGAAAATGCCGCAGCGCTTTCCCGCCCGGCTGGCGGTGCAATCGGTGAACGAACCCGGTTCGCTCGCGCAGATCGCACAAGTGATCGCCGAGCATGACGGCAATATCGACAATATCCGCATGTCGAGGCAGTCGCCGGACTTCACCGAGGTCACCATCGATCTCGAAGTCTATGACCTCAAGCATCTCACCTCGATCATCTCGCAATTGCGGGCTAAGAAAGTGATCGCCGCCGCCGAGCGGGTGAACGGATAAGTCGCTGCGAACACATTCATGCCCGCTCAATCTCCCATCCGCCTCGGCGTCAATATCGACCATGTCGCGACCGTGCGTAATGCGCGGGGCGGCCGGCATCCTGATCCCGTGAAAGCCGCCGCGATCGCCGTCGCCGCCGGCGCCGATGGCATCACCGCGCATTTGCGCGAGGATCGTCGCCACATCATTGACGACGATATCCTTCGGCTGAAAGCCGGCCTGAAGAAACCGCTTAATCTGGAAATGGCCGCTACACGCGAGATGATCGAGATCGCCTGCACGGTTCGGCCACACGCCGCCTGCCTCGTTCCCGAGCGGCGGCAGGAGCGCACGACCGAAGGCGGGCTCGATGTTGCGGGACAACGCGGTGCGATACGCGAAGGGGTGCAGCGGCTCGCCGCCGCCGATATTCGCGTTTCGCTTTTCATCGCGCCCGATCCCGAGCAGATTGATGCCGCGGCGATCGTCGGCGCTCCGGTGATCGAGATTCACACCGGCGCGTGGTGCGATGCGTTGGCGGCGGGCGATGGTGCCGCCGCGGCCGGTGAATTCGCCCGGATCGCGCGCGGCGCAACGCTCGCCGCGCAGGCCGGCCTCGAGGTGCATGCCGGCCACGGCCTCGATTTCCTCAGTGCGGAAGAGATCGCGACGTTGCCGCAAATCGTCGAGCTCAATATCGGGCATTTTCTGATCAGCGACGCGATCTTTGAGGGCCTGGACGCAAGCGTGCGCAGGATGCGCGCGGCCATGGAGCGCGGTCGCATGCGCAGCGAAAGCGCTGCATCATGATCATCGGCATCGGCTCGGACATCTGCGATGCGCGCCGCATCGCTAAGGTCATCGAGCGCCATGGCGACCGTTTCCTCGATCGCGTGTTCACGGACACCGAACGCGCCAAGGCCGACAAGCGGAGAAACCGGGCTGAGACCTACGCCAAGCGCTTTGCCGCCAAAGAAGCCTGCGCCAAGGCGCTCGGTACCGGGCTGCGTGCAGGCGTCTGGTGGCGGGACATGGGCGTGGTCAATTTGCCGTCCGGGCGGCCGACGCTCCAGTTAACGGGCGGCGCTAAAAAGCGGCTGGTGGCGCTGACCCCCGCC
Organism: Xanthobacteraceae bacterium; assembly: GCA_035566615.1. GTDB lineage: Bacteria > Pseudomonadota > Alphaproteobacteria > Rhizobiales > Xanthobacteraceae > BOG-931. The sequence continues at coordinate 3,090 of DATMQV010000258.1, forward strand.
GGTTACGAGGCGCGAATCGACCTCACAATCACCGACGAGGGACCGACGGCCCATGCCTTTGTGGTGATCTCGGCCGTGCCGGTCTCGGGCAACTGACCAGGGTGGCTTTAGCCGGTGGCTACAAACTGTCGGCCAAAGTCGTTGGGCAAGCCGCACAGCCCCTTCCGCCAGCTCCATGACAATTTCGTCATGTCGCTGGGGGTTAGGGGTGGGCCCTTCCGTTAAGCACATGACCTTCCTAGCTAAAGCCGACTGGACAACGCCGCGGCGAAAGCCCGCGTGCAATTGCGTGGGGTTGGCCCAGCGGCTACAAGGTCGCGGGGCGAAATTTCAGCCGAATGGAACCATAGGTCGATGAGCGTGCAAACCGGGACAAAACGGAAAGAAGGCGGATTCGCCGAGACCGTGCGGGTGATTATTCACGCCCTGATCATCGCGCTGGTCATCCGCACGTTCCTGTTTCAGCCGTTCAACATCCCGTCCGGCTCGATGATTCCGACCCTCCTGGTCGGCGATTACCTGTTCGTCTCGAAATACTCTTACGGCTACACCCACTATTCGTTTCCCTTCTCGCCGCCGATCTTTACCGGCCGCATCCTCGGCCAGCCGGTCAATCGCGGCGACGTCGTCGTCTTCCGCCTGCCGAAGGACGACTCGACCGACTACATCAAGCGGGTGATCGGGCTCCCGGGCGATCGCATCCAAATGATCGACGGCGTCCTCAACATCAACGGACAGCCGGTCAAGCGCGAGCGCATCGAAGACTTCGCCAGCGACGAGGACGGCGCCCCGCAGCAGATCAGGCGATATCGCGAGACGCTGCCGAACGGCGTGACCTATACGACGCTCGATCTCACCGAGAACGGCTTCTACGACAATACGCAGGTCTATACCGTGCCGCCCGACCACTATTTCATGATGGGCGACAATCGCGACAACTCGACCGACAGCCGCGTGCTCAGCGCGGTCGGCTACGTGCCCTACGAGAACATCATCGGTAAGGCGCAAATCATCTTCTTCTCGATCCGGGACGGCGCGCATGCCTGGGAGGTGTGGCGCTGGCCCTGGACGGTGCGTTGGAACCGTCTCTTTAACCTGGTGCGATGACAAGGCGCGGAAAAGCGAAATCGGTCGTTGCGTCGCAAGAGCCGCCTGCCGCCGGGGCCGCCCAGCCGGCCGCCCGTGCGGCGACAAGGGATGGACAGAAAGAATCCCCGCGTCGCCGCCGCCGTGGCGACGGCTCGCTTGAGGAGCGCATCGGCTATCGCTTCAAGGATGCGGCTCTGCTCGACAGCGCGCTCTCGCATATCTCGTCGCTCAAGGGCAGTCGCAACCGCGCCGGCAGCTATCAGCGGCTCGAATTCCTCGGCGACCACGTGCTTGGCTTGGTGATTTCCGACATGCTGTTTCGCGCCTTCCCGAAGGCCGACGAGGGCGAGCTGTCGCGCCGGCTGGCCGATTTGGTGCGCAAGGAGACCTGCGCCGACATGGCGCGGGCGATCGATCTCGGCGCCGCCATTCGGCTGGGCTCGTCAGAGGCCAATGCCGGCGGCCGTAAGCGGCCGGCGATCTTGGCCGACGTGTGCGAAGCCCTGATCGGTGCTGTGTATCTGGACGGCGGCTTCCCTGCCGCGGAAGCGCTGGTCGGCCGACTGTGGGAGGAGCGTTTGCGCACCCCCGCGCAGCCGTTGCGCGATCCCAAAACCGTGCTGCAGGAATGGGCGCAGGCGCGCGGCCTGCCGACGCCGGCTTACCGGGAGGTTGAGCGCTCCGGTCCGGACCATGATCCGGAATTTCGCGTCGCCGTGCATCTGCCGAAGTTTGCTCCCGCCGAAGGCTTGGGCCGCTCCAAGCGCGCTGCCGAGCAGGCCGCCGCCGCCGCCATGATGGCGCGCGAAGGTGTCAAAACCGAACGCGCCAATGGCTGAGACGGCGGCGCAAGCCACGCGCTGCGGCTTCGTCGCGCTGATCGGCGCGCCGAATGCCGGCAAGTCGACGCTCCTCAATGCGCTGGTCGGCACCAAGATTTCGATCGTCACGCCCAAAGTGCAGACGACGCGCGCGCTCATCCGCGGCATTGCGATGGAAGGCGCGGCGCAGCTTATTTTCGTCGATACCCCCGGCATTTTCGCGCCGCGCCGCCGGCTTGACCGCGCCATGGTCGGCAGCGCCTGGGGCAGTACGCAGGACGCCGACATTGTCGCTTTCCTGATCGACGCGCAGAAGGGCGTACAGGAGGACGAGGAAGCGATCCTGCGGGGGCTGACCGAGGTGCGCGCACCGAAAGTGCTCGTGCTGAACAAAGTCGACATCGTCGACAAGCCGAAGCTGCTTGCGCTTGCGCAATCGCTCAACGAACGCGCGACCTTCGCCGCGATTTTCATGATCTCCGCGCGCACCGGCGACGGCGTCGGCGACCTCAAGGCCTTTTTCGCGGCGCATGTGCCGTCCGGACCTTGGCTTTATCCGGAGGACCAGATCTCCGACGCACCGCTCCGCCAGCTCGCCGCCGAGATTACGCGCGAGAAACTTTATCTGCGGCTGCATCAGGAATTGCCCTACCGGTCGACGGTCGAGACCGAGGTCTGGAAGGAACTGAAAGACGGCGCCGTGCGCATCGAACAGACGATCTATGTGGAGCGGGAAAGCCAGCGCAAGATCGTGCTCGGCAAGGGCGGCCAGACGATCAAGTCCATCGGCGCGGCGGCGCGTGCCGACATAGCAGTGGCCATCGAGCATCCGGTGCACCTCTTTCTTTTCGTCAAGGTGCGGGAAGGATGGGGTGACGATCCCGAGCGGTACCGCGAAATGGGCCTGGAGTTTCCGCGGGAGTGACATTGCC
>DATMQV010000259.1:0-12552 GCA_035566615.1 Xanthobacteraceae bacterium
GCACTTTCCCCGAACAGCTGCCTTAAGCCCGTCTGGGCTTCGATGACTGCATCGTCTCCGGCCGAGGGCGCTCCGGAAACGAAGAGGAAACGTGTTCAAACGAGGGAAAGCCACATGCAAACATCTGTGACAGGGAAGTGGTCGAAGCGGGTGGGCGGAGCGCTCGCTCTCTTCGCCGGCATTGCGCTGACGGCCGTTACCAACGGGCCAGCCGCGGCTCAAAGCAAGCAACTCACTTTGTGCTGGGCGGCATGGGACCCCGCCAACGCGCTTGTCGAGCTCGGCAAGGATTTCACCAAAGAAACCGGCATTGAGATGAAGTACGAGTTCGTCCCATGGACGAGCTATGCCGATCGCTTTCTCAATGAGCTCAACTCGCACGGCAAGCTTTGCGATCTGATCATCGGCGACAGCCAGTGGATCGGCGGCGCCGCTGAAAATCACTGGTACGTCAAGCTCAACGACTTCTTCGCCAAAGAGCACATTTCGATGGACGACTTCGTGCCGGCGACGGTGGTCGGCTATTCGGAATGGCCCAAGAACACACCGAACTATTGGGCGCTCCCCGCCATGGCCGACGCGGTCGGCTGGACCTACCGCAAAGACTGGTTCTCGCGGCCCGAAATCCAGGCCGAGTTCAAGAAGAAGTATAGCCGCGATCTCGCGCCGCCAAAGACCTACGATGAGCTCAAACAAATCGCCGAGTTCTTCCAGGGGCGCGAAATCGACGGCAAGAAAGTGTACGGCGCCTACATCTTCACCGAACGCGGTTCTGAAGGCATCACGATGGGCGTGACCAACGTGCTCTACAATTACGGCTTCGAATACGAGAACCCGAAGAAGCCGTATCAGATGCAGGGCTTTGTCAATTCGCCCGACGCTGTGAAAGGGCTCGAATTCTACAAAGAGCTGTACAAGTGCTGCACCGCGCCCGGCCTGACCAACGCCTACATGCAGGAGGGCCTCGACGCCTTCAAGTCGGGTCAGGTAGCGATGCAGATGAACTGGTTCGCCTTCTTCCCCGGCTTGTACAAGGATCCGAATGTCGGCGGCGACAAGATCGGCTTCTTCGTCAATCCGGCTGGACCGAACGGGCACTTCACCCAGCTCGGCGGCCAGGGCATCTCGGTCGTGGCCACCTCCGACCATCAGGACGATGCGCTGCGCTACATCAAGTGGTTCGCGCAGCCGAAAGTGCAGCAGAAATGGTGGGAAATCGGGGGCTACTCGGCTCTTAAGGCCGTCGTTGACGCGCCCGGCTTCCCCAACAGCGCCCCGTTCGCGCCCCAATTCCTTGAATCGATGGCGATCGTGAAGGACTTCTGGGCGGAGCCGTCCTACGCGCAGCTCCTTCTCGATATGCAGAAGCGGGTGCATGACTATGTGGTCGCCGACAAGGGCACCGCGCAGCAGGCCCTCGATCTTCTGGTCAAAGACTGGACGAAAGTCTTCAAGGAGCAAGGCAAGCAGGTGGCCGCGCAGTAGCGCGCGGCGATTATTTCAGGGCAAACGTCTCCCCGGACCTGGAGCCCGGGGAGATTCCTTAGGCCGCTACGCGATGCTTTAGAAGACGCTGCAACAGACGATGACGGCGATCATTCATCCCGACGCCAGCGCCGACCGCATCGGCGAGCAAGCCCGCTTCAAGGCCGCAAAGCGGGTGCGCGGGCTATCGGACCGCGGCATTGCCTGGTTGTTCGTCGCGCCGACCATCGCGCTTCTTTTGGCGATCAACATCTTCCCGTTGATCTGGATGATCCGGCTGTCTTTCACCAGCCTCAATCTCAGCATGTCCTATTTGCCGACGCGCTTTGTCGGCTTGGATAATTTCGATGACATTCTGACGGACGAGGATGTTTGGGCCCGCTTGCAGACGACGGCGAGCTTTGTGATCTGGTCGGTCGCGCTGCAGGTCGTCATCGGATTCGGCTTGGCGCTTCTGATCAACCGGCAGTTCCGCTCGCACAGCTTCTGGACGACGATCATCCTCTTGCCGATGATGCTGTCGCCCGCCGTGGTCGGCAACTTCTGGACATTGCTGTTACAGCCGCAGATCGGGCCGTTCAACTATGTCGTCGGCCTCTTCACCGGCATTGCGCCGAGCTCCTTCAGCATGACCGGCGAAGTCGCGCTGGCGCCCTGGACGATCGTGCTGGTCGACAGTTGGATGTGGTCGCCTTACGTGATGCTCATCTGCCTGGCCGGGCTGCGATCGATTCCCGACTACATATACGAAGCGGCAGAGGTCGACCGCGCATCGTCATGGCGGCAGTTCTGGTCGATCACGCTGCCGATGGTCATGCCGTTTCTCATGCTGGCGGTTCTCTTTCGCGCCATCGAAAACTTCAAGATGTTCGATATGGTGAACCTCCTGACTTCGGGCGGGCCGGGCTCGACTACGGAGCTGGTCTCGATCACCTTGAAACGGGCCGCCTTCGAGAAATGGCGCACCGGCTATTCCTCGGCGCTTGCGATCATCTTGTTCGTCACGGTCTTCGGCGCCGCCAACATCTACGTCAAAGTCCTCAATCGGGTGAAGCAGCGATGACGGCCGCCGCCAAATCCACCGCACATTCCGTGGTCGAGGCTACGCCGCGCGCGAAAGCTTTGGCCGGCGCGATCGTCATTCTCTATGCCGTGATTACGATTCTGCCGCTGTTGTGGATTGGGGCGACCGCGTTCAAATCGCAAAGCGACGCGATCGCTTATCCGCCAAAGGTAATCTTCCAGCCGACGCTCGAAGGCTACGTCAATCTGTTTACTGTGCGAACGCGGCAAACGCGTGAGTTCATCGCCAATCTCCCCCCGGCGACCACGTGGTACGACAAGCTTGTCCGCCAGCACGACATGGTGATTGCCGGACCGTCGAAAGTGGTACCGCGCTTTGTCAATTCGCTGGTGATCGGCTTTGGCTCGACGTTCCTTGCGGTCTTGCTCGGTACGCTTGCGGCTTACGCGTTCTCGCGCTTCCGCATTCCCTTGGCCGATGATCTTCTGTTCTTCATACTCTCCACGCGAATGATGCCGCCGGTCGCAGTCGCCATCCCGATCTATCTGATGTATCGGCAGCTCAATCTCACCGACACCAAGATCGGGATGATTTTGCTCTATACGGCGGTCAACGTGTCGCTCGCCGTGTGGCTGCTGAAGGGGTTCATCGACGAGATACCACGCGAATACGAAGAGGCCGCCCTAGTCGACGGCTACACCCGCCTGCAGGCGCTCCGCAAGGTCGTGCTGCCGCAAGCCGTGACCGGCATCGCCGCCACCGCGATCTTCTGCCTGATCTTCTCCTGGAACGAATATGCGTTCGCGGTCCTGCTGACGAGCGGCGACGCGCAGACCATGCCGCCATTCATTCCGTTCATCATCGGGGAGGGCGGTCAGGACTGGCCGGCGGTTGCCGCGGCGACGACGCTCTTCGTCATTCCGATCGTGTTGTTCACCATCCTGCTGCGCCGGCATCTGCTGCGCGGGATCACTTTCGGAGCGGTGCGCAAATGAGCAACGCGGCGCTTTCCACCAGCAAGCTTGCGCGTTGGTTTCGCCGCGGGTCGTGGGAAGCCGGGGCCATGGCGCTGATTGCCGCCGGCATCGTGATGCTGGTGCAACCGTGGTCGATCGATCTCTACGGCTACTCGTTCGTCACCATCCTGGCCGGTACGCTGGGATTTGTCGCTGTGAGCCACTTTCCGGAATAGGGGGCACGCATGGCACAAATCCGAGTGGAAAATTTGCATAAGGCCTTCGACCACTTCACGGCCGTGCACAATTCGAATTTCACCATCGAGAACGGCACCTTCTTTGCATTGCTGGGACCATCAGGTTGCGGCAAGACGACGACATTGCGCATGATCGCCGGGCTCGAGCTGCCGACGAGTGGAAGCATTTTGCTCGACGGCGAGGATGTCACGTTCCGGCGCGCCGCCGCGCGCGACATCGCTTTCGTGTTCCAGATGTTTGCGCTCTATCCGCATATGAATGTCGCCCAGAACATCGGCTTTCCGCTCAAGTGCCAGGGCATGGGGCGCAGTGACATTAGCGAGCGGGTCCTGGAGACTGCCCGGCTTTTGCGCATCGAACACTTATTGACGAGCAAGACGTCGAAATTGTCCGGCGGCGACCGCCAGCGTGTCGCTTTGGGGCGCGCGATGGTCCGGCGTCCGAAGGCATTTCTGATGGACGAGCCGCTGGGTGCGCTCGATGCCGAGTTCCGGCATCTCATGTGTGGTGAGTTGCGCGAACTGCATGACCGCATTTCCGCGACTACGATTTATGTCACGCACGATCAGCACGAAGCGATGTCAATGGCCGACCGCATCGCGGTCATGAATGCGGGCCGGATCGAGCAAATAGGCTCGCCGCAGGAGATCTACGACCGGCCGGCGAGCATGTTCGTCGCCGACTTCATCGGCTCGCCGCCGATGAATTTTTTGCACTGCGATGCCGGCCTCGACTCGGAGGCACACGCGGTGAAGTTCAAGGACGTCAGCATTCCCGTTCCCGAAATCAGTGAGCGGCGCTCCGGCGGTGCGGTGGTGCTGGGCGTTCGCCCGGAGCACATCCGGTTCTCCGACGCAGCTACGCTACGCGGCCGCGTCTTCGGGGCCGAGTATTTGGGAACGACTCAGATCGTCACCGTCGTGACCGAGCAGGGCCCGATCAAGGCGCGACTGGCGTCGAGCGCGCCAGTGCAGGTCGGCGAGACAGTGGGTCTCACATTCCGCTTCAGTTCCCTGAGCCTGTTCGATGCCAAAACCGGAATGGCCATTCAAACGGCAGGCCCGCCATCGGTGAGCGAGGAGAGCGCAGCTCATGGCTAACGTCTCTCTGCGGCATATCAGCAAGCGCTTCGGGCACGTCGATGCCGTGCGCGATCTTTCGCTGGTCGTGAATGACGGCGAGTTCGTCGTCCTTTTAGGTCCGAGCGGTGCTGGCAAGACGACCGCGCTTCGGCTGGTCACCGGCCTCGAACGCCCTGATGCCGGCTCGGTCTTTATCGATGGGCGCGACGTGACCCGCGACCCGCCGGGAACCCGGGACATCGCTTTTGTCTTTCAGCAATACTCGCTCTATCCGCACCTGACGGTCTACGACAATCTGGCATTTCCGCTGCGGTCGCCGGCGCGCCGCGTGCCTGAGCTGCTGATTCGAAAGCGCGTCGAACGGACCGCTGAGCTTTTGCACATCACCAACAAGCTTTCGAACCGGGCCACGCGGCTTTCCGGCGGCGAGATGCAGCGGGTGGCGATCGGACGCGCGCTGGTGCGCGACCCGTCCATCTATTTGATGGACGAGCCGTTGTCATCGCTCGATGCCAAGTTGCGCGCCGAATTGCGGCTCGAGCTCAAGCGGATTCAGATCGAACTCGGCTCGACCATTCTTTATGTGACGCATGACCAGGTCGAGGCCATGACCATGGCCTCGCGGATCGGCGTCATTCGGGATGGTGAATTGTTGCAGGTCGGTACGCCGCGCGAAATCTATGAGACCCCCGCCGACCGTTACGTGGCGAGCCGGCTCGGCACGCCGCCGATCAATTTCTTGTCGGCTGACCTTCTCCCGCACGCCGCGATGCCTCCCGGTACCAAAACGCTCGGCATCCGCACCGAACACCTGCAGATCGCCAAGGCCAGTGGCGGACAATTTACCGGGCGCATCCACCGCATTGAACATCTCGGCGATCAAAATCACGTTCACCTGGAGTATCGCGACCGCATGCTGGTGACATTGGCCGATCCGCATCGGCCGCTCGAAGCCGGGCAGGAGGTCGAGCTGCAGCTCGATCGGCCCCTCTATTTCGACGCGGCGGGACGGCGGATCGCGCCGACACTGCATTAGGACGGCACCATGTCGCTTGAACCCGAAATGTTGAAATCACTTGTGAAGGCAGCGGCGGAGCAGGTCATCGCCAGCGCTGCGGAGCTGACCGTGCTCGACCAGGCCATCGGTGACGGCGATCACGGCGCCAACATGAAGCGCGGCTTCGAAGCGGTGCTCGGCAAGTTGGACACGATCGCGGCGCTGCCGCCGGGCGAAGCGCTTAAGACCATTGGCAAGACGCTAGTCATGACTGTTGGCGGCGCGTCCGGTCCGCTTTATGGAAGCTTCTTTCTCGCAGCCGGGGATGCCTTGGCGAACAAACAATTGCCCGCCGATCTGGCGGACGTGTTCGGCAGCGGCGTCGACGCCGTCAGTTCGCGCGGGCGTTCGAAGGCCGGAGAAAAGACCATGCTCGATGTCCTGTTCCCGGTGCTCGAGACGCTAAAGTCCGAGGCGATCGGCCCCGACCTGATCGCGCGGGTGCGTACGACCGCGCACGAGGCGGCTGCGCGGACAGCGCCGATGCAGGCGACCAAGGGGCGGGCGTCGTACCTCGGTGCACGCAGCGTCGGTCACGTAGATCCCGGCGCCCGCTCCAGTTGCGTTCTTGTGCACGCGGTCTGCGATACGTTGGAGGCCCGCTCATGACGGACACGGTCGGCATCGTCATCGTGTCGCACTCGAAGGACATCGCCAAGGGCACGGCCGACATGGTGCGGCAGATGGTCGGCAGCGAGGTGAAGGTGGCGTTCTGCGGCGGCAATCCTGACGGCGGTCTCGGCACCAACGTGCCGCTGATCATCGAGGCCATCAACCAGGTTTGGTCGCCGAAGGGCGTGGCCATTTTGGTCGATCTCGGCGGCGCCGAGACTAACAGCGAAATGGCCGTCGAGATGTTGCAACCGGAACGGCGCGAGCGGGTCGTGGTCTGCAACGCGCCGATTGTCGAAGGCGCCGTGATGGCGGCGACCGAAGCGGCGGGCGGCAGTTCGCTCGACCAGGTTAGAGCCGTGGCCGAAGAATTGTCGGCGGCGTGAACGCGAGCAGAAGAGGATCGATCGAGGACGCGATGACGTTGGAGAGCCCGAACGGCCAAGTCATTACCGGCAGCGTGCGACTTGTGCACGCCGCGGGCATGCATGCGCGGCCGGCGGTGAAGCTGACCAAGCTCGCCAAGAAATTTCAGGCGCATATTTCCATTCGCGCATCCGACGCGGCTGAATGGATCAATGCGAAGAGCATCGCCAAGGTCATGGCGCTCCGCGCGGCGCGTGACAGCATTATCCAGATCAAGGCATCGGGCGAAGACGCCGAAGGCGCCGTCGCCGCCTTGGTCGATTTGGTCGCGGCCGATTTTCCGGACAACGCATCGTGAACGAACGCGCTACCATCGCAGGCTTGGCTTATCGGGGCAGGACGGCCTCGATCGGCTTCGCGCATGGGCCGTTTGTCCGCGTCGATGGAAGGACCAGTAGCGAGCGTGTCGCTGCCGCGCCTCCCGATGAGGAGGCGGCGCTGCGCGCGGCACTCGTTTCGGCCGGCCAGCAGATCGCCAATCTGGCCGAGGCTGTCGGCGGCGATGCCGCGCAAATCCTCGAATTTCAGGTGGCGCTGCTGGAGGACGACGACTTCCTCGATCCGATCTTTGCGGCGATCGTCGAAGGAGCCCCTGCGCACACGGCCTGGTCGTCCGCCCTTGAAGCACAAATTGCCGATTACAACGCGGCCGCCGACGAGTACCTCCAGGCGCGCTCCTCGGACTTGGCTGACTTGCGTGATCGCGTCCTCCGCACCCTGCGTGGCGGGGAGGGGGAAGCGTCCAAAATTCCGGGCGGCGCAGTGGTGTGTGCCGACGACCTGCCGCCGTCGCAGTTCCTGGAAATCGACTGGTCGCGCGGCGGCGGTCTCGCGCTGTTGCGCGGCAGTCCGACCAGTCACGTTGCGATGCTCGCCCGCGCACGCGGTATTCCGATGATCGTGCAGCTTGGCTCCGTGCCGGGCAACGCCCGCACCGCGTTGCTCGACGGCGAGGGCGCCACGCTCGAGCTCAATCCCAGTGCCGAACAGATCGGGCTGTTCGAGCGCCGCCGGGATTTGCTCCGCAAGAACCGGGCTTCCGCGCGTGCTATTCTGCGCCGCCCCACTGCCTCGTGGGCGGGCGAGAAAATCCGGCTGTTGATCAACATTCAGCGCGTCGAGGATCTTGAGCATGCGGACGCGCAATATGCCGATGGCATCGGGCTGATGCGCACCGAATTTCTGCTCGGCCGGCAAGCCGGACTGCCCGATGAGGAGACGCAGTATCAGGCCTACGACGCCGTTGTGCGCTGGGCGGGTAAGCGCCCAGTCACCATCCGGACATTCGATGCGGGCGGCGACAAGCCGGTGCCGGGATTTACCGTGGACGGCGAGGCCAATCCGTTCCTCGGCGTGCGCGGCCTGCGGCTTTGTCTTGCGCGTCCCGACATCTTTCGCGTTCAGCTGCGGGCGCTGGCGCGCGCGGCCGTGCGCGAGAACCTCAAAGTCATGTTTCCAATGGTTACGACGCCTGCCGAGCTGGAAGCGGCTCGACGGATCTTTGTCGAAGCGGTCGATGAACTGCAGTCTGAAGGAACTTCCGCCGCGCTTCCGGAAATCGGCGTCATGGTCGAGGTCCCGGCTGCCGCCTTGGCGATCGAACAGTTTGATTCATCGTTCTTCTCGATTGGCTCCAACGATCTTGCCCAATATCTGACGGCCTGCGACCGCACCAATGGCGCGCTCGTCAATCTGATTGATCCTTTGCAGCCGGCGATGCTGAGTCTTATCAAGCACATTGTGGACTATGGCAGACGAGCCGGGCGCGAGGTCAGCTTGTGCGGCGATATGGCCGGCGAGCCGCGTTGTGTACCCGGGCTCCTCTCGTGCGGCCTGCGCGAGCTGTCGGTCAATCCGTCCGCGCTTGCTCTGATCAAGCAGACCATCGACGGACTAAGCAGCGGGGCCATCCGTGTCTGAAGCGGCGCTCGACGAAGCCGAGGAGGTGAGCGCTGTCGCCGAGTACAAGCGCATCTTCAAGGAAGTACTCGACAGCCGGCCCTCCGGCATGCGCATCAGGCTGGCGCACGCCATGGGCAAGAACCGCAGCTTTGTCAGCCAGATCTCGAATCCGGCGTACCCGGTGCCCGTGCCGGTCCAGCACCTCAATACCATTTTTGAAGTCTGTCACTTCCCGCCGGCCGCGAAACACGCGTTTCTGCGTGCCTATGCGCGCGCCCATCCGAGGCGGCTCGGCCAGTTGGCGAAGGCGCCGCGCGATCGGGCCATCACGCTGCACGTGCCGGATCTCGGAAGCCCTAAGCGAAACGGAAAAGTCGATGCGCTGCTGCAAGAATTTGCGCGCCGGTTGACGGCCATTCTGCAGGAGGAAAATTGACCGCGCGCAAGCGCGGCGAAGGGGAGGGACGTCGTGAAGAAACTCATCAACTCCGTCGATACCATGCTGGCGGAGAGCTTGGACGGCTTTGCCGCCGCTCATGCCGGCATCGTTGCTCTTGGCGCCGAGCGGAAATTTGTGCGCCGACGCACGACCAACCCCGATAAAGTCGCCTTGATTTCAGGCGGCGGCTCCGGTCATGAGCCGCTGCACGCTGGATTTGTCGGACACGGCATGCTCGATGCGGCCTGCCCTGGGCAAGTGTTCACCTCACCGACCCCCGATCAGATTGTCGAAGCTGCCGCCGTCGTCGGCGGCAAAGCCGGCGTGCTCTTCATCGTGAAAAACTATGCCGGCGATTGCATGAATTTCGAGATGGCCGCGGAATTATGCGATGGCGCGACCGCAACCGTGGTCACCAACGACGATGTGGCGGTCGAAAAATCGACTCACAGTGCCGGCCGGCGCGGTGTTGCCGGCACGCTGGTGGTGGAGAAAATCGTCGGCGCGGCTGCCGAGAAAGGAATGGATCTCAAAGCCTGCGCTCAGCTCGGCACTGAGGTGAATGCCAGGACCGGCTCGATGGGCGTGGCCCTGACAAGCTGCACCGTACCGGCAGCCGGGTCGCCGACCTTCGCGCTTGCCGACGATGAGATGGAAATGGGGGTGGGCATCCATGGCGAGCCCGGACGCGCGCGAGTCAAGCTTGCCGGCGCCGACGCCATCGCCGACCTGATGCTCACCGCAATCTTGAACGATCGCGGCAATACCAATTCTGGCGACGTCTTGCTGCTCGTCAACGGCTTTGGCGGCACGCCGGCGATCGAACTTTATCTCATGTATAACGTGGCGCGGCGCATTCTGGAAAAACGTGGGCTGACCGTCACGCGATCGCTCGTCGGTTCGTATGTCACCTCGCTGGAAATGGCGGGGTGCTCGATCACGGTGACGCAATTGGACGACAAGCTGACGGCGCTCTGGGACGACCGCGTTCACACTGCCGCGCTGCGCTGGTGACCTGCGGTCTATTTCTCGACGAAATCCTCGCAGCGCTGGATTTGGTCATTCTGTCCCCAAGGCATAATCGGCACCGACGACGTCGAATTCTTCGGCGAGCCTTCGATCAGGCGGTCGGAATAGACCATGTAGACCAGCACATTGCGCTTTGCGTCGCAGCCGCGCACGATCTGCATCTTTTTGAAGAACAGCGAGCGGCGTTTCCGAAACACGTCTTCGCCCTGCGCGAACTTCGACTTGAAGCGGATCGGGCCGATCTGCCGGCAGGCGAGCGAGATGTCCGAAACCTCTTCGGCGACGCCCAGCCATCCCTTGACGCCCCCGCGTTCGGGTACGGTGAAGTGGCAGGCGACGCCTTCCACGTCCGGGTCGTCGAGGCCGTAGGTGGCAAGCTTGTCGTTCGGCGTCAGCAACTTGAACACCGTCGAACGCTTGAAGATCAGATCAGGTTCGTCCGCGGCCTTGCCTGGCGTGGTCGCGAAACCTGCGATCGCGAGCAACAACGGCAGCCAAATGAGTTTTGGCATAGCATCCCCTTCCCGTCCGCCGCGGAGTCCCACCGCACTGCAGTATGAATGGTTAGATGGTGATGCGCCGGGGCGGTTGAAAGACACGCTCCGCGGGAACGCACCATCCGGACAATGTGCTGGCGGCGAAGGGTCGCGCCGACCCCATCTCAGACACGCGAAATGGGTTTGTCGGCCGGCTGCGGGCGCTTCCAGACTCGCTCGGCGCATTCGCTCTTCGCCTCAATAACGATCCGGCGTCTCAGCGCCGCCGGCGTCTATCGATATTCCGCACCGCAGCGATGCGACAAGCAATGATCCGCCCGGGCACTGATGGAAGTTCTAGGCACCGCGGATTTCCAACAAGCCAGCGAAAGAAGCGGCAAACTCGACGAAATTAGTTAACACGTCTTTGTCCGTATCTTGGAAAACGGCTGACGCAAGGCGTTCCATAAACGCTCTGCTGGCATCCTGATCTGTGCGGCAACGCAAGGGGTTAGTCTGTCACAATGCTCCGGGCGCCAAAGACTCGAACGATCTTCTACGTTGCCCTGATCGTCGGCGCAATCATGGCGGTCAGTGCCATTCCACTGTTGAGCGCCGCAGTGAAGGACGGGCGGACCCTTACCTTGGTCGAGGACATCATTCTCGACTTGCTCATCGGCTGCTTCGTTTTTGTTGGCCCTGCGGGCTTGATGTTATGGCATCAATTGCGTCGGCTGGATCGATATCAGCAAACGATCAACGACGAAAAAAGGAAACTTGACACCGCGATCAATCACATGACCCAAGGCCTGGTCATGTTCGACAGCGCCCAGCGCATTGCGTTGCGCAATCGGCGCTACTGCGAGCTCTATGGCCTCTCGCCTGAAATCGTCAGACCGGGCCTATCCTTTCGCGACCTGCTGATGCTGCGAAGGGAGACCGGATCGCTTCTAGAGGATGTAGACGAAGTCTTCAGTCGCGTCGCCGAAAGTCTCGTCGAAGGCAAGGTGCTTAGCGTCATAAGGCCGGCCAAGAACGGCCGGCTCGTACGCATCGCCAGCGAGCCGCTGGAGAGCGGCGGCTGGGTAGCCACGCACGAGGACGTGACCGAGCGGCAGCAATTGTTGGCGGTGAGCGAGCGCGCCGAAACACTTGCACGCGAAAAATCGGCCCAGCTGGACGCTGCGCTCAATAACATGGCTCACGGCCTCTGCCTCTACGACGCCGAGGGCCGCATCATCGTGTTCAACCGCCGCTATTGCGAGCTGATGGGTGAGAACGAAAACCATCTGCAAGGTCTCCTGCTGGTCGACGTTCTTCGGCGTCGCGCGGCCGCAGGTGGGTTTCTGCCCGATCCGCGGGAGTACGTTGCGTCAATCTTGGCAAAGGTGCGGGCCGGCGAGATTGCGTCGGTGGAGGTGCCGGGAGCAAACAACCGGATTCTCCGCGTTGTGCCCCACCCGATCGAGGCAGCCGGCTGGGTCGCGACCTTCGAGGATATCACCGAGCAGCGCCACGCCGAACAGGAACGTGATCGCAACCGCGCATTCCTCGATCTGACATCAACAATGTCCCGCCCGCGATCTTCGTCAAGCGGTCAGAGGACCGCCGATACGTGCTTGTCAACGGAGCGGGCGAGCGCTTCTGGGGAATGTCGCGAGAAGAAAATGATCGGCAAAACAGCCGACGAGGTCTTCCCCGCGGAAGAAGCCGGGAGAATCGAAGCGCGCGACAACGAACTTCTGCGTTCCTCCCAGCCGTTATTTGACGAACGCGAGATCGTCACGGCTGCAGGCGAGTCGCGTA
>DATMQV010000260.1:0-11658 GCA_035566615.1 Xanthobacteraceae bacterium
AAGCCGTTTTCGGTGAGCCTATTCTGCAGGTTGTTGAGATAGAGCGAGGTTTTCGGACCGACGAACGCGTTCATGGCCGCGGTCGAGAATCGCTCATATTCGCGGATGACATTGGCCACTTCCGAGGACGTGCAGATATAGGCATCCGGCAATTCGGCGCGCACGATTTCGGCGGCGCGGCGCTCGTGCCTATCGTTGAGGAATGAAAACAAAAAGCCGATGACGACCGACTTGATGCCGCGGCGCTTGAGCACCTGGATCGCCTCAAGCACCTCCTTTTCGTCGAGCGGAATCTCGACCTTGCCGCTAGGCGGCAGGATGCGCTCGGTCACCGCGATGCGATTGCGCCGTTTCACTAGCGGCTGCTGCTGCCACGGCACGTCGAAGTGGAGCGAGAAATTGTACGGCCGCTTGTGGCGGCCGATGTGGAGGATGTCGCGGAAGTTGCGCGAGGTGAGCATTCCGACTTCGGCGCCGGTATGCTCGATGGTGATGTTGGTGGCGACGGTGGTGCCGTGCACGATCAGCGTGACGTCGTTCGGACGAACGCTCGCCATTTGGCAGAGCTCGCTCAGCCCCTTGAGCACGCCTTCCGATTGATCGTGAGGGGTGCTCGCGACCTTGTGAAAAAAAACGCCGTGATCCGCCTCGAGAACGAGGTCGGTATTGGTCCCGCCGACATCGACGCCTACGCGCGCCATGGATCGCCTGATCGTCCTCGCGCCGCCGTGCCAGACCCGGGTGCACAACGCTTTAGTGATACCGATCTCGCGCGAAACTTTGTCAGCAATGTCTCGCCCGCGCAACCCCTAACCCGAACAAAGGCGTCGGCATTGCAACGGCTTGTTCCTTAACGGCGTTGAAGGAGTGCCCCTTCTGCTCGGGAGAGTTGAGGGGAACGAAGAAATAGTGGTTGAATGCGGCGAAGGACCGAAAGGACGAGCGATGGCCGTAACTTCCAAATTCGTCTGCTCCGGCTGCCGGTGGTGGCATTTCCATCCGACCGAAGGTGCCGAGCCGGATTCCGAGCAGGCTGTCGGATATTGCCGGCGTTTCCCGCCGGCGCGGCGCGAGAATGGCGTCGGCGCCTGGCCGATCACATTCGGCAATGACTGGTGCGGCGAGTACGCGGAGAAGAGCGAAGTCTCGCGGCAGTTGCCGCGCAGCGCTTCCGCCGCGCATTGACAGCCGGCGTCAGACAGAGAGGCCCGCATATTCGCTGAAGGCAGCGAGCCGGCGCGACAAATGCGATCCAACGCAGTTGGATTTGCTGCAGAACTAGGCCGGATTGACCGAGCCGAATTGATTTAAATGAGATCGACGCAGTTTGAGAGCGCCGCTTCGGCGGCGCGCCGAAAGGCTTCGCGTTCGTCCTGCTCGGAGCCCGCGCCCCCGACCTTGAAGCGCAGGCCGCCGCTGGATGCAGCCACGGCATCGCCACTGATCTTGGCGCGGCCGAACTGCGTTCTGATCGCGTTTTCCCGGCCGAACGTGAGCTTGCCGAGCACGATCGCTTCATCGCCCTCGCGCTTCTGCGCGGAGATTTCATAGCGCCATTTACCGCCGAAATGCTCGTTCAGCCAGCGCGCCGCGGCCGAATCCGGATCGACCTTGGAGGGAAGGGAGCCGGCGGCGTGCCGGGCGGTTGTCGTTGTGCGACCGGCAAACGGTCTTGCCTGCGCGGACGGCTCGCCCGCGCGCGACAACCCGCCGCGATAAAGATCGTCGAGGCTTCTCTTGCTCTTGGTCAGCATATCGTCGAAGACTGACGATAGTTGCGGGCGGGGCGTGTTTGCCGGCGTGTCTGCCATCTTGCTTGCCAATCGATTTGCTCGCCGATCGATGCTCAGCCGCGTTGCGCGCGCGGCCACCAGCGATCGAAATTTTGCTGCGCCTGAGCCGCGAAATCGACGTCCCCGGTAAATGAGCGCAAATAATCGAGCGCGTCCGCAAGTTCCACGACATCCCCGTATTTGGCATCGATATCGAACAGGTTTGCCTCGTGCGGTCCAGGAGCGCGATCGCCGACCGCCTCGCGCACGACAATGGTTTGATAGCCGTATTGCAGCGAGTCGACCGCGGAGGCGCGAATGCAGCCGCTGGTCGTGCAGCCCGCCAAGATGACGGTGTCGACGCCGAGCAACCGCAAGTCGAGGTCGAGGCTCGTACCAAAAAACGCGCTGGCGTATTTTTTCGTCAGCACCTTTTCGCCCGCCAGCGGCTTGATCCGCGCGTCGACCTCGATCATCGGCGAGCCGTACTGCAGGATCGCGAGCGATGGCACTTTCTTCGCGAACACACCGGCGTCATGCATATCCTCGGCATAGGCGACGGTGGTGTAGAACACCGGCAGCTTGGCGCGCCGGAAGGCGTCCAGCAGTTGGCGCGTTGCGTTGATCTCCCAAGCGAAATCCCCGCCCAGAGGCGTCGTCGGATCGGTGAAGCCGTTGATAAAGTCGACAACGACAAACGCAGGATTGCGCCCATAGCCCGATCGGCTGGCGAAGCCTTTTCGCTGATAATCCGCCCGGGTGTCGCGTTGCCAGTCACTCATGCTCGTCCTCCGGATTGCGCGGACCCTTTAAGGATGGGGTCGCCCAAAGCTGTTTGTCAACGCATCCTTATCAGGATCCGCGCGCTGCCGCAGCATGCCGGTTGCAAGGCGGTGTTTGCTTGTGCCCGCGAGGCTCTTGCCGGTCTGCGCGCAACGTGGGACTGTTCACCAGACTTATCAGCTTTCCGTCCGCCGAAGCGGTGTCCGGGCCGTGGCGGTTCAGCAGCATGATCTGAATGGGGCAGCCATGACCGATGACCATACTCGTCCACCCGTTGGCGGAGTTCGCGCAGGATATGGCTCGCCGACCGGACCGCGCTATCAGCCGCGATCGCTGGTGACGTCGCAGGGCGGCGACACCGCGCACAGCGCCCGCGCCATGCCGCGATCCGGCAGCGGCAAGAAGGAGATTTTCTGCGCCTTCGGCATCGATGTCGATGCTGTCGCCGGCTGGCTCGGCTCTTATGGCGGCGAGCACTCGCCCTGCGATATTTCGCGCGGCCTGTTCGCCGGCGAAGTCGGCGTGCCGCGGCTGGTGAAGCTGTTCGATCGCCTCGGCGTGCGGACGAGCTGGTTCATCCCCGGCCACTCGATCGAAACATTTCCCAACCAATGCAAGACGGTGGTCGATGCCGGACACGAAATCGGCATGCACGGCTATTCGCACGAAAACCCGATCTCCATGACGCCCGAGCAGGAAGAGCGCGTCATGGACAAATGCATCGAACTGATCGAGCGGCTGAGTGGCCGGCGGCCGACCGGTTATGTCGCGCCCTGGTGGGAGTTCTCGACCGTCACCAACGAGCTATTGTTGAAGAAGGGCATCAAATACGACCACAGCTTGATGAATAACGATTTCCACCCGTTTTACGTGCGAGTTGGCGATAGCTGGACGCTGATCGATTATTCGAAACATCCCGACGAATGGATGAAGCCGTTGGTCCGCGGCGAGGAGACCGACCTGATCGACATTCCGGGCAGCTGGTATCTCGACGATCTGCCGCCGATGATGTTCATCAAAAGCGCGCCGAACAGTCACGGCTTCATCAAGCCGCGCGACATCGAGGAATTGTGGTGCGATCAGTTCGATTGGGTCTATCGCGAATATGATTATGCCGTATTCACGATGACCATTCACCCGGACGTTTCCGGGCGCCCACAGGTGCTGCTGATGCTGGAGCGGGTCTTCGACTATATTTCCAAGCATGCGGGTGTGAAGTTCTGCACCTTCGACGAAATTGCCGACGATTTCCGTCGGAGATATCCGCGGCAGGGTGCGGCGGCCCAGGCGGCGCACGCCGGATAGGCGTTAACTCCGACAGGCGTTTGCGATGTGCGCGTTGTGCGGTGTTCTTGGCGGTAAGGGGCACTGGAGCGACAGCGCCGCCGCGCCCGCGGTTTTTGCAAACCGGGCGGAACCGCAAACGCGCGGGGGAGAGCGCCAAGCCCGCGCCCGCCTTCTCAACGCTGTTCTGAAGTATCACGGCATCGTCGTGAAGGATTGGTCGGGCAGTTCGTACCTGCTCACCAGTCACACCGGCCGCACCGCCATCGTCGATACGATCGCGGATGTCTGGCCGGCCGCCGAGCGGCTCGCCGGGCGAACAATCGACCCGCTGGACGAGCAATATCTGGCGACGCTCGCCAAACCGAACTGAACGCCGAACCATGGCCGAGTACAGCGAACTCACGCCCGTCAACATCATCACCGGCTTTCTCGGCAGCGGGAAGACGACGCTGTTGCAGCGGCTCCTGCGTTCGCCGAACCTGCGCGATGTCGCCGTTCTGGTCAACGAATTCGGCGAAATCGGACTCGATCATCATCTGCTGCAGGGCGTGGCCGAGAGCACGCTGTTGCTCGGCAACGGCTGCCTATGCTGCGCGGTCCGCGGTGACCTGCAGCGGGCGCTGCGCGATCTGTTGTCCCGGCGGACGCGCGGCGATGTGCCGTACTTTCGCCGGGTGGTGATCGAGACATCGGGATTGGCCGATCCGGCGCCGATCGCGTACACGCTGTTGTCGGAAGCCATTCTTCGTCATCATTTCCGGTTGTCGGGGATCGTCACCACGGTCGATGCAGTGAACGGCGCGAGCCAACTCGACCGTTTCCCGGAGTCGGTCAAACAGGCGTCGATGGCCGACCGGCTGGTGATGACCAAGGCGGACTTGGCGGACGAGGAGACAATGGC
The DNA here is from genome assembly GCA_035566615.1 of Xanthobacteraceae bacterium. GTDB lineage: Bacteria > Pseudomonadota > Alphaproteobacteria > Rhizobiales > Xanthobacteraceae > BOG-931. The sequence continues at coordinate 4,744 of DATMQV010000260.1, forward strand.
GGCGTTGCGCCAGTGGCTTCGCCGCCTCAATGTCTCCGCGCAAATCCTCGAGTCGCGCGAAGTCGGCGGCGATTTCTCGCAATTGCTGACGGATGACATTTACGACGCCGCCGGCAAGTCGCGCGAGGCAAGCCACTGGGTTGCCGAGGAGGTGGACGAGCATGCCACCCATAGCCACACCGCCGGCGTGCAATCCTTCGCCGTCATTTTCGATGAGCCGCTCGATTGGACCGCTTTTGGCGTCTGGGCCAGCCTGCTGCTCCATCGCCACGGTGCCGATATCCTTCGGCTCAAGGGACTTTTGAACGTTGCCGGGGTGCCGACGCCCGTCCTGATCAACGGCGTCCAACACATCGTCCATCCGCCGAGCCACCTGGAAGCCTGGCCCGATGCCGATCGGCGTTCGCGCCTGGTCTTCATCGTGCGCGGATTGCAGCGCGCGCGTATCGAGCGCTCGCTCGCGATTTTCAATGGGCTGATCAATAAGCCGGCGTCGCCCGGTCGCCCCGGCGACGGCGGGGACCCGCTGCGTTCGCCAGGCTATCGGCAAACACCCTCTGGATACCCGCTGACGCGGGAGTGAGCGTCATTTGCACCTGGGTTTGCTCAGGAGGGAGTAGCTGGGATCGCTCAACGCGCCCGCGGCGGCGCGGTGCGCGGGTGCCAGCCGGTGCGCAAGGCGCGCACGGCGTAGTGCAGCAGATAGAAAATCACCGCCAGGATCACCAGCAGCACGATCGACAGAATCCTGCCGCCGAACGCCGAATCGAAAATCGGCCCGCGATTGACGAAGTATTCGCTCAATATCTCGATCGCCTGGAGCGTGGCGCCGGCGCAAAAGATCACCGACACTAGAATCGCCGCTTGCAGGGTGTCGAACACCAGATTGTCGACATTCAGTTCGGCGACGTTGCGGAAAATCTCGGTGCGAAACGACTGCCAATGAGCGAAGGCGTAAGCCACGATCCCGACCAGCGATGCGAACCAGAACACCACGTTGCTGAAGTGAATGAACGGGATGTGCGCGACGAGATACGTCTCGAACGGGCGATAAAAATAGAGAAAGATAAGAAGGATAACGACGGCAACGAGCCAGATCCAGAACTGCTGTTGCTTGGTAGTATCGTCTGCCATATTCGCCGTCTTGTTGTATGCCCTAAACAAGATGGTAAATCATTCCTCCGTGTTGTCAAAACCGGCTGGCGGTTGCTTTTGAGGATCGCGGCAGGCAGCAGAAAAAGTTGACAATAGCGCGCCGCTCCAGGACTATGCGCCGCTCCGGGACTAATGCTGAAAAATGGCGCGCGGAAATGCGCCTGAAGCGCGCGCCGTCCGGCGCGGACCCTGTGGGAGTGGCGACAAGAGGGGGATTGGTCCGGGCTTCGGCGAACATGCGGTCTCGAAGCGACCAACGCAGGGGATGATATGAGTAGCCGCCTCGGCATCGATGTCGGCGGGACATTTACTGATCTGCTGCTGTTCGACGAGCGCTCGGGCGCGATGCGTCTCTTGAAGACGCCGTCGACTCCGAGCGATCAATCGGTCGGCATTCTCAACGGCATTCAGCAGCTGATCGAGGAAACTGGGGTCGCCGCCGCCGACATCGCCACGCTCCTTCACGGCACCACGGTATCGACCAACATCGTGCTGGAGGAAAAGGGCGCCAAAGTAGGTCTTCTGGTCACGGAAAACTTTGAGCAGGTCCTGCATCTCGCGCGGTCGCAGACGCCGGGACCGCTGGCCGGCTGGATTATCATGCAGAAGCCCGATCCGCTAGCCGATCTCGAATTGACCCGCGGCATCCGCCAGCGCATGAATTCGCGCGGCGATGTCGTGACCCCGCTCGACGAGGCGTCGGCCCGCAAAGCGGTGCGCGAGCTGATCGATCTAGGCGCAGAAGCCATCACCGTGTCGTTGATGCATTCCTACGCCAACCCAGAGCATGAGAAACGGATCAAAGCCATCGTCGAGGAAATGGCGCCCGAGATGACGGTGTCGCTGTCTTCGGAAATTCTGCCCGAATTCCGCGAATACGAGCGTACGCTGGTCACGGTAATGAACGCGTACGTGCGCCCGAGCATGCGGCGCTACCTGAACGGCTTCGAGGAAAAGTTGCACCGCGTCCAGTTCCAATCCAGTGTTAATATCGTGCGCTCCGACGGCGGCCTCATGAGCGTCGAGCGCGCCAGCCAATCGCCGGTGCACACAATGATGTCGGGGCCCGCTGGCGGCGTGTCCGGCGCGGCTTTCATGGCGTCGCTCGCCGGCTACCCGCAAGCGCTTGGCTTCGATATGGGCGGCACCTCCACCGACGTTTCCTTGATTGAGGATGGCCGGCCGACGATCTCGCGGCAGACTTCGATCGGCTACTACCCCATTAAAATTCCGTCAGTGGACGTGCACAGCGTCGGCGCTGGGGGCGGCTCGATAGCGCACGTGCCGATGACAGGCGCGCTGCGCGTCGGTCCGGAAAGCGCCGGCGCGGTGCCGGGCCCGGCCTGCTACGGGAAGGGCGGGGAGCGGCCGACGGTCACCGATGCCAATGTGGTGCTCGGCCGTCTGCCGCCGAAACTTCTCGGCGGCAAGATGGTCCTGGACACCAAGGCTGCCGAGGAAGCGGTAGCGAAAATCGCCCGCGCACTCAGCCTCGATCTGCATCAAGCGGCGCAAGGCATCCTCGATATCGTCAACGAAAACATGTTCGGTGCGTTCCGGCTTGTCACCGTGCAGAAGGGCCTCGATCCCAGGGATTTTGCGCTGGTACCGTTTGGCGGCGCTGGTCCGCTCCACGGTAACGCGATGGCCATGCTGGCCGGCTGCTATCCGGTGATCGTGCCGCCGACGCCGGGCGTGCTGTCGGCCTTGGGTTTCCTCTATTCGGACGTGAAGAACGAATTCGCCCAGACATTCGTGCGCACGATCGACGATGTCGACGTGAGCCAGATCGGCGACATCCTGACCAAGCTGGGACGCGACGCGCGGGCTTGGTTGCGCGAAGAAGGCATTGAGGAGACGCGACAGCGCCTGAATTACGAGGCCGACGTCCGCTATTTTCGGCAGGGCTACGAATTTTCGCTGGAGGTCGATCCCGACCGGCTCGGGAGTGGAGCGCTCAATGACCTCGCGGGCCGCTTCGGCTTGGCGCACGAGCGCATCTATGGCTTCAAGCTCGATCAACCGATAGAATTGGTCAATCTACGCGCGGTAGGCGTGGGGGCGGTGCAAAAGATCAGTCTGCCGAAGTTTGGGAAGGAAGGGCCCGATGCCGCCGGCGCGATCGTCGAGCAGCACCGTGCCTATTTTGAGGGCAGCTTTACTTCGGTTAATATCTACGATCGCGCCAAGCTCCGCGCCGGCAACCGAATCCGAGGTCCGGCAATCATCACCCAGATGGACGCAACGACCGTGATCCATCCGCAGCACACTGGCGAGGTCGACGAGTATCTGAGTATTCTGATCAGACCCGATAAGGCGTCCTGAGGACGCCGGGAGACTACCCGATGCCGAATTTCAACCCGTTGAGCAGCACGGTTACTTTTGACGACCTGCTCAAAGCCAACAAACAGGCGTTCGATCAGATTTTTTCGGCGCAGACCAAGGAATTGGGTCTGCTCGGCGCAAGTCGTCGCCCGCCCACGACCGCAGATTTGGCCTCGGCTAGTCTCGCTTCGGAGGCGGCCGGACTGTCCACCGATCTCTATGCCATGCTCAACGAGCGGTATGGCTCACGCTGGTCCTCGGAGGTCGTCGAGCACAAAACCGAACGCGGTTCGGTGACCGTGCTGTGCAAGCTCACGGTGGACAGCACCTCGAAGATGCAATTCGGCTCGGCCCGCGCCAATGGCGACGAGGGCGCTGCACTGAACCGCGCGACGGAAACGGCTTTACGCCGCTGCGCCGAGATGTTTGGCGACGCGGCCGCGTTGGAGGCACGCGCCCAGCGGCCAGCGGCTAAGCACCCTTCCGCCGCGCGCGCCCAAGACGCTCCGGCAGCGTCGGCGCCAAAGGAAGGCCGCCGCCTTGATACCGTCTCGCTCGATCTGATCGAGAACGCGCTGCGCAATGCCCGCTATGAAATGGATGCGGTGCTGTTCCGCTCCGCCATGTCGCCGGTAATCCGCGAACAGCATGACGAGTTCCCGATGATCACCGACCCGAAAGGGCGGATGATCGTCGGTCAGTTCGGCTCTTACGTTAACGAGATGCTCGCTGAGCAAAAGTTCGATCTGGAGCCTGGCGACGTCATCCTGCAAAGCGACCCATACAAGTGCGGCGGCGCAATCAGCCATATCAATGACTGGATGGTGCTGGTGCCGGTGTTCCACCAGGGCGAATTGGTCGGGTTTGCCTCGATGTTCGGCCACTTGATGGATGTCGGCGGTTGGGTGCCGGGCAGCATGCCGACGGATGCAACCTCGATCTTCGGCGAAGGTCTCCGCATTCCGCCGCTTCTGCTTTACCAGCGCGGCGAGATCAATAAGGCAGTCCTTGACCTCATCATGAACAATACGCGCACGCCTGAGATGAATTACAGCGATCTCATGGCGATCATCGCCGGCTGCCGCGCCGGTGAGAGGCGCGTGATCGAAATCTGCGATCGGTTCGGTCGTGAAACCTATAAGCGGGCCTGCGACGAGTTGCTCGAGCGGACCAACCGCGCGATGCGCAAATTGATCGTGCAGAACTTGCCGGAGGAACCGAAGTCGTTCGAGGACTATGTCGACGACGACGGCCGCGGCAACGGCCCATTCAAGATGAAGCTCACTGTCTGGCGCGAAGGCGACAACGCCTACTTCGATTGGACCGGCACCTCCCCGCAAGCACCCGGGCCGATCAACTTCTATCTGCACGAAGGCATGTTCAAGATGTTCATCGGGGTCTACATGATCATGGTCTTTGACCCCCAGATCCTGTTCAACGACGGCTTCTATGATCTCATTCACGTGACCCTGCCCAAAGGCTCGCTGTTGCATCCCAACTTTCCTGCTCCTCTAGGCTCCCGCACCCACGCACTGTCACGGCAATTCGACGTGCTCGGCGGGGCGTTGAGCTACAATGCGCCAGAGATGGCGACGGCCGCAGGCTATGGTTCGAGCCCGCATTTTCTCTATTCCGGCGTGGACAAGTCCGGCCGGCCGTTTCAGCTTATGGAAATTCTTTATGGTGGCATTCCCGGCCGTCCGGTCGGTGACGGCCTGGACGGCCATTCGTGGTGGCCGTTGTTTCAGAATATCCCAAGCGAATACTTGGAGACCTACTATCCGATGCTGGTCGAAGGCTACACCACGATCATCGATAGCGGCGGTGCCGGCAAACACCGCGGTGGTAACGGCGTGGAAAAGGTCTTTCTCTTTCTGGAGGAAGGTGACATCTCGATCCACGACGACCGTCACTTGACGCAACCCTGGGGCATTCTTGGCGGGCGGCCGGCTGCATGCTCGGAGAAATGGCTGGTGCGCAAGGACGGTAGCCGCCAGCCGCTTCCCTCCAAGGTCGACAACGTCCGGGTTTATGCTGGAGATCGCGTGATTTTCCGCACTGCCGGCGGCGGCGGCTGGGGCGATCCGCTCGAGCGCGATCCGATGCGCACCCGCAACGATGTCGCACGCAAACTGATGACCGAAACGAAGGCGCGCGAGGACTATGGCGTCGTTCTCACGGGCGCGGGTCTTGACGTCGATCGTCGCGCCACCGACGAACTGCGCGACAGCATGAAGCGAAATAGAAAAACTCCGAAACTGTTCGAATTTGGTGAGCGCAGGGCAAATGCTTCGACCCGCTCTGTTCAGATGGTGTGAGCTTTTGCGGACAATGAAAATGCAAGAACTTCAAGAAACGGGACGAGTGGGCTATGCTTGAAGTGATTATCACTCTGATCGTTGTAGCGATCATCCTTGTCGCGATTTTCTACATAGTCTCGATTTGGATCTACAAACGCGCGCCGTCCAATATGGGATTCATTCGCACGGGCTTCCTGGGCACGAAAGTGTGCCTCGGCAAGGGCGCCATCGTGTTACCGGTGTTCCACGATATCACCTGGGTCTCGCTCGAGACGATCAAATTCGCGGTCAGTCGAGCGCGCGAACAGGCGATCTTGACCGCCGACAATATCCGCGTCGACGTGATTACTGAATTGTATGCTCATGTCGGTCATACCGAGGAGGCCGTCCTAACCGCCAGCCGCACGCTTGGCGAGAAGACGTTCGACGCCGAAAAGGTCCGCAACCTGCTAGAAGCAAAGGTCGTCGGCGCCTTGCGCAGCTACGCCGCCACCAAGACGTTGAAACAACTGCACGAGAATCGCGATGCCTTCGCTCGCGAGATTAAGGAGGATGTCAGCGAAAGCTTCGCCGCCAACGGCTTGATGCTTGAAGAGGTGACGATCGTGGCGCTGGAGCAATCGACCAAGGAATATTTCCGCTCCGACAACGTGTTCGACGCCGAGGGTCTCAAGGTCATCACCGAAATCACGTCGGAAGCTCGGCGCAAGGTCCACACCACTGAGAAGCAGACGACCGTCGCGATCCGCAACAAGGATCTCACCACCCAGCTCGAATTGCTGGAAATCGAGCGCCAGGAAGCAGTCGCGCTCGCCAGCCAGGACAAAGATGTCGCCAACGAGCAGGCCAAGCAGTTGCGTGAGAAACAGACGTTCGTGCTCGATCAGCGGCTGGCAGTGGAACAGCGCGAAATCGAACACGAGAAGGCGCTGGAGCAATTGCGCACCGAGCGCGATATCGCCTTCACGGCCGAGGCCAAGCGCCGGGAAATCGCCCAGGTGCAGAAGGAGCTGGCGCTCGAACAGGAACGCCGCGACCGCGAGATCGCCTTGATCGGCAAGGCGCGGGAAGCGGAGATTGCCGAGATCGAACGCAGCCTCGCGCGCGAGCGCGCCGAGCGCGACAAGTCGATCGA
>DATMQV010000261.1:0-3730 GCA_035566615.1 Xanthobacteraceae bacterium
TTGTTCTGCCGTCGTAAGGATTGCGGCCGCAATGGGCTTTGCTGTGACGGACACCTACTGTCTAAATCGGGATTCAGCCGATATCTCGGCAGCTGCGAAAATCGCAACCGCCCCGAGGGAGCGGTTCATACCCGGTCTTCCCGAGACAAAATCCATCGCCCGAACGCGCTGCCTGGAAAACTGGGCGAAGAGCTCCTGAGGGACTGGTCTTCCTATTTGGTCTACGCGGTCGCGTTCATCTACGTCGGTGTTATTTGGGTAGACCACCATTATATGTTCGAGCGTCTTTGCAAGGTGGAGTTAACTCTCAACTGGATCAATCTTGGCATCATCGGCACCGCGGCTTTGATTCCGTTTCCGACGGGCGTGCTCGCGAACGCATTCCGCGGGACGCCCTCATGGATCAGAAGGCTGCCATCGTACTGTACGCCTTGATAGCCGGGCTGATGTCGGCGGCGTGGTTGCCGGTCTTTCCGCATTTGTATCGCCACCCCGAATTGATGAAGCCGAATTTGCCGGCATCCTTCTTTGCTTCACAGGTATTACGACCTATTATTGGCGTCGTGCTCTACATCGTGGCCGCGGTACTGGGCTGGTTTGTTCACCCGCTTCTCGCCGTCGCGATCTTCACGTTGATTGTGGGTTACTATGCCTGGACCAGCCAAGGCATCCGGGCTGGGCGATGAGCCGCTCGTTCCGTGCCGTCCAGCGAGACAGACCGGCCGATTTGAAAGCAAGGATCGGAGTGCGCCCGGCGGAAGACCGCGCCATAATCGGCAGAACACCAGATGAGATCCGCAAGACGATGACTGCGTGGCAGACCCAGACCGTGAAGACAATGGCGCCATCAGTAGCGGACGATCCGCGATGGGCGCTTATTGTAGCGCGCGACAAGACGGCGGATGGGCGGCTTTGGTACTCGGTATCAACAACGGGCGTCTATTGCCGGCCGTCGTGCCCCTCGCGCACCGCGAATCCCATAAATGTCCAGCTTCACGATACTCTGGAAAGCGCCAAGGCGACCGGGTTCCGTCCTTGCAAACGGTGTAACCCGGACGGCCCGTCGATCGAATGCGAGAATGCGGGCGTGGTCGCGAAGGCGTGCCGGATTATCGAAGGGAGCGAAGAAGAACCTTCGCTGGAGGACTTAGCCAAGTCAACCGGCCGTAGCCCGAGCTATTTCCATCGCATGTTCAAAGCCGCCACCGGCGTGACGCCAAAGGAATATGCCGTGGCCCATCGTGCAAAAAGGGTCCGCCAGAAATTGGCATCCGGCAACAGCGTCACCGAAGCGATTTACGATGCCGGCTTCAATTCCAGCGGACGGTTCTACGAGAAGTCGACGGACATGCTGGGCATGACTCCGTCCCAATACCGCGCAGGAGGCACCGACGAGGAAATCAAGTTCGCCATCGGGCAGGCTACTCTCGGTGCGATTCTCGTCGCGTCCAGCAAGAAGGGCGTAGCGGCGATCCTGTTAGGAGACGACCCGGAGGAGCTCGCTCGTAACCTCCAGGATCGCTTCCCAAGAGCGCATCTCATTGGCGGCGATCAGGAGTATGAAGCGTTGGTGGCGCGGGTCGTCGCCTTCGTGGAGAAACCTGAAATCGGCTTGGACCTTCCTCTCGACGTGCGCGGCACCGCTTTCCAGCAGCGGGTGTGGCGGGCACTGCGGGGGATTCCGGTTGGCGAGACCGTTTCGTATGCCGAGATCGCGCGCCGTATCGGAGCCCCGAAGGCGGTACGCGCGGTCGCCGGTGCGTGCGCCGAAAACAAATTAGCGGTCGCCATTCCCTGTCACCGGGTGGTGCGCATGGACGGATCGCTCTCGGGATATGCCTGGGGCGTCGAGCGCAAGCGCATCCTGCTCGACCGGGAAAACACCTGACGCTCGCCGACTACTGGCCAGCTTTAACGCAGCATCTGACTAGCGCACTATGTACGATCTATTGCAACTGGCTGAGCCGTTGGAGCCATCGACAGAAGTGATGGCCAAAGACGCCGTGTTACTGCGCCACGCGGCACTTCCATTTGAAGAACGGCTTCTGGTGGCATTGAACGAAATCACCGCGATATCGCCATTCCGCCGCATGATGACTCCGGGTGGATATACAATGTCCGTCGCCATGACGAACTGCGGTGCGGCCGGGTGGGTCACTGACCGGACGGGCTATCGTTACGACCCTAAAGATCCGGAGACGGGCAAACCTTGGGCACCCATGCCGGCCTGCTTCCTCGACTTGGCGGTCGCGGCAGCGACTGAAGCCGGGTATCCCGAGTTCCGCCCCGATGCGTGTCTGATCAATCGGTATGAACCTGGCGCACGCCTTTCGCTGCACCAAGACAAGAACGAACGTGATTTCGCCAATCCCATTGTATCGGCATCGCTTGGCTTGCCGGCGACCTTTCAGTTCGGCGGCCTGAAGCGCAAAGACCCGGTGAAGAAGTTCATTCTCCAACACGGCGACGTTGCCGTGTGGGGCGGCGCGTCCCGCCTTTGCTACCACGGAGTATCTCAGCTCAAAGAAGGGCATCACGCAATCCTGGGGCGCATGCGCATTAATTTGACGTTTCGGGGCGCGCTCTAAGCGTCGGCACAATTTCAGTTTGAAGACAACAATCGGAGTGCCGGCGCCGGCGTATCGGCGCTCATTGCCTGAATCGTAGTCCGGACGCCGTCAGTGCTTGGCGGCGCCGATCCAAAAGCGGCCGGAATGCCTCGGACGAGGTTCCCTTTTTCTCTAGCCGACGACAAGAAGGGTCGCCGGAGCCTTGATGGTTCCGACGCAGCTGGCGTTGCAATTGCATCGCCCATCCATGCCGATCCGATGAAACCGCTGGTGATGAAATACATCGGCCAACTCGTTGCCGCCGGCCACGCCGAGTGGGAGACGCGTGAGAACGGAAGTGTTCAGCTCCGTTGCCGGACCGGCGAGATCTTCCTTCTTGGGGAAACAATGATCCTGCGCGTCGCGTAAGCCGGAGAAAGGCTAGGCGATTTCGTTCATGCCGGGCGTCTAGGCGCTCGGCATTTTCATGCCGGCAGCGAGCACCGGAAGCTTCTTGATTTGAAAGCAAAGAGCGGAGTTCGCGAAAGCGCGTGATTCACTAATTTTCGACCTTAAGCACAAATCAAGGAGTCAAACGTGATGAGTGTCGATACCGTTTCATATGCGACCGACGAAAGCGCTTTAGGGCGCGTTCTGGTTGCCCGTAGTGTCTCGGGCGTCTGCGCCATTCTCATCGGCGCTGACGACAACGAGTTGGTGACCGACCTCGCCGCCCGTTTTCCCGAAGCCGAGCTTGTGGCGGACGAGGCCGTCGTGCACGACGATCTGGCCAGAGTCACCCGCTTCGTGGACAAGCCGACCGAAGGCCTCGATCTGCCGCTTGACCTGCGCGGGACGCCGTTCCAGCGCCGCGTCTGGGAGGCGCTTCGCACTGTCCCCGTCGGAACTACGGTGACCTACACCGAACTCGCTGATTCGATCGGCGCCCCAAACTCGGTCCGTGCGGTCGCCGGTGCCTGCGCGTCTAATCCAATCGCACTCGCTGTTCCTTGCCACCGCGTCGTGGGCAGCAATGGCGACCTAGCGGGCTATCGCTGGGGCGTCGAGCGCAAGCGCGAACTCATCAAAAAGGAGGCGACGGCGTGAGCGCGCGTTCGCCCAACATCTCCCCTGCCTCTGCGGCTGTGTCCGCAGAGGCCCGGGTTGCGGTATATGACTGG
>DATMQV010000262.1:0-17303 GCA_035566615.1 Xanthobacteraceae bacterium
ACGTCACGCGCTGCATCGCGACCGGCGTGGCCGGGCTATCGGTCGAGGATTCGCCGAAAGATGCGCGGCCGCTCTACGAGCTCGACGCAGCCGTGGCGCGCGTCAAGGCGGCGCGGGCGGCTGTCGACCGCGCCGGTGGCGGCGTGGTGTTCACCGCCCGCGCCGAGAACTTCATCCGCGGCGTCCTTGATCTCGATGACGTCATCCGCAGGCTGAAAGCCTATGCGGCCGCCGGCGCCGACTGCCTCTACGCACCCGGCGTCCGGACGCGCGAGCAGATCGAGGCGGTGGTGAAGGCGGTGGCCCCGAAGCCGGTGAATTTTCTCGCCGGCTGGGCGATGGAGTTCAAGGTGAGCGATATCGCCGCCATGGGCGTTCGCCGCATCAGCGTCGGCGGCTCGCTGGCGCGCGCGGCCATGCATGCATTCATCAAAACCGCGACCGAGATTGCCAACGATGGCAAATTCGACGGCTTCGACGGCCTCATTTCCAACGCCGAGCTGAACAAGTTCTTCAGCGAGGACCGCAAGTCGCCGGCGTGATGGACACCAAGCAACCCGTCGGGCCGCCGGTCGATTCGACGCCGGCTCGGCCGCCTGAGCCGGTCACACTGTCCGGACGTTTCGGCTCGGTGGCGCGGCTCGATCCCGCGCGCGATGCCGCGGACTTGTGGCACGCCTTCAAAGGCCACGACCACATTTGGACTTATATTTCGCGCCATGGTCCGTTCTCCGACGAGGCGACGTTTGCGGCTTGGCTCGCCGAGCGGGCGACGCTGAACGATCCTTATGCGTTCACGGTGCGCGACCCCGACGGCCGGGCGCGTGGGCTCTTGGCGCTTCTGGAAATTCGCCCGGCGATGCGCGTCATCGAAATGGGCTTCATTGTTTACAGCCCGGCGCTACAGCGCACGGCACTCGCCACCGAAACCCAATACCTATTGGCGCGTTATGTTTTCGAAACGCTGGGTTATCGGCGCTATGAATGGAAGTGCGATGCGCTCAATGCGCCCTCGCGCCGTGCTGCTTTGCGCTTTGGCTTCGTGTTCGAAGGCATATTCCGACAGCACATGATCACCAAGGGCCGCAGTCGCGACACGGCGTACTATTCCATGCTGGATCGCGAGTGGCCTGTGCGCAAGCTCAATTTCGAGCGCTGGCTGGCGCCGGAGAATTTCGACTCGCAAGGGCGGCAGAAGCAGAGCTTAGCGACATTGAACGGACAACACGCATGAACAGGCTGGAAGGAAAGGTGGCACTGGTGACCGCGGCAGGTCAGGGAATCGGCCGCGCCATCGCCGAACGATTTGCCGCCGAGGGTGCCAAGCTGATCGCGACCGATCTCGATCCCAACAAATTGCAAGGCTTGCGCGGCAAATTGCGTAAGCTCGACGTGTTGACGCTGGACGACATCGAAGCCTTCAGCCGCGACATCGGCCGCGAATACGGCCCGCTCGACGTGCTGGTCAATTGCGCCGGCTATGTGCACCAGGGCTCGGTGCTCGACTGCTCCGACAAGGATTGGGATTTTTCGTTCAACCTGAACGTCAAATCCATGCATCACATGATCAAGACCTTCCTGCCGGGAATGCTGCAGAAGAAGGCAGGATCGATTGTGAATATTTCATCGACGGTGTCTTCGATCCGCGGCGTTCCCAACCGCTATGCCTACGGCGCGACCAAAGCGGCGGTGATCGGGCTCACCAAGGCGGTCGCCGCCGATTTCATCAAGCAAGGCATTCGCTGCAACGCCGTCTGCCCGGGGACGATCGAATCGCCGTCGCTCGGTGAGCGCATCAACACGGTGTCGCACGACAGCGGCCGTTCGATCGATCAGGTCCGCCAGGACTTTGTTGCGCGCCAGCCGATGGGACGGCTGGGGACACCCGAGGAAGTCGCATGGCTGACACTATTCTTGGCGAGCGACGAATCGAGCTACATCACAGGTCAGGCGCATCTCGTCGACGGCGGCATGGCACTCTAAGGGCTTGGCGCTGTAAGATCGTTCTGTGCCCGACGGGCTGCGGCACAGGGTGACAAATCAGCATGCACATTCTCTTGACCGGCGCTGCCGGGATGATCGGGCGTAAGCTCACCGCGCGCCTGATCGCGAATAAGAAGCTCAACGGCAAACCGATCGAGCGGCTGACGCTGCTGGATGTGAGTGCGCCGGAGCGCCCGGAAAATTTTTCCGCTCATGTCACGACGCTCGCGGCCGACCTTGCCGATCCGGCGACCGCCCGTGCGTCAGTAGCGGGCCGGCCCGACGTGATCTTCCATCTGGCGGCCGTCGTCTCCGGCGAAGCCGAGCTCGACTTCGAGAAAGGCGTGCATGTCAATTTCGACGGATCGCGCGCGCTGCTCGAAGCTGTTCGCGCGTTAGGCGATGGCTATAGGCCGCGCTTCGTCTTCACGTCGTCTATCGCCGTGTTCGGCGCGCCGTTTCCGGACTCGATCCCGGACGATTTCGCGTTGACGCCGCTGACCTCATACGGCACGCAGAAAGCAATGGTCGAGCTGATGCTTGCCGACTACACGCGCCGCGGGTTTGTCGACGGCATCGGCATCCGGCTGCCGAATATCGTGGTGCGACCCGGAAAGCCGAACAAGGCGGCCTCGGGCTTTTTCTCCTCGATCATCCGCGAGCCGCTCAACGGCGAAGAGGCCACGCTGCCGGTGGACGAGGGTGTGCGCAATTGGCACGCAAGCCCGCGCGCGGCCGTGGGCTTTCTGATCCACGGCGCCGAGCTCGATGGCAAAGAGGTCGGGCCGCGCATCAATCTGACCATGCCGGGCGTTTGCTGCACCGTCGCCGAGCAGATCGCCGCGCTGCGGCGGATCGCCGGCGACAAGGTCGTCGAGCGCATCAGGAGGGCACCGGACCCGCTCGTGCAGCGGATCGTTGCCGGCTGGCCGAGCCGGTTCGACCCAGCGCGTGCGCGCGCGCTCGGCTTTGAGGTCGAAAAATCCTTTGACGAGATCATAAAGGCGCATATCGACGACGAGCTGGGCGGCCGGATCGCGTCCTGAGATCAAACAAAAACTCTTTCCGCTGCACGCGCCAGGGCTTAAAGCATCATCCGGAAAAGTGGAAACCGGTTTGCCGAAAAGATCATGCTCAAACGAAAAGCTAGAGCGGGATGCCGGTCCAACTAAAAATCATCCCGCTCTAGGTAAGTGCATGCTGTTCGATTCGGCCCTCATCCCGGCAACGCTCGCGCGCCGCTACAAGCGCTTCCTTGCCGATGTGGTGCTCGAAAACGGCGATGTGACCACCGTCCATGTGGCCAACCCGGGCGCGATGACGGGCCTCGACCGGCCGCTGTCCCGGATTTGGCTGTCCGATTCAGGCAATCCGCTGCGAAAATATCCCTGCAGTTGGGAATTGGTCGAAGTCGATCTCGGCAGCGGCCTTGAACTCGTCGGCGTGAATACCAGTCAGCCGCACGAGCTCACCGCCGAGGCCATTGCCGCCGGGCTGATCCCGGAATTGCGCGACTACGCCTCGATCCGCCAAGAAGTGAAATACGGACAGAAATCGCGGGTCGATTTTCTGCTCGAAGATCCGGCGCGGCCGACCTGCTATCTCGAGGTCAAGAATGTCCATCTGATGCGTAAGCCGCGGCTCGCCGAATTTCCCGACAGCGTGACCGAGCGCGGCACCAAGCATTTGCGCGAGCTTGCGCAAATGCGCGCCGACGGAGCGCGAGCGGCAATGTTGTATGTGATTCAGATTCCCTCGACTGATCGCTTCGCGATTGCGCGCGACGTCGACCCCGCTTATGGCGCGGCTTTCGACCAGGCGCGCAGGGCCGGCGTCGAAATGCTGGCCTGGCGCTGCAGCGTGAACCTCGCCGGTATTCAGATCACAGCGGCACTTCCAATCGTCGAAGGTTAGTCGGCGAGCGGTTGCGTCGATCATGGGGCCTTGGTTAGCAACTTCAGCGTTAAAGACGCCGCGACCAAGACGGTTCGATAGGGTTGCCACGGGCGCCAGAAATCAGGGGATGCAGCGGTATGGAGGCCCTATCGCCGGTTCCCATCGATGGGCCAAGCAACGGCCGCAAGGCCGCGGATTGCTTGCGTTAGGCGCGCGTATGCTTACATTCTGGGGTGATTTGCGGCCCCGGCCGCTCCCACCGCGGCCAACGTAACACCCATGACCTACGTCGATGCGGCGGTAACACCGCTGCGAAAAACCGGACAGATCAAGATTTACGGCCCGACGGCCTTCGCCGGGATGCGCAAGGCTGGGCGGCTGGCAGCCGAGTGTCTCGACATGCTTGCCGCCGAAGTCACCCCGGGGGCAACGACCGACCACATCGACCGGCTGGTCTACGAGTTCGGCATGGATCATCACGCGATCCCCGCGACTTTGATGTATCGGGGCTATCGCAAATCGACATGCACGTCGGTCAATCATGTCGTTTGCCACGGAATACCGACCGACAAGCCGCTGCGCGAGGGCGACGTTGTCAACGTGGACGTGACGCTCATCCTCGACGGCTGGCACGGCGATTCGAGCCGAATGTATGCGGTCGGCGAAATTCCGCGCCGCGCCGAGCGGCTGATCGAGGTCACCTATGAGGCGATGATGCGCGGCATCGCCGTGATCAGGCCGGGCGCCACGACGGGCGACATCGGCCACGCGATCCAGACCTTCGTTGAAGCGCAGCACATGAGCGTGGTGCGGGATTTCTGCGGGCATGGCCTCGGCCGGCTGTTCCATGACGAACCCAACGTCGTGCATGTCGGCCGCCCCGGCGAAGGCATCCTGCTCAAGCCCGGAATGTTTTTTACGGTCGAACCGATGATCAATCTCGGCCGGCCGCACGTGAAGGTGTTGTCTGACGGCTGGACGGCAGTGACCCGCGACCGCTCGCTGTCGGCCCAATTCGAGCATTCGGTCGGCGTGACAGAAAACGGCGTCGAAATATTTACGTTGTCGCCGAAGGGCTTCACCAAGCCGCCCTATCCGACAGCCTGAACAGCGGTCCTGTCCCGTAGCGCTTGGTTTTCGGCCTCCAGTTCAGCGATACGATTAGTCAACGACGCTACCGCCGCTGCGATGTCGGCTTCGGTGTAGCGCGGCGTGATGTGCTGGGGGCAATTCCAGTCGAATGTCTCGAGGCGTAACACGAACGCCCGTTCCACCTTCGCCTTATAGCCAGGTAGCGCGAGCCGGGCTGCGAGTTCGGGGTCGGCGGCGAGATCCCGCACTTCCATGTGCGCCAGAATCTTCAGTCGCGCGCGATTCGGATAATCCACCATGATCAGAGCAACGCGATCGTCGGCCGCGACGTTGCCGAGGCTGATATATTGCAGGTTGCCGCGAAAGTCGGGGAACGCGAGCGTCTTCTCGTCGAGGACTTTGATGAACCCGGGCGGACCGCCGCGATGCTGCACATAGGGCCAGCCGCTCTCGGACACCGAAGCCAAATAGAAGCTGTCGCGCGCTTCGATGAATGCCACCTCGTTCTCCGTGAAGCGGTCGAACGTCCGATGGCCTTTGAAATG
This sequence comes from Xanthobacteraceae bacterium, assembly GCA_035566615.1. Classification (GTDB taxonomy): domain Bacteria; phylum Pseudomonadota; class Alphaproteobacteria; order Rhizobiales; family Xanthobacteraceae; genus BOG-931. The sequence goes on from DATMQV010000262.1 coordinate 5,517, forward strand.
CTCCCACATCTGGCGGCTGCCGTTTGCCGCTTGGGCGGCTTGCACGCTCGGCGTCGCGACAATGTCGAGGAATTTGTAGGCCATCGCGATGTGCTCCCTTCTGGGGGCTTAAACATAGGCTCGTCCGCCGTCGGCGATAATCCGGAGAGTTGACAAGTCTTTATTGCTGTTTCAGCAATAATCCATGGACCATCTCGGCGCCATGCGGGCCTTCGTTTCCGTTGCCAAGCTCGGCAGCTTCGCCGAAGCGGCGCGGCGTCTGCAGCTTTCGCCGTCGGTCGTCACCCGATCGGTCGCGCAGCTCGAGGATCAACTCGGCCTGACATTGCTCCTGCGCACCACGCGATCGCTGCGTCTGACGGAACGCGGCGAGCTCTATCTGGAAAGCTGCGAGCAGATTCTGCAGGACGTCGACAGCGCCGAACGACAAGTGCGTGGCGAAGATGCCGAACCGCGTGGCACCCTGAAAGTCGCGGCCCCCATCGTCTTCGGCCGGCTGCACGTCTTGCCGATCGTCAACCGGGTGCTGCGCGACTATCGCGATGTGGCCGTCGAATTGACCCTATCGGACCGCAACGCCCATCTGGTGGAGGAAGGCGTCGATGTCGCCGTCCGCATCGGCGAACTGGCCGACAGCAGTCTAATCGCGGTTAAATTGGGGGTAGTAAGCCGCGTCGTGGTCGCGAGCCCTACGTATCTAAAAGAGCGGGGCGTTCCGAAATCGCCCGCCGAGCTTGCCGAGCACGCCATCATCGCGTTCGAAGGGCTCACCGCCACCGACGACTGGCGGTTTCACGGCGGCGGAAAACCGGTGCGCCTGGAGCCGCGACTGACGGTCAACAGCGTCGATGCATCGATCGCAGCGGCGGAAGCGGGTATCGGGATCACGCGCACCCTGTCCTATCAGGTCCAAGCCTCCGTCATCGCCGGCCGTCTCACGCCGATTCTGCAACAATTCGCGCCGCCACCATTGCCGGTGAGTGCGATCTATCCGGCGCGGCGAATCACGTCCGCCAACATCGCCGTCTTCATGAAAACCGCGCGGGGTTATTTCAGAGCCCATCCGCTCGTTCCGGTCGAAGAATGGCGGCGACGGACGAAAGGCTAGATACGGGAGCTCGCGCAACCGCCCAAAGCGCTGAGCCGGCCCCGCACGCCGATTGCAAAATACCGCAATTCAGTCATCCTAGAACCGACCGACGGCGGCAATAGCTTGGACAGCCTCGGATTGCCTGCGAATTCCATGCTCGAAAAGAAGCGCGAAAATCAAAGCGGTCTTGCCGAAGCGCCGCCGCATTATCATGGCCATCGCGAGCGCCTGCGCGAGCGTTTTCGCGTAGCGGGCGCCGATGCGCTGTCCGACTATGAGTTGTTGGAGGCCGTGCTATTTCGCGCGCAGCCCCGGCGCGATGTCAAGCCGCTCGCCAAGACGCTGATGGCGACGTTCGGCTCATTCGCCGAAGTGATCGCCGCGCCGGTCGCGCGCCTTGCCGAAGTCAAGGGCCTCGGCCAGGCCGGCATCACCGAAATCAAGATCGTGCAAGCGGCGGCGGGTCGGCTGTTGCGCGGCGAAGTGAAAAAACGGCCGGCACTCTCGTCCTGGTCGGCCGTGCTCGACTATTGCCGCAGCGCCCAGGCCTTCGCCGAGAGGGAACAATTCCGCATCCTTTTTCTCGACAAGCGCAACCAGCTGATTGCCGACGAAGTGCAGCAGACCGGTACGGTCGATCACACGCCGGTCTATCCGCGCGAGATCGTCAAACGGGCGTTCGAGCTTTCGGCCACAGCCGTGATACTCGTCCACAATCACCCATCCGGCGATCCGACGCCGTCGCATGCCGACATCCAGATGACGCAGCAGATCATCGCGGTGGCGGGACCGCTCGGCATTGCGGTGCACGACCACATCATCGTCGGCAAGGACGGCCATGTGAGCCTGAGAGGGCTCAAGTTGATTTAGCAACCTGCATCCGCCGACGCGATCGCGAGCACCGGGCTGCGTCCGCGTTCGGCGCGTTCTTTCTACGACTCCTCGATTTCGTCTTCCTTGCGCATCTCGTGCGAGAACGCCGCAGTCGCGACCAAGCCGCCGACGCTCACGGCCGCCATCAAGGTCAGGACGCCGACCAGTCCCCAGGCCGCTTGAATTTGGGGAACTAAAAACGTGCCGAAGGTCGCGCCGACTTTCGCGCTCGCAGCCGCAAAGCCGCTGGCCGATGCGCGTATGCCGGTCGGGGACAGGACCGGCGCCAGCGTGAATGTCGTCGCGTTCGGTCCCGCGTTCATCGCGAAATTGAACATTACGAAGCCCGCGATGACGAGCCAAAGATGGGCACCTGGCCCGTCGCCGGCCAATGCCGCGAGCGTCAGCAACAGCATGCCGGTCGCCATACCGGCAAAGCCTGCGACCTGCATCGGGATCCGGCCGAAACGTGGCACGGCCCCGATGCCCACAATGAAGCCGACCAACAGAAATAGATCGATCAATCCGCTGCCTTCCGCGTCGGCGAACACGGCCGCCACCGTGCCGGCGCCGGCGGATGCGAAGTGCAGGGCGCCGAGTATGACGGGCGTGAACAGCCCGACGCCGTAGGTCGCCACATCCATCATCAGCCAGGGGAGCGACACCAGCAGTGTGCGCGTCCGGTACCGTTGACTGAAGAGCGTGCGCAGCGTCGACGTTTTGTCGTTCGCCGACGCGGCAGAAAATGCACCGGTCTCGGCAGCCGTCTCCATGCGAGCCGCGGAGACGGGGACGCCCGTCAGAGAGGTCAGAACGGCGGCGGCCTCGGCGATCCTGCCTTTTTCCGCCAACCAGCGCGGGCTCTCCGGCAAGCCCAACCGCGCAATGACATAGAGGACAGCAAGAATGCCGCCGGCACCGAGCAGGATGCGCCAGTCGGTCACGGCCGGATGAACGCGCAAGACGGCGATGCCGACCAGAGCCGCCGCGACCATGCCGACCGATTGCAAGGCGATAGTGGCGACCGTCATACGGCTGCGTGATGCTTTCGGCGTGATCTCCGAGACGTAGGAACCGCTGGTCGGAAAATCTATGCCGATGCCGATGCCCAGCACGAACTGGCCGGCAAGGATGAGCCACGGGTTTGGCGCAATCACACAAAGCGCCGACCCCGCGGCGATTATCGCCATGTCCACCAGAAATGCGCGCTTGCGGCCGATCCGGTCGGCCGCCATGCCGCCGACTGCCGCGCCGAGCACCGCCCCGAGAACAAGAGCCGAGCCGATGAAGCCAAGCATCGCTGGCGCAATCGCGAAGTCGCGCTTGAGCAGCGGCAGCGCGATACCCAGCGACACGACGGAAAAACCGTCGAGCAAAGTGCCGCCGCTTGCCAACAGCCAGTACAGATAGTGGGCGAACGTCATTGGCGCGTCGTCGAGGGCGCTGAAAACGTGAGCCTTCGACGAAACGGTTTTTGGAAGAGCCTGGGTCATGAGCCGGATAACGGACGTGTCGTCGGCCGCGAAGCTTCTATTTTCCGCTGCCCTTGGCCGCAGGCTTCCCGTGTCCCTGCGCCGCGGCGTCCTTGTGATAGAGCCGCCGAATTTCCTTGAGGTCGACGGTCGGCTTCGGCAGCTTCAGGTTCATGTCATCCATGGCGTCGGCGATGATCTGCGATACGGCTAGATTGCGAAACCATTTGTGATTGGCCGGAATGACAAACCACGGCGCGTCTTTGGTCGAACATCGGGACAGCGCGGTCTCGAATGCATCGATATAGTCCCCCCATAGATCGCGCTCGGTGTAATCGCTGTTACTGATCTTCCACTGCCGCCCCGGATCATCGAGGCGTTCCTTGAAGCGCGCGAGCTGCTCTTCCTTGGAAATATAAAGAAAGAATTTCAGGATGGTCGTGTTGTTCTCGAGTGCGACCAGTTTTTCCCACTCATTGATGAAATCGTAGCGCGGCTTCCACACCTCCTTCGGGACGAGCTTATGGACGCGCACAACCAGCACATCTTCGTAATGCGAGCGATTGAAGATGGCGACCCGCCCGCGCCCAGGAGCGTGCGGGTGAACCCGCCATAAAAAGTCGTGGTCCCGCTCTTCCTCCGTCGGCTGTTTGAAGCCTTGGACGTTGACGCCCTCGGGATCCATGGCGCTGATCACGTGCCAGCACGTGCCATCCTTGCCGGCGCCGTCGATGCCTTGCAGGACGACAAGAAGACTGTGGCGCCGATCGGCGTAGAGCTTGCGCTGCAATGCGGTGATGCGGGTACGGTTGCGGTCGAGCTCGACCTTGGCGTCGTCGGGGGCCTTCCATTCGCCATGGAAGGACGGGTCTATGCTCGGGAGTTTGACTTGCGAGCCAGGCGCTACCTTCAGCCGTTTTGTCAAATTCATTTGCCGGAATCTCCCCCCGTTCTTCCAATCAGCCGGTAAGGCTGGTGCGCTGGCGCGCCATGCCGCGGTCGCGCGCGGCCATGATGCGGAGAAACGCGAGCTTGAGGATGTCGAGCGCCACCATCCAGATCAGGCAGTAGATCCAGACTGCGATGATCGCTGACGGCGGAATCGCGCGGACGCCGACGCCCAGCACGCAGATAGCGACGGCGACGATCTGCGTCGCGACGATCGCCCAGAACAGCCGGGCGCTCGGATAGGGCGGCTCGAACAGTGAACGCTTGGTGCGGACGACAAACAGAAGCAGATGGCCGCCGACCGCGAGCTGCAGGAACATCACGGTTTGCAGCTGAGCGTGATCGAGCCTGATCATGTCCTGAAGCTGCGGATCGGCCACCCAGCGCAGGCCGATCAACAGCAGGCCGAAAGTCTCCACGACGGACAACAGGCCCATGATCGACGCGAAGAGGAGGATACCCGGCATGTTCCAGCGCACCGGCTTTGGCGGCGCCGGAACGTTGTCATAGGCTATAGTCATGATCGGGATGTCGTCGAGCAGCGCCAGCGCGACGATCATGATGGCGGTGATGGGCTGGAACTGAAACAGCACGATCGAGGCGACAACCAGCACCATGATGTCGAGCGTCATCGCCACGCGATAATGGATATAGCTTTCGATCCGCTCGAAGATCTGGCGCGCGACGCCGATCGCATTGACGATGGTCGACAGGCCCGGCGCAGTCAGGATGAGGGCGGCCGCGCTCCGCGCGGCGTCGGTGGCGCCGCTGACGGCGATGCCGCAATCCGCCTGCTTGAGAGCCGGCGCATCGTTGACGCCGTCGCCGGTCATCCCGACGATGTGGCCGCGCGCCTGCAAGGTTTTCACGATCTCGTATTTGTGCTGCGGAAACACCCGGCCGAAGCCGTCGGCGCGCTCGACCGCGTCCATGACGGCGGCGCTTACGGTGCCTGAGCCTGTGTCATCCTTGAAAACGTCGCTCGCGACCAGGAGATGGTCGCCGAGATCGAGCTGGGCGGCGATCTGGTCGCCGATCGCGACATCGTCGCCGGTGACCATTTTCACGTTGACCCCAAGCGCCTTGGCCGCATCGATGGTCGCCTTGGCATCGGGGCGTGGCGGATCCATCAGCGAGATGAGCCCGACAATGCTCCAGGTCCTGCCGTCATCCGACTGGCCGACGCCGAGCGCGCGATAGCCTTTGCCGGCGAGTTCGGCGACGGCGGCCTGATAGCGGGAGGCCAGGTTGGCATCCGGCTTGGCCAGTGCCGTGATGGCCTGCGGCGCGCCCTTGGCGTAGTGGCGCGTCTTGCCGGCGGCATCGACGATGGTCGCCACCGTACGCTTGTTGACCGGATCGAACGGCACGAAGTCGGCCTGCTTCACCTGCGCGAAATCCACCCGCGACCCCGCGGCCGAAAGGACCGCAACATCGATCGCGTCGTCGCTGCTTTTTTGCGTCGCCAGCGCCGCGTCCCGCAGCACGTCGTCGGCACTGAACGAACCGAAGGGAATCTGCTTCTCGACCGTCAGCTGGTTCATGGTCAGCGTTCCAGTCTTGTCGCTGCACAGCACATCGACGCCGGCGAGCTCCTCAATCGCCGAGAGGCGCGACACGATTGCCCTTTGCAGCGACAGCGTATAGGCGCCGATCGCCATCGTTACGGACATGACCGCCGGCAAGGCGACCGGAATGGATGCGATCAAGAGAACGAGAACGTACTGCGCGATCTTGCCGAATTCGTCCCAGCTCCAGACATCGGCGACGATCAGCGCGCGATAGCACTGCACCCCGACCAGGATCGCAGCGAGAACCAAGGCGAGCAGCAGCAGAAAGTCACCGACCTGCGTCACCGCGCGCTGCGAATGGGAAACCGAGCCCGCCGCGCCGACAAGCTTCGCGGTGCGGCCGAAGAAGGTCTTGTTGCCGGTCGCGGTGACCACGCCCGTCATCGCCCCTTGTTTGGCGATGCTGCCCGAATAGGCCTCGTCGCCGACCTTCTTCGCAACCGGCAACGACTCGCCGGTCAGCGACGCCTGATCGCAGCTCAGATACTTGCCATCGATCAGGATAAGATCGGCCGGAACGATTTGACCCGCGGTAACGCTGACAATATCGCCTGGTACAAGCTCGGCGGCGTCGACCGTGACCCATTGGTTGTCGCGCAAGACGCGGGCGCGCGGCGCCAAACCCTTCTTCAACGCCGCAAGCGCATTCGCCGCCTTGTTGTCCTGCCAAAAGCCGACGGCGGCGTTGTAGAGCAGCAAGCCGGTAACGACGGCAAAGTCCGGCCAATCGCTGCGCAGCGCGGAGATGACGGCGGCAACTTCGATAAGGAAGGGGAGCGGTCCCCAGAAGTAGGAAAGAAGCTTGTGCCACTTGCTTTCTGTCCGGTCCTCCAGAGCGTTGCGGCCGTATTGTGCCAGCCGCCGTTTTGCCTCCGCCGAACTCAAGCCATTCTTGGAGGAATTGGTCGCGTGGAACGCGGAAACGATCTTAGCAGCGGGATCGCCCGTCGCTTGTTGTGCACCCCCCGTGGCAGCTTGGCTCTCGGCGACAGTATCCGGCATTAGTCGCTCATTTTAAGTTCGCGGCGCGGCGAATCGCGATCAACGGTTTATTTGCAAAAGACGTATCCGCTTTCCGCGCCAATGGTGACGCTTGATCTGCATCAAAACACTAACGGCCTTCGATGGTAATTGAGATACCATGTAGGGTAATTCGGAAACCAACAAATACCGCACAACAAATCCAAACCCCAGCAAATCCATAGCCAAATCGAAAGCCAAATCCAAAGCCATGACCACGAAACGAGTTCTGTTAGTAGGCATGATGGTCGTTCTGGCGATCGTGGCGATCATTGCGTGGATAGCCTGGACCAACGGCAATCTTGGAACCGCCCATATTATCGGCTTGGGTGCCAGCGTTCTGCTGCTCGTGTTGATCTGGTTTTGGCCCGGAAACAGGCAGCCGACCCAGCCCCCACCGTAAGTCCGGCCGCAGCGTCCGTTGCGCCATCTTGAGGATTGCGCGCTCGGGACGGGCGCCTGGAGGCATGGACAGATTCTCCGTTGCGGTGCAGCATCAGTCAGTGCAGCATCGGTTCACCAAGCAAGCCAAATGAACCTCCGCGTTGGCGTCAGGCGGGACGCCGAGGCGGTGGCGGCGAGGCATCTATGGCGCGTGACATCGCAAGACGAAACGCCGGAGGCGCCCGCAGCGTGCTTGCGCTGGCGGCAGGAGCGGTCGCGGCGGGCGCGTTGGCTGTCGGCGCGGTGGCAATCGGCCAGATGGTCATCGGCCGGCTGGCGATCGGCAAGGCGCGCTTCAAATCGCTGGAGGTCGATGAACTGACGGTACGCAAGCTGCGGGTGATCGAGCGCCTCGATGGAGAGTCGTAGCGCCTATCGAGTCCACCGCTTTCCGCCACCTTGAACGGCTGCTTCTTACTCGACGGCCGGCGCGGCTGCGCGGTCGCCAAAAAAGGCAGCCGCCGCCAATGGAACCTCCCGCACTGCGGGCTGTTGTGAGGGTGCCGAACGGAACCCTTTCATGTCCGACCAAAGCACTTTGCCAGCAGGTTTGACGCACGGCGCGACGCGCCTGCCCTCGGTGATTGTCGAAAGCTACAATGTCGAGGTGAAAGACGAGGACGGCTTCGTTGGCGACCGTGCCAACAAGGGCGCGTTCCGCGATCTGCTGGCAAAATGGCGCGACGTGATGAGCAAAGGGGGCGACGACCCCTTCGGCGACCAGGACACCGACGCGATCGCCAAGAAGCATCTCGAAGAATTGTTGGTGGAGGGCGATCCCGAAGCGGCAGGCGTCGTGCAAAGCGCGATCGAGGAATTCGCGCAAGAGCTTGCCGCCGTGATCCGGCGGTTCGTCAAGCTGAAGGCCTGGCGCGATACGACGTCTGGTGGTCGGCGGCGGCTTTCGCGGCGGACGCGTCGGCGAGTTGGCCGTCGGCCGCGCCGCGGTCTTGCTGAAAGCCGACTATCCCGATCTCGGGCTGACGCTCATTCGCAACGACCCCAACCATGCGGGTCTCATTGGCGCGGTCCATCTGGCGCCGTCATGGATATTCAAAGGCCACGATGCGATTTTGGCCGCGGACATCGGCGGCACAAACATTCGCGCCGGCGTGGTGGAATTCGACGTCAAGAGCGATCCGACACTCGCAAAGGCTTCGGTCTGGAAGCGCGAGCATTGGCGCCACGCCGATGAAAAAAACTTGAGCCGAAGCGAAGCCGTCAAGAAACTCGTGAACATGCTGACGGACTTGATCGAGCGGGCGCGTAAACAGAAACTGCATCTCGCGCCTTTTATCGGGATTGGCTGTCCGGGAATTATTGAGCCGGACGGCAGCATCGATCGCGGCGCCGACAACTTGCCTGGGAAATGGGAAGGCAAGAAATTCAATCTGCCGCTGGCGCTGTTCGAGGCGATCCCGCAGATTCTCGATCACGACACCGTCATCATCATGCACAACGACGCGGTGGTGCAGGGCTTGAGCGAGCGGCCTTTCATGGACGACGTCGAACACTGGGGCGTGCTGACGATCGGGACCGGGCTCGGCAACGCGCGATTCAGCAACCGTCGCGGCAACGAAGATTAACCTGAGTTCTGTTCGGCTTCTTGTTCGGCTTCTTGCGCCGATGGGCTTCGTCTAACCGCTCGCCAACGTCCTTTGCTTTACTAAAGCCGCGGCGGTCTGCCCAGCGACGCGGCCAAGTACAGTTGCGGTCAGCAAGCCATTCCCCGACAAATAGCCGTTCGCGCGCGGGCCGGAAACGCCCGCCGCGGCGCCGCCTGCGGCAAAGATGTTCGGCAGCGGTTTGCCGTTGGTATCGAGAACGCGCGCCGCACGGTCGACCGCAAGACCGCCCTGCGTGTGAAACAGCGCGCCCGTCACTTTGACGGCTTTGAAGGGCGGCGCCAATGGCGCGGCTCCGATGAAGCTCCGGCCGAAGCGATCGGGAGCGCCGGTGCGCCTTGCCTCTTCGATCTCGGCAAAGCTTTGTGCCAGTTCCGGCTGCGGCACATTCAGGCGCGCGGCGAGAAGCGCAGGCGTCGGCGCTTCGATGACTGCGCCCGATGCCTCCGCTTGACGGAAGTCGGTGAATTGCCGGGCGATCGCGGCGATGCGCTCGTCAAAGACATCAAAGGCGATGCCGTCGGGCTGCGCCAGAACGATAGCGGCCTGCTCGGAATAACCAAGAGTCTCGTCGGAGAAACGTTCGCCGTTTTTGTTGACCTGGAAGCCGCCCTCCATAATCACCGCCCAGCTGATCAGGATCCCGTGCGGATGCGCGACCGAACCGTGCCCCTGATAGCCCGACATGTGTTTGAGCTTCGCGCCGAGCTCGCCGCCCCACAAGACAGCGTCGCCGAGATTGCCCGAGTGTCCGAAATACAAACCGTGGCGCATTTCAGGAATGTGCCTGGCGACGAGATCGGGAGCCCCGCCATAACCGTTGCACGCCAGTATCAAGGCATCGCAGCCGAGCGAGTCGCGCGTTCCGTCCCGCCGCGTGATCTCGACACCGCGAACCGCGTGCTCTGCGTCCGCATAAAGCGCGCTGACCGTCGCATTGACGACAAGAGGAATCCCACGCTGGTCCGCCGCCTGACGCAATCGGTCGATCAGCTCAACGCCTGACCGGCTCGGCAGGCCATGCATCCGCCGGGCGGAGTGGCCCGGATAGTCGAAGTCGTGAACGATAGAAAATGGCAATCCATACCCATCCGCAAGCCATTCGACGGTCAATCCAGCTTGCTGCGCTACCAGGTCGACGAGCGCAGGGTCCGCTTGGTCATGCGCCTTGCGCTTGAGGTCGGCTGCAAATAATGCCGGATTGTCGCTAATCCCCATCGCGGTCTGAAAGCGCGTGCCGGCCGCCGGAATGAGGCCAGCCGACAATGCGGTCGACCCGCGCGGGATCGAATCGCGCTCGAGAACGAAAACCTCGACGCCAAGCTCATGCGCCGCCAAAGCTGAACAAAATCCGGCCGCGCCCGCCCCGATCACAACGACCGGAGCGCTTGCTTCAAATCCATCCTTTGGCGGTGTCTTAACGCTCACGGAACTTCAAAGCCGGTCGTTCAAGGTGCGTCCGCTTCTGGGAGCGGTAAAGTGAGCCTGCGGATCGTTTGAAGATGCGATCGTCCCGGTGGCGGAACCGCCGCCCGGTTATTGCTGCCGCAGCAGGATCACCGGATCGGTGCTTTCCGGCACGCGTGTCCAGGTGTTCAGATCGCCTTCTTCAAACCGCCAAGTCTGGCCGCGCGCCGACACCAAGACCAACTCGCCACGATCGACGCGCCAGGACACCGGCCCGAAACGGACAACGAAAGCATCGCAGCCCGGCTTCACTTTCAGCGGCAAGTTGTCGGCGCTGGCGGGATTGTTCGCAAGCGTCAGCAAGCAGATCGGCTTGCCGGTGCCACGCGCGATCCCCCAATCGCCGACCAATTCTTCGGCTGTCCGTGGTGGGGCCGCGGCCGCACTCTGCAGCACATAGCGCCCCTCGCCGGGCTGAAAGCCGTCGAAAATGCCGTTCTCGGCCTCGGTGAGTTCGATGACGCCATTGCCGGCTTTATCGAGCAGGCGCAGCGTGCCGAAGCTGTCGAGCGTCCAGCCGGCAACGTCCTTGGTCGTCGGAAAGAGCGTGGCGCAATTTCTGTCGATGTCGACCTTGTATCCGCCGGGCGCGGTATCGGGCCGAAACACAAAGCGGCAAACCTTGTCGCGATCGGCGTTGGAAAATTCCCAGTTGCCGATCATGGCAGTCAAAGCGTCAGCCGACGCCGGTGCCTCCTGTGCGGCGGCGCCACCGCTGCACAAAGCAACGGCGATCGCGGCCACGATAACGCCGCGTATCAAGGCGAACTTGCTATAAATCATGACGGCACGACGCTAGCATGCACACGATCCGTCGTCATGGCTATCCGTCCGCAATGGATATCGGGCCACAGTGTTGCCGTTCCGTCATCGATGAGCGAAACCCTAACGGGCGGAACCCCGATTTTGCTGGTTCGTTCAGCTTCGGCGGCTATCCTGCCGGGGCAGTCGCCACCCGCCGGCCATTTGAGCGAGCAACGATGATGAGCGCAGCACCTGAAGCGTCCTCCAGAAATGACCGCTATTTCCTTGTACTTGGCGCCGCCGCGCTCGACCTATGGGGCCATCTGCCCCAGGCCCTCCAGGAATCCCTCTTTGAACGGGCCGTCGTTCTCGGTCACAAAAGCGAGCGCGACAAAGCCTGCGGGAGCAATTGGCGAAATTCCTGCACGACCACCATCCTCGAACCCTTGGCTAAGGCATGAGCCCGAAAAGCGGAACCCGGTTTTCGGAAAAGATCATGCGCAAACAAATGGCTAGAGCGAGATGACGTTTCG
>DATMQV010000263.1:0-2798 GCA_035566615.1 Xanthobacteraceae bacterium
ACGCGCTCGTGCTGCACGCTCGCGGTGCAGGCCGACGGCCGCAGCGTCGAGACTGTCGAGTCGCTCGGCCGCGTGAACAATCTAAGCCCATTGCAGCGCGGCTTCTGGGAGAAGCACGGCCTGCAATGCGGCTATTGCACGCCGGGAATGTTGATGCTGATGACCGAGCTGTTGCGCGAAAATCCCAATCCCGACCGCGAAACCATCCGGCTCCGTCTCAACGACAATATCTGCCGCTGCACCGGGTATGAGGACATCATGAGCTCAGTCGAGCGCGCGGTCGAGTTGATGCGCGCCGAAAAGGCGGTGCGCTGATGGCGGAAGCCGGCAAGATCCTTTCGCCGCCCGCCGGCCGCCAGCAAGAGCGGCCGGACCAAAAGCTCAATGTCATCGGCACGCGCATGCTGCGCAAGGAGGATCCGCGCTTCCTGATCGGCCGCGGCCGCTTTGTCGACGACGTCACGCTGCCGAACGTGGCGCACGCGGCGGTGCTGCGCAGCCCGCATGCGCACGCCCGCATCAAGTCGATCGACAAGCGCGCGGCGCTGGCGCTGCCCGGCGTGGCCGCTGTGATCACCGGCGAGGAGGCCGCGCAGGAAACCGGACCGCTGCCGTGCTTTGCCAACCCGACGGTCGAGCAGCGCTGCATCGCGCTCGGCAAGGTGCGCCATGTCGGCGAGCCTGTGGTGCTGGTCGTCGCCGATAGCCGCTACATCGCCGAGGACGCCATCGCTCTGATCAAAGTCGAATACGAGCCGCTGCCTGCCGTCTCGGACATGATGGAGGCGATCAATTCGCGCGGCGGTGCCGTGCTGCATCCCGAGCGCGGGCCGGACAACATCGCCGAGCATCGCCAATATTTGTTCGGGCCGGTCGAGGAGGAATTCGCCCGCGCCGCTCATGTGGTCAAACGCCACTTGCGCTGGGCGCGCTCCGGCGGCCAGCCGATCGAGACTTGCGGAGCGGTGGCAAGCTTCGACGAGGCGTCGGAGAAGTTCACGATCTACGTCAACTCGTCGATGTACAATTACATCGGCTTCACGGTAGCCACCGCGCTCAAGGTCGCAAGCCATCAAGTCAACCTCGTGCCGGTCGATGCCGGCGGCAGCTTCGGCAGCAAATTGTTTTTGCACAAGGTCGCCGTGCTTGCGGGGTTGGGTGCGCGCACCACCGGCCGCCCGGTCAAATATATCGAGGACCGGATCGACAATATGACCGCTTGCGACAATCACGGCTCGGATCGCACCTACGACGTGGAGCTTGCGCTTGATGCCAACTATCGGATGACGGCGTTGCGCTATAAAGTCGTCGACGATTATGGCGCCTATTTCCAATACGGCCTCGGTACGCACGGCAACGGTTTTTCGCAAACGGTTGGTCCGTACAAGATCCGCGCCGTCGGCGCCGAGATCTACGCCGTCTTCACCAACAAATGCCAGCAAGGCGCGTGCCGGGGTTTCGGCTCCGAGGTGACGAACTTCATGATCGAGCGGATCGTCGACGCCGCCGTCGACGAGCTCAATCTCGATCCGATTCAATTCCGGCGCGACAATTTCATCCAGCCGGAAGAATTTCCCTATCAGATCCCGACCGGCAACCTCTACGACAGCGGCAACTATCCCGGTGCCCTCGACATGGCGCTGCAAATGCTCGATTACGGCGCCTGGCGCGACAAGCAGCAGCTTATGCGCACGCAAGGGCGCTATGTCGGCATCGGCGTCGCCAGTTGCCAGGAAAAGGGCGTGTTCAGCGCCACCGAGTTCTGGATGCTCAACCGCGCACCCGGATTTGCTCTGACAAGCTCGCCGGAGAGCGCCTCGATCAAGATCGATGCGACCGGCAAGGCGGTGATTTCGCTGCATGCGCCGTGCTGGGGCAACAGCCCCGAGACGGTCGCCGCCATGGTGCTGGCCGAGCAGCTCGGCATGGATCCGGCCGACATCAGTGTGACCTATTCGGATACCGACCACGGACTTCCGGGCACCGGGCCCGGCGGAAGCCGCTACACGGTGATGATCGCCGGAGCGGTGACCGGCGCGGCCAAGATCATCAAGGAAAAGCTCAAGCGCGTGGCAAGCCACATGCTCGAGGCGGGGCCGCACGATCTTGAATTCCGCGACGGCAAGATCGGCGTCAAGGGTGCTTCCGGTTTGGAGGTCTCGATCGCCGAGGTCGCGACGCAAGCGCACTTCTTCCGGCTGTCGCTTCCGGACGATCCCGATCTGACCAGCGGTCTCGACGCAAGTTACACGTACGACCATCCGCTCGCCACGCTGCCCAAGAGCGACAGCGATTTCGGCATTTTCTATCCGATCATGGGCCATATGTGCCACATGCCGGTGGTCGAGGTGGATGTGAAAACCGGTCAGGTGACCTTCCTGGATTATGTGGCGGTGCACGATTGCGGCACCATGGTCAATCCGATGACCGTCGACGGCCATGTGCGCGGCGGCACCGCGCAAGGCATCGGCACGGCCTTGCTTGAGCAATTCGAGTACGACAAGAACGGCCAGCCGCGGCAAATCTCGTTTCAGGATTATCTGATGCCGCGCGTCCTTAACCTGCCGCCGCAGGTGCGGATCGGCCATTTGGTAACGCCGTCGCCCTACACCGAATACGGCGTGAAGGGAGCCGGCGAGGGCGGCCGCATGGTGGCGCCACCGGCGGTTGCCTGCGCGATCGAAGATGCGCTCCGCCCGCTCGGCGTGCGCATTGACAGTCTGCCGGTGACGCCGGCCCGGCTCCGCGGGCTGATCCGCGAGGCTGCGGCGCGGAGGGGCATACGGTAACGGAAAGTT
>DATMQV010000264.1:0-2728 GCA_035566615.1 Xanthobacteraceae bacterium
GACCAAGATCAAATCCAGCGGGGCGTCGAGTGCGGCTGCGACTTCGGCGGCAACCGATACACCGCCGCGCGGCAGCGCGAGGATAACGGGTGCTGATCCTTGTAGCCCGCGAGCTGCCGACCGGCATCGGAGCGGTCCAAAAATGGCATCGCTGTTCCGCCTTGCGGATCGCCGCTTCGCCGCAGCTTTGCGTGCCGATAGCTACTCGCCCGGCAGATCGGGGCAAGGTCGCTTTGCGACTTCCCAGGCTTCAGTGCGATCGACGCCGACCATTCCCAGCAGATTGACAACCGCCTCGTCGATCTTGCCCGGCAAAATGTTCTTGTCGCACACCGCCAAGCTGAAACCGACGATCGCGTGCGTGGCTTGCCGCCAAGCCAATTCCGGATCTTCGACGCGATAACGACCGGCGGCAACGGCGTTGCGAATATCTCTGATCGCGTACGGGCCCATCACCCGATACATCGCATCTGAAATCACTTCCGAGCGCCGCAGCAACCAACGCCAGCGCTGCTCGGTGGTCGCCGCTTTCATCACGGTGCGAATGCCGAAGGCATAGACTTGCGCAGGGTCGGTGAAGCTGTTCGTGACGGCTTCGATGCGCTGCGAAAGCCGGTCCATGACTTGTTCCATGACGCACATCGCTAGTTCGTCTTTGGAAGCGAAATAATTGTACACCGTGCCGGCACCGACGTCTGCAAGCTCGCAGATTTCCGACATCGTGGCGGCGTCGATGCCTTTCTCGGCCATGACCCGATAGCCGGCTTCAATGAGTGCCTGCCGGTTTCGCCGCTTCCGCCGGTCGCTTCTGGTCTCAGCGTTCTGTGCCGCTCGCATCCGATGTCCGTACCCTTTTGTGCTCGCAAACGCGCGTCGCCGGTCGATGGAGGAGCCAAATGGGGGAATTGGACCTGCAAACGCTGGACACTGCGCGCCCGCCGCAGGACCGCGCAATTAAGACATTTCCTCAAGACCGGCAGGCGAAGCGAGACCTGTTGCTCGCCCGCGTCGATGAGATCGGCCCAACCCTGCAAGAGACCGGCGGCAAGAGCGAAGAATTGGCCACGCTCGCTCCCGAGGCGGTCGCGGCGCTGCGAGGCGCGGGAATGTTTCGGCTGAAGCTTCCCGCGGTCTTGGGCGGCGCGGAAGTCGATCCGGTCACCGAGATGTTGGTTCTGGAGCGGCTCGCCTATTACGACTTCACCAGCGCGTGGTGCACGATGGTCGGCGCGACGGGCGCAGCGGCACTGGGCGCTTTCCTGCCGCAACCCGGACTCGATCAAGTCTTCGCCGAGGGGCACTTCTCTACCGCCGCCATATCGTTCTTCCCGGCCGGCCGCGCCGTGCGCGAAAAAGGCGGTTACCGGCTCAACGGCCGTTGGCGTTTCAACAGCGGCATCCATCACTCCGAATGGGTTCTCGGCGGCACCGTTGTCGAAGGCACCGAGCAGGAGAATGGCGGCCGGCCGCTGGTCATCTTCGCCGCCATGCCGACCAGGGATGTCACCCTCTACGATAACTGGCGCGATGTGGTCGGCCTCAAAGGGACGGGAAGCTGCGACTGCTCGGTCGAAAACTACTTCCTTCCCGAGCATTTCTCTTTTGTCTGGGATTTGCTGAAGCCGCAGCCGCGCCGTGGCGGAGCCTCCTATTTGCTGCCGCCATTCAGCTTCGTGGCGAAGGAACATGGCAGCGTCGCGGTTGGCGCCGCCCGGCGCGCGCTCGATGAGTTGATCAAACTGGCAACGACAACGCGCGGCACTTTCCGCGCTTCGAAGCTCGATGAGCGTCAGGTCGTGCACCGGCAGATCGCCGAAGCCGATCTGAAGATCCGCGCGGCGCGCGCGCTCATGCATGAGCGCTATGAGGAATTGTATCAGAAAGTCCAATCCGGCGGCTTGCCCGACGGTCGCGATATCGCGGACACGCGAGCGATTTGCGTCCACGCCACCGATGTGGCGATCGGCATCGCCACGATGGCCTACCATTTTTCGGGCAACACCGGACTCCGGCATCCGCATGTGATCGGCCGGCTTTTGCGCGATCTCAACACCGCCGGCATCCATCAAATCATGAGCGATACCGCTTACGAGAACCACGGCAAGTTCCGCCTTGGTCTTCCCGCTGATCCGCTCGCTTAGCGAGCGCGATCTCGCTGTTCCGTTCCTGTCCGTTCAGCACAAGTAGCCAGCAACTGACGCACGCGCGAAGTGAGCACGGCCACACGGCCCGTCGCTCACTGCGCGGACTTTCCTTCGCCCGGCATCCCTCGCAATCGCCAGGGGAAGAAAAACGTCTTCCCTACTCTTCCCGATAGACGCGCTCGCGCCGCTCGTGACGTTCCTGAGCTTCGATCGACAAGGTGGCGATCGGCCGCGCTTCCAGCCGCTTGAGGGAAATCGGCTCGCCGGTTTCCTCGCAATAGCCATAGGTGCCGTCTTCGATGCGCTGCAGCGCGGCATCGATCTTGGCGATCAGCTTGCGCTGCCGATCGCGGGCCCGCAACTCGATCGCCCGGTCGGTCTCGGATGAAGCTCGATCAGCGAGGTCGGGATGATTCTGATTGTCGTCCTGGAGATGCTGGAGCGTCTCCTTGGCTTCTTTCAGAATGTCCTCCCGCCAATCCAGCAGCTTCAGCCGGAAATATTCCCGCTGCCGCTCATTCATGAACGGCTCGCGGTCCGTTGGGCGGTAGAGTTTATCGAAGACCCGAATGTTATTATCGTTC
>DATMQV010000265.1:0-14260 GCA_035566615.1 Xanthobacteraceae bacterium
AATTGCAGGCGCTCCGCGTCGCGGCAAAGCCGTCAAGCCACGATCAGCGCCGAGACATCAAACAGGCGGCCGAGTAACAGCAACGGCTCAAGCGCCGGCCGGCACCAAACTGCACTGCAGAGCGCCCCGGATCTTCAACTGCTCCAACGCACAGCGCAGCATGCCGACATCGAGGGGCTTAGCCACGGGATCTTCGACATCGAGGCCGTGCGAAGTGGCAAAGCGCAGCGTCTCGCGGCCCGCGGCAGCATCGCGATCGCCCAGCAGAAGTATCTTCGACTTGCACGCGCTCGCCTCCAAGCGGCTGAGAAATCCGCAAGCGGCCTCGTGACCGAATGACAGATCGAGCGTGATGCAATCGAAGGCACCCGATTGCAGGTGCTTGGTCGCTTCTGCGAGATTGGCAGCACCGGCTGGGATGTAGCCTGCTTTGTCCACCGCACGACAAATGATCATCCGATGAAGACTATCGCGGTCGATGACCAAAACGCGCGGCGCCGGCAGCGCTGATTGTTCGGACTCTGCCGCTGTCAGATGGGCAGCGCCCTCGTCCCATGTCCTCGCTTGTCCTGACATTGACTTCTCCGAAAATGCGAAATCCCGGCAATGCGCGCGAACCACCAACGGGCGTGAACCTATGCGATCGGCACCGAACAAGCCCTAATGCAGCAGGGCGAATTCGACGCCTTTTCGACCTGATCCACGGGTCGAAGTTGATCGTCGGTAAACGCCGACGGCTTCGCTTTCGTTGCACACGGGCTGCTGATTATTTCGGGGCGCGCTTGGCGAGGATACGCTGCAATGTGCGCCGGTGCATGTTGAGCCGGCGTGCGGTTTCCGAAACATTTCGGCCGCACAATTCGTAAATGCGCTGGATATGTTCCCAGCGGACGCGGTCCGCCGACATGGGATTCTCCGGCGGCTCGATCTTTTTGTTGTCGAACGCCAGCAAGGCCGCCACCACGTCGTCGGCGTCGACCGGCTTGGCCAGATAGTCGACAGCACCGAGCTTGACCGCGTTGACCGCGGTCGCGATGTTGCCATAGCCGGTGAGGATGATGGCGCGCGCTTCCGGCCGCCGTCGCTTCATGGCGGAGATCACATCGAGGCCATTGCCATCGCCGAGTCGCATGTCGACCACGGCAAAAGCAGGCGCAGCCTTCTCGACCTGCAATAGACCGTCGGCAACCGATTCCGCCGTCGTGACGACGAACCCGCGGGTCTCCATGGCCCGCGCCAGCCGCTGGAGAAAAGATTTGTCGTCTTCGACGATTAACAGCGAGCGCTCACCCGGGGCTGTGCCGGTTTTAGTGCCGGGTTTCGCGATTTCTGGGGCATCTGTCAGGGCATTAGTCATGCAACTTCACTCCCAGCTTGCAAAGTCCGCGCGCCCCGCGACTCCAGTTAGTTATGAAATCGCGACGGCACCCTCAAGAGGGGGCGTGACGGCTAGGCGTTCAAAATCTGCACGGTTCCAGACGATGGTTACCGTTGCGCCATGCAGCGGCGGCATTTGATTCTTCAGCGAAAGTGCGGCGCCGGACCGTTCCAGCAACGTCTTGGCGATGAAAAAGCCCAGACCAAGCCCGAAGCCGCCGTCATCCTCGTCATTTCCCGCTTGGCGCGATCCGGTCCGACGATGGGTCACGTAAGGCGCACCGATGCGATCGAGGATTTCCGGCGCGAAGCCCGGCCCGTCGTCGCTGATGGTGAGGCGAACGTCCGTGGCCGTCCATTGCGCTAGGATTTCCACGCGCTTGTGAGCGAAATCGACGGCGTTCTCGATCAAGTTGCCGAGACCGTAACGGATCGCGGGATTGCGGGCGCCGGCCGGCACATCCGGCTGATCGGACGGCAATTTCACCTCGATCGAAACGCCGAAGTGCCGATGCGGGGCCACGGCTTCTTCGATCAGCGCCGACAACGGCACCCGATCAAACGGCTCGCCGGCGGGCAGCTCGGTGATCTTGGAGAGGATCTCGCGACAACGCTGCGCTTGCTCGCGCAGCAACTTGACGTCGTCCGCATAGGGCGATTGCGGATCGAGCGCGCGCTCGATCTCCCGTACGACAAGGGTGATGGTGGCAAGCGGCGTGCCTAGCTCATGCGCCGCGGCGGCCGCCAGGCCATCGAGCTGCGAGAGATGCTGCTCGCGCGCCAGCACGAGCTCCGTCGCCGCAAGCGCATCCGAGAGCTGACGGGCTTCTTCGGCTACCTGCCACGTATAGACCCCGATATAACCGATCGCGAGCAGGATGGAGAGCCAAACCGCGACCACGTAGGTTTCCGGAAGCTGCAATTGCTCGCCGCTTTCCCATGGAAGCGGATAGTGAAAAAAGATCAGCACCGTCGCGCACAAGACGGCGAACACACCGAGCAGCAACGTCATGCGCCGCGGCAGCGCCGTCGCCGAGATCAAAACCGGGCCGAGCAGCAGAAACGAAAATGGATTTTCCAATCCGCCGGTGAGGTAAAGGAGCGCCGCCAGCTCGGCGATATCGAAGCCGAGCAGATAGGCGGCCCGCTCAGGCTCAAGCCATTGGGTATGGGGAAAGCCGACGCGCAGCGCGATATTGAGCAACGCCGCAAGCGCGATCACCGCCAACGAGGACCACAGCGGGACGTCGAATTCCAGGCCGAAATGCACGACCAGAACGGCGGCGAACTGACCAAGCACGGCAAGCCAGCGCAGCCGCACCAGCGTTTCGAGCCGCACGTTCTTGGGTCGGTGATGAATCCGCGGCAAGCCAAACATGCCGCTAATGTAGCTATGCGATCGGCCTTATCCAAACAGGCGTGACCCGCCGGTCGCGTCCAAAACTCAAGGCTGCCAGGCCGCGTGCTCCGCTTTCGGCTCCGACTTGCCGCGGGCGTCTTCGATCACCGCCATGAGCGCGCGCAGAACTTCCCGAACACCCTTGCCGCTGGCGGCGGATATGACGAAGACATCTTTTTTCGCCGCGCGTTTCAGCCGCCCGGTCTGTTGTTTGATCTCCTCGGCGGTCAACGCATCGGCTTTGTTGAGGGCGACAATTTCCTGTTTGGCCGCCAAGCCTTGCCCGTAGGCCGCCAGTTCATCACGCACCGTCCTGTAAGCCGCACCGGCGTCTTCCTCCGTGCCGTCGATGAGATGCAGCAGAACCCGGCAGCGCTCGACGTGTCCGAGAAAGCGATCGCCCAGCCCCACCCCCTCGTGAGCCCCCTCGATCAGTCCCGGAATGTCAGCCAAGACGAATTCGCGGCCGTCGATGCCGACCACGCCGAGCTGAGGCTGCAGCGTGGTGAATGGATAATCCGCGATCTTCGGCTTGGCAGCGCTGACTGCAGCGAGAAACGTCGATTTGCCGGCATTGGGCAAGCCGATAATTCCGGCGTCGGCAATCAGCTTCAGGCGCAACCGGATGGTATGCTCCTCACCAGGCTGGCCGGGATTGGCGCGGCGCGGCGCGCGATTGATCGAGGATTTGAAGTGCGCGTTGCCGAAGCCGCCATTGCCGCCACGCGCGAGCACGGCGCGCTGGCCACGCTCGGTGAAATCGGCAAGCAGAGTGACGCCGTCTTCTTCGTAGATCTGGGTGCCCGCCGGCACCTTGAGCAGGGCGTCAGCACCATCGGCGCCGTGGCGGTCCTTGCCCATACCGGCACCGCCATTCTTGGCGAAGAAGTGCTGCTGATACCGATAGTCGATGAGCGTGTTGAGGCCTTCGACCGCCTCGGCGATCACATCGCCGCCCTTGCCGCCGTCACCCCCGTTCGGGCCGCCAAACTCGATGAATTTCTCGCGCCGGAACGACACGCAGCCGTTGCCGCCGTCGCCGGAACGGATATAGACCTTGGCCTCGTCGAGGAATTTCATACGGATACTCGTAGCGAGCGTGGGGCGGCAAATCCACCCGGCAAATCAGCCATGCCAAGAGCGCGGCGGCGCCTAGACGACCCTGATATCGACCTTGATATAGTGCCGTGAGGCCGAGTACGGCAGGCTTGCTCGGTGGGTTGGCGTTCGATGAACAGTGCCTTGGCGGTCCTTAAAGTTGCGTTCCGCGCCGCCACATGGCGGGCGACACCCGGTCCGCGCCTTGTCGGTCTGTCAAGCCTCCTGGTCTGCGCATTTGCACTCATTGCGTTGCGCGTGGCCCTGCAAATTCCGGCAGGCGCGGGCGGCGGCTTCAATCCTTATGGAATTAACGCGGCTATCGCCTGGATTGCGCTTGAAATCGCGGTTGCCGCGCTGTTCGTGCCGCCGGGCGCGCGGACCAGCGCGCTGTCGGCGATGTTGATCCTTACTTGTGTCGCCGAGCTCGCCAGCGCGGCCGCCAAGATCGCGGTCGCACTCGTCCCGGCACTTGCGGCGGCCATCGTAGTTGTTCACGAGCGCGCCATTCCATTCGCGATCTTCGCCGTGGTGTCGCTGTGGTGGATCGGAGCGATGGTGGCCGTGTTGCGCAGCTTCGCGCCGCGACCGCGGCTTCTTACACTGGCGCGCGCCGCCGCGCTCTGGGCTGCGCTCCTGGCCGTCAGTGTCGTCGTGCCGCATGCGCCGATTTTTGTTGGCCGAAATTTCGATATTCGCACCGCGAATCTATGGGAATCGTTGCACGCGCGGTTTGCGACGGCAGAGGCAGCTAGCGGGCCACCGGGCTTTGAGCAGGCGCAGCGTTCGCTCATTCAGGCCGAGATTGCGAGGCTTGCGCCGCGCAAAAAAGACGCGACCAACATCTACACCCTGGGCATCGCCGGCTGGGCGGACCAGGACGTGTTTCTCAAAGAGCTCGACGGGGCATTGGCGGCGATCAGCGGCGTGCTGCCGATCCGCGGCCACTGGGTTCGCCTGGTCAATCACCGCGAGACGCTCGAAAACCTCCCGCTCGCCAACCAACGCAATTTCGCCACCGCCGTGCATGCGCTTGGCGAAATCCTGGATAAGGAATCGGATATCCTTCTCTTGTTGATGACCTCGCACGGCGAGCCGAGCGGCTTCGGGCTACGGCTGCCGAGCGAAGTGGTCACGCAATTGACGCCGCAGGAAGTCGCCGAGGTGCTCGACCGCGAGGGCATCAAAAACCGCGTCGTCATTGTGTCGGCTTGCTATTCCGGCACGTTCGTGCCGCCGCTGGCGAATGACAATACGATCGTGCTCACGGCCGCTGACGCCAAAAGTACGTCCTTCGGTTGCGCGCCCGAGCGCGACTGGACCTATTTCGGCGACGCCTTGTTCCGGCAAAGCATGCGCCCGGGCCGGGATTTTCAACGCGCATTCGACAATGCGCGCGTCCTCATTCAGGGCTGGGAACTGATGGACCGGGCGCGGCCGTCAAATCCGCAGGCGCATTTCGGGCCCGCTTTGGTTGCCAGGCTCGCGCCGCTGTTTCAGGCCCAGCAGGCGGCTGGGCCTTAGAGCATGATCCGGAAAAAGCCCGCCCCGGACTTGACCGGGGTGGGTACTGGTTTTCCGAAAAGATCATGCTCCAACAGAGATCTAATCCGCTCACGCCACGCGGCGGACGCGGCCCCAGGCCTTGAGCGACAGCCATAGACCATGGTCGAGCCGGAAACGATCAACCGGCGCCGCGGAATGAATCGCGCGGATGCGCGTCAATCGAACGCCCGTCCATTGGAATGCGCATTTCTCCAGCACGCGGCGCGACGCCGGATTGGTGACCCGGGCGCCCGATTGCAGCGTTTCGTGGCGCAGATCGCCGAACGCATAATCGATGACCGCGCGCGCCGCTTCGGTCATGAAGCCGTGGCCCCAATAACCGGCGCCCAGCCAGTAACCGAGCTCCGCGCCCTCGTCGCGCGGATCGATCCCACAAGCACCGATCAGGGTGCCGT
Source organism: Xanthobacteraceae bacterium (assembly GCA_035566615.1). GTDB lineage: Bacteria > Pseudomonadota > Alphaproteobacteria > Rhizobiales > Xanthobacteraceae > BOG-931. Next base: position 5,836 of record DATMQV010000265.1, read on the forward strand.
CGAGCATCAGGACGAAACAGGCTTCCCTGTCTCGCAAGTTGACGTTGGCGACGAACTCCTCCGCATCCGCAAGCCGGTAAGGATGCGGAAGACGGGTGGTATTCTCTGCGATCCGGCGGTCGTTAGCGAGCACCGTGATCGCCTTTACGTCCTCGTGACGCGGCGCGCGAAGCGTCAGCCGTTTGGTCTCGAGGACGGGAATACTGCGTTCGTGCTGTGTCGATGTGCCGACATCTTCCGAGAGGGTCATCTTCAGGGCTCATGCAAAGAAAACCGAAAGGGGGAGCCGGCATCCCGGTCTCCCCCTTTTCGAAGCCCATTGGGCCCGCCGGTTCGACTGGATGCCGGCGGACCTTATATGATCCACCGTATTACTGGGCCGCGGCCTCCGTCATCGGAAGTACCGAAACGAATACGCGGCCCTTGGTTTTGGTCTGGAACTCGACACGACCGTTGGTCAACGCGAACAAGGTGTGGTCCCGGCCAATGCCGACGTTGCGCCCAGCATGCCACTTGGTGCCGCGCTGGCGCGCGATGATGTTGCCGGCAACGACCTGCTCGCCGCCGAAAATCTTGATACCCAGGCGCTGGCCGGCCGAGTCACGGCCGTTACGCGAGGATCCGCCTGCTTTCTTGTGAGCCATCGCTCAAACCTTTCGTATCGCTTGTCTATACCGGATTCGTGACAAAAGCATCACCACCCGCTCACTTCTTTTTTGATCGCCGGGTTGACGCGCTTTCGCCTCACGCCGCGGGTTTCTTCGCCTTGGCGGCGCCACCCTTGGCCCTTCCTTTCGCCTTGGCCGAAGCCCTTGATGGCTTTTCGGTGGCTTCCTCGCCGCCGGCCGCTGCCGCAGCGTCGGAGACCTCCGCGGGCTTCGGAGCCGACACCCGCTTCGGCCGTGGCGGCGCCGTCTTGCTCGGCTTCTTGCCGTCGGTCAGGATTTCCGTGATCCGGAGCAGGGTGAATTCCTGCCGATGACCGCGCTTACGGCGCGAGTTCTTCCGCCGGCGCTTTTTGAAGGCAATGATCTTGCCGCCGCGCCCTTGGTCGAGCACTTCGGCAGCGACCGTGGCGCCGGCGACCGTCGGTGCACCAAGCGCTACGCTGTCACCGCCGACGGCCAAAACTTCACCGAGCTCGACGATCTCACCGGGCTCGCCCTTGATCTTGTCGACCTTGAGCACATCTTCGGCGGCAACCCGGTATTGCTTGCCGCCTGTCTTGAAGACCGCGAACATCTTTTGTCCTCGTGTTCGGATTCCGATACTCGGCGTACCGCCGGACCGGCTTTTTCCAGTCGATGCTGCTGTTTAAAGCTGCGGGTTTAGCGCCAACCCACAAGCCTTAACGGCTCGCCTGTGCCAGCGCCCGCGCCCTTATGGCCAAGCCGTAAACCTCTGTCAAGAAAATGCAAAGCGCCGGCCGCGTCGTGCCTAACCTGCCATCGTTCCCGCACGGACGACGTTTTCGTCCTGTGATAAGACAACGGGCGGAATCCAAAGCTTGGCAAGGAGTATGCAATGGCGGCGAACGGTAAGGATCAAAAGCAAAAGATCGGCTGGATCGGGGCGGGCCGCATGGGGACCCCCATGGCCGAACGGTTGATCAAGGCTGGGTATGACGTGACCGTCTGGAACCGTACGCGCGCCAAGGCCGAGCCGCTCGCCAAGCTCGGCGGCAAGGTGGCGGACCACCTGTTCGAACTCAAGAACGTCGACGTGCTGTTCTCGATCGTCTCGACCGGTAAGGACGTTCAGGACGTCCTCTACGGGAAAAACGGCGTATCCAGCCAGGGCGGCAAACTGCCCCCCATCGTCGTCGACTGCTCGACCATCTCGGTCGAAGATTCCGCGACCGTCCGCGACAGGCTCAAGCAGCTCGGCTCCGACTTTGTGGCGGCTCCGGTCAGCGGCAACGCCAAGGTCATCAAGGCCGGCAGGCTTTCGGCCGTCGTGTCGGGGGCCGAGGCCGCCTGCAAAGCGGCAATGCCGTTGCTCGAAGTCATCGCCCCGCAAGGCGTATCGTATGTCGGCGACGGCGAGTTGGCGCGCGTCTGCAAGATCGCGCACAACGTGATGCTCGGCGTCGTCATCGAAAATCTGATCGAGATGACGCTCCTGACCAACAAAATGGGCGTGCCGCGGCACGCCTTCCTGGCCTTCCTCAACAACGGCGTCATGGGCTCGATGTTCACGCGCTACAAGTCGCCGGCTTTGGTCAATTGCGACTGGACGACGACGTTCACGCCGGAGCTCCTGCGCAAGGATCTCGACCTCGGGCTCGAGCTCGGCCGCGACATGGACGTTCCGCTGCCGGTGACCGCGGCCGCGCGTGAAGTTCTGCAAAGCCACTTCGGCGCCGCCATGTTGCAGAAAAATCCCGGGGAATATTTGCAAAAGGATTTCGCGGCGCTTGCCGAAACGATGGCGCTCGCCGCCGGCATGAAGCTCGAGAGCGAGAACAAGAACGTGCCGACGGGCCTGGAGAGCTAAAAGAGTCAGTCGCCGGTGTCGCGCACTGCGCATCGCGACGTCGGCGAAGAACATAGACCGACCGACGAAAAGGCCGGCGATCTCAGGTCGGCGTTGAGGGTCGCCGCAAGCACTGGTGAAAATCGCTCACTGCGATTTCAGGTCGGTTTGGGCCGTGGCCGCCATGAGCCAGCGGCCATCGCGTTTCACAAAAACGCGCGCCGCCCGATAGGCCGGCTGTGGGCCATTGGCTTCCGTCGCCACCATCACCGCGCCTTCGCCATAAACGGCAAGCCGCATCGTCTTGACTTCGCCCACACGGACGGCGCCGTCGTCGTTGCGGTCTTCGATGGCCGCGATCCGGCTCGATCGCGCGAGCGGCGCGCGGCTGCTGGCATAAGCCACGAACTCGTCGGCGACATGTTTCGACCACGCTCCGGCGTCACGGGCGGCGATAGCTTTGGTAATGGTCTGATAAGTCCTGGCGACATCCTGCTCCGCCGCGGAGCGCGCCCGATAGGGAATCGTGTTGCATGGGTTGTCGCACGCATGCGCGCCCATGTCGGCGATCTGGATGGGGCGGAGCGCCGCGGCCGCGTCCTCGCCTGCCCTGGCCGGCACATCCTGCATCAGCAACGCCCGCCAGGCGCCCTTTTGCCTGACCCAAATATCGAGGAAGAAAGCGTCGGCACCCTGCGCGGATGTGTACTTCCCGGTCATCATCGCGAGCGAACCGAAATTCCGTACCTTGATGTCGGTCGCGGGCCGCGCGGCGACTTTTTTTAGATCGCTGAGAAATTCTCGGCGCGGATGAATCTTCCCATCGGCGTCGACGAACGTGAATTGCAGCGTCAGCAGCCGGCGGGCGGCGGTCCGGTCACCGGTGCGCATAGCGGCACCAAGCGCATTGTCGGCGGCCAGCACCAGCTCGTCCAAGGCCACCGGCCGCGCCCTGGGTTGTGACTTCGGCAAGGCAAAAGCCGCAATCAGCGCACCCGCAGCGATGACGCCAAGGCCGGACCAGCGGATCGCAGGCCGCAGGGAGGCCAGCAAAGCGAGTAAACGACGTGGATTGAAGGCGCCCCACATAGCAAGCCGTTGCAAACTCCGTCCCGGCGCTTTCAGCGATTCACCCAAGCGCCCACAGAGAATGACATTTCCGGGCGAGGGCGCTCAAGACGCATCGCTGTGCAATCCGTGCCGCGATTATTGGCTATCCGCCGAACGCGGCCGAATCAGCAGTGACGATAACCGCAACGGCGCATGTAGGAGTGCCTAGCCGGGCGAACCGCCCTGTAGCCGCCCGCCCTATAGGCACCACGATGCCCGCCGGCCATCGCCATCCGGCACGCCGCGCTCAACTGCCCCCGCTTTGCCATCATGCAGTGGGTGACTTTCGCGACGTCAGGAATGAAATCGGAACAAAGCCGCATAGCATCCGGAGTGCAGGCCTCGCGCGCCTCAGGTGTGCCCTGTTGGGCGGCGGCGCCGCCAACTCCCATGGCGGCGATTGCGATCAGCAGAAGCCCGGCCGGCAATACAGCCCTGCAAGCGAGGTACAAGGTACGCAGCATTTTATTGTTTCCTCTGGGGTTCCGTACGGGTCGACCGCCCGCGGACCTACCCTAGAGCATGATCCGAAAACTGAAAACCAATTTTCCGAAAAGTTGCAATTCAACGCTAAAAAGCGCGTCTCTGACGCTGCTTATCGGCAAAACGCCAACGGAAGGTAAGCACCGAAGATGAGGTCAGTGCGCCCCCAAGCAAAGCCGCTCGGGGGATGTGCCGCTTCACGCGGGCGCGCCTCCGGACATTGCAGAACGGTACTTTCCGTCAGCTCTGCCGTTTTGTTGTCAAAGGCGAGATGCCGGCAGAATGTGCCGTCGGGCATGGTAAACACGATCGCGCCCTTGCGGTGTGTGTCACCCGCTCGCGCCATCGCCTTTTCCAGCATGGGACCGATCACGCTGCGGCCGCCGATGAACACCGCGGCCGTGATCAGCATCAGAAAGAGCGACAGCACGACGACAAGCCGTGCAGTCTTCGCCCGCAGCTCGTGCCGCCGCGAGCGCAACGACCGCGGCACGACAATCCGCCGACGGTTTTGATTCGCTCTCACATTCAACGTCGGCACTGTTACGCTTGCCCATCCACCTGCGGTCGTCGCCCGGATAAGACCGAAGAACCATTGCGTGGCCGTAAAAAAGCATTTCGGATTTGAGTGAAATTCCACGGGTCTGAGCGGCGTGAATTCGACGAGCACAAAGCGCGGTCGCCGACCGATGCGGTCGATGAAATTTTCGGCTTCATCACGCCCGCACTTGCAGTTGCGAAGTCTTGGACATGCTGCCGCACCGCTACGACGAGCGCGGCAGCGCATCTCATCGCGCATTCGCGCACGTAACGTTTTCGACCGGCACCGCCACGCTCCGATGCTCTCGATCGAATGCAGAGAAGTGGCGCTACGAAAGACATCGAACATTCGGCGCGCGTGCCTGCAACGAACGCATCATCATCGAAGACAACGCGCTCCGGTACAAAATCGGGAGCCGGTGCGCCGGCACATAACTAATCCGGGTTTACATCGATCAAGCTCCGAATTTGCCGCGCTGTTAGTCTTCCAAATCATTCAGCCGATGTTATGAGGACGCATGCGCATCCAAACACGCACCCAAGTCGCCATCATCGGAGCTGGCCCGTCGGGACTCTTGCTCGGTCAGCTCTTGCACAAGCACGGCATCGACAACGTTATTCTCGAACGGCAAACCGGCGAATACGTGCTCGGCCGCGTTCGCGCCGGCGTCATCGAGCAGGTCACGATCGATCTTCTTGACGAGGCGGGCGTCGGCGCGCGCATGCATGCCGACGGGCTCGTGCACGAAGGCGTGCAGATCTGCGTCGACGGCGTACGCCATCGGATCTCATTCAAGGAAATGACCGGCAAGGCCGTAATGGTCTACGGCCAGACCGAGATCACCAAAGATCTCATGGACGGCCGCGCGGCAGTCGGTGCGCCGACGATCTATGCGGCTTACGACGTTGCTCTGCACGACATCTCCAGCGAAAAGCCGCGTGTCACGTTCCGCGCCGACGGGAAGGAACAGGAGCTTCTGTGCGATTTCATCGCCGGCTGCGACGGCTTTCACGGCATCAGCCGCAAGACCGTGCCGCCGACCGCGATTACTGCGCATGAGCGGGTCTATCCGCTCGGCTGGCTCGGCGTCCTGTCGGACACGCCGCCGGTTTCCGACGAGCTGATCTATGTTCGTCATCCGCTTGGCTTTGCGCTCTGCTCGATGCGCTCGCCGACGCGCAGCCGCTATTACATCCAATGCAGCCTCGCGGAGGATATCGAATCCTGGCCGGACGAGCGCTTTTGGGAGGAACTGAAGCCGCGCCTGGACGAGGAGGCTCGTGAGCGCCTGGTGACCGGTCCGTCGATCGAAAAGAGCATTGCGCCGTTGCGCAGCTTTGTCGCCGAACCGATGCGCTTCGGCCGGCTTTTTCTCGCCGGCGACGCTGCCCATATCGTGCCGCCGACCGGCGCCAAAGGTTTGAATCTCGCCGCAAGCGACGTGCGTTACCTGTCGCAGGCTTTCATCGAGCACTACGCCGAAAAATCCGGCGCGGGGCTCGATCACTACTCCGATCGCGCGCTGGCGCGGGTGTGGAAGGCCGAGCGCTTTTCATGGTGGATGACCATGCTGATGCATCGGATTTCCGACAACAGTTTCGATCACAAGATTCAGCTCGCCGAACTCGATTATCTGTTCCGCTCGAAGGCGGCCATGACCGTGTTCGCTGAAAACTACGTCGGGCTGCCTTATTAGCGATTCCGCGATTGCGGAACGTCGCCATTCAGGCAGCCTTCCTCCCCCACAATTCGCGCGATGCGAGCCGCGCGCCTTCGGCCAGCGCCTCGAGCTTCGCCCACATGATCGAGGGATGCACGCGCCGCACATAGGGCGATTGCGCGAAGCCGCAATCGGTGCCACCTAACACGTTCTCCCGTCCGACGAGCCGCACGAGGCGCGTCAATCGCTCGGCAACGAGCTCCGGATGCTCGACGACATTGGTCGAGTGGCTGATGACGCCGGGAATGAGCTTGCGGCCGGGCGGCAGTTTCACATTTTCCCACACCCGCCACCCACTCGTGCTCGTGGCGTCGATTCCCCATCTCGATGCAGTAGCCGCCAGCTTTGACCCGCAGCACGAGATCGACAATATCCTTCAGCGGCACGTCGGTGACATGCGGCGTGTTAAAGCTGCCCCAGCAGATGTGATAGCGGATGCGGTCCTCCGGCAATCCTTCGATGGCGTGATTGAGCGCCTCGATGCGGACCGCCGCCCATTTCCGATATTGCTCGAGCTGATCGGCGGCGAAGGCCACGTCGTACATGTAGGGCAGAAACGCGTCGTCGATCTGCACCATCAAGCCCGCATCGACAACCGCTTTGTACTCCTCGCGCAGGGCCTCGGCGAGCTTGAACAAAAATTCTTCGTCGTCCTTGTAGTATTCGTTCTTGTGGCGCGGCACGGCGCTTGCCGGCGCGACCACCGGCAGGAAGGCATCGGCGACCGGGGCGCCTTTCAACCCGGCCTTGAAGACTTCAATATCCTTTTGAACCGCGGCATGGCCCTTGTACGTCAGCGGCCCGACGCAGACGACGGTGCCGCGCTTCGGCAGCTTTTGTGTGGGGAAATACTCGGCGTAGAAATCCGCAAACATCTGCTGATCGCGGCCGGCGCCGCGCGCGGCTTCGACGGCGCGTTCCTCGATGCCGCCGAGACGATCGAGCACATAGAACGACCAGCTGCGGAATTTCCCGAACTCACCGTCACTGACGACGTCGACCCCGGCCTGCTGCTGTCGCTTGATTACGTCGGCCACGGAATCAGCCAGGCAACGATCGAACGCGGCATGATCGACTTTGACACCGTTGTCGATTGCCTCGATGTAGCGGGTCAATTCCGGCGGACGCACCAGGCTGCCGACATGGGTCGTGAGAATGCGGTCTTGGCTTGTTGGCATGATGTGAGAGCCTCCCGGCAATCCGATGATAATTGTTTGGTCGTGGTGGGCTTAGGCGACAGACTTTCGTCTGGCTTTTGCCTGTTGAACGAGGAAACCAGAGAGGCGTTCGCGGACCGCGCCTGCAGTCTCTGCGGTCCAGCGCCGGAATCCCTCGCCCGTTTTCATCCCGAGCTTTCCGTCGCTCACCCTTTGCCGCAGAAATGCATGCGGACCCGCGGTGCGATCGAGATCCGCGTAAAGCACTTCGGCAATGTCGAGCGTGAGATCGAGGCCGACAAGGTCCGATTGCTCCATCGGACCGAGTACGGCCATGCGCGCGCCCGGTCCTTCCTTCACCACGATATCGATGGTTTCAGCGTCGCAGACGCCGGCGGCGACAAGCGCAATGGCCTCGCGCTTGAGCGCGTGCTGCAGCCGATTGCCGACAAAACCCGGCACGTCGCGGCGCACATGCACCGGCGTCTTCCCGGCATCGCGCAGTAGCTCCATGGTCGCGCGCAGGACCTCGCCGCTGGTTTTTTCGCTCTCGATCACTTCCACGAGCGGGACGAGGTGCGGCGGATTCCAAAAATGCGTGCCGACGACCCGCTCGCGATGTTTGAGATGACGCCCGATCTCGGTGGACGGAATGGCCGATGAATTGCTGGCCAGAATCGTATCCGGCGCGACTGCACTTTCGAGCTCGGCAAAGATTTTCTGTTTGAGCGGCAGTTTCTCCGGCGCCGCTTCGAAAACGAAGCTTGCATCCGCAACCGCGGACGCGAGTTGATCGTGCACAGACACGTTCTCAAGCAACGCCGCATCGTCACCAAACAGATCGGCGATAGCTCGCAACCGCTTCGGCACGGTTGCGCGAATCTCCGACATAGGCTCGAACACGCCGATGGCGTGACCCGCAGCGGCGAGCAGATAAGC
>DATMQV010000266.1:0-31130 GCA_035566615.1 Xanthobacteraceae bacterium
GCCGGCCGTGCGCGGCGATCTCACGGCGGAGCAGATCGAGGCGGCTCGGCGGGCCATTCCGATCGGCCGACTTGGGAGGCCGGAGGATATCGCCGAGACGATTGCCTTTCTCGCCTCGGCGCGCGCGGGCTACATCACCGGCGCCGTGCTCGAAGCCAATGGCGGCCGCCAGCCGCCATGACGGCGCACGACTAGACCGAGATCAATTCAATTGAATTGGATCACGATCCAGATTCTTTGTTTTGAGCATGATCTTGTCCGAAAACCGGTTTCCACTTTTCGGGATCATGCTCTCGTTCCGCAGATGACGGCGCTGCCGGCTATTCCGCGGCATCGCCGCCTCATCCGAGAGGCCGCTAACACGCCGCCGCTTCGATTGAATTGACTGACACGCCGTCGTCCGCCAAAGCCGTGCCGGCGGCGCGTTGAAGCCGGCCGAGATCGAATTCCAACTCGACGACCAACCCGGAAGATTTGCCCGCCTCGAAACCGACCTTGCGCGCCAGCCGCAACATCGCGGTATTTTCGTGAAGGACGAGAGCGCTCAGCGTGCTGAGATTCTGCCGCGCCGCGCGGGCCAACGTGGTGCGCAAGAGCTTTTCGCCAATTCCCTGGCGCGCGCGATCCGAGCGAACAATCAAAGCGATTTCGGCTTGGGCCGACGATAGGCGGACGAGGTGCGCGATGGCGCAAATGTCACCGCCCTCCTCCAGCATCCAAATCATCTCCCCGCTTCCGCTCTTGATGTCGAAGAAGCGTTTGAGCGTGTGATCGTCGGCAAAATCGGCCGCCTGACCAAACCGCAAGCGCAACGACTCGCGACTGGTCCTGCGGACAAATGCGCGCACCTTGTCCCACTCGGACTCCGTCAAGGCGCCAGTAAGGACGACGACTTCGCTGAGGCGGATATCGCCGGGCGGCCGGGCGACTTCCGTTTGGCCAGAAATGACCGGCGGCACCGGGCTTCGCGGACGTAGCGCGTATCCGTGCTGCAAGCTCGTCATGTGCGCGATGGTCGCCTCAAATAGCGGGCGCATGCACGCGCGATGTTCTCATGAGCGGCTGAGTTTCACTCAACGCCCGTTAGACCATGATCCGATCAAGTTGAACCGGATCATGGTCTGGATATTGGGTTGAAGCATGATCTTTTCCGAAAACCGGTTTCCACTTTTCGGGATCATGCTCCAGCACGTTGCCGCGAGAAGGTATTAGGCGATTTTCCGCTGCGGTTTTTGCTTGCTGCTGGGCTGCGCCGCACCGCCGAGCTCATCCAGCAGCCATTGCCGGAAGGTCTTTACATCCTGGCTCTGAAAATCCGCATCCATGGTCACGAGCCAATAGCACCAGCCGCTCCGTACGCCATCGAACAAACTGACAAGCTGCCCGGATTTGATCTCGGCATCAAACAGCGGCGTACGTCCGAGCGCGATGCCATAGCCTCGGCGGGCCGCTTCGAGCGCCATATTGGCCGTATCCACCCGCAGTCCGGCGCGCACATTCGCAGGCGGCGCGGCGCCGACAATGCGAAACCATTCGGCCCAGTCGCCCGAAACGGACGTCATGTGGATGAGATCGGCGCTTGCGATGAGTTTGAGCCCGGACAGACCGGCATGCTTCTCCAGCAGGCTCGGCGAACAAACAGGCACGAGGGATTCGTCGAGCAGCCGCGTCCACGACGGCATGGCGCGCGAAGCGGGCGCAAGCCGGATGGCGGCGTCGATGCCTTCCATCGGCAGGTCGACCGCCTTGAGCGAGGTCTCGATGTCCACGCCGGTTTCCGGGTAGCGCTCGGTGAACCGCGACAATCGCGGCAGCAGCCAGCGGGCGGCAAAACCGGGTGCGGAGCTGACCGCAAGCCGCCCCTGCGAGCGCCGTCCCGGAAGCCGCGCGGTCGCTTCGGCGACCGCCTTCAACGCTTCGCCGACCGCGACCGCATAGGCGGCGCCGGGCTCGGTCAATCCGAGCTTGCCGCCGCCGCGCTGAAACAACGCAACGCCGAGCCAATCTTCCAGATTCTGCACGGCGTGGCTCACCGCGCTGGCGGTGATGTTGAGCTCCTCCGCCGCCTTCTTGAAGCTGCCGTGCCGGGCCGCCGCCTCGAATACGCGCACGGAGCTCAATGGTGGAAGCTTGAACCCCATTCCTTCTCCTCGGTAGGCGGTCCGCAGGTTACGGCAGCCATGCACAAAGACCAATAGACCCCGGCGGCCACGCCTACTCCTCCCGCCCCGCCTTCCAGCCTCTTCTCAAACGACGGTGAGCGCTTTTCATCGCCGCCGCAGATTTTCTCGTTTGCGGGAGGGGAGATGTCAGACCAGCTTATCAATCGTACCAGACATGGTGTGAATCATGGCCCTTCTGCAGACCGATCATGACAACGCTGCTTGGCTGACCGGCTCGCCGCTCTCGCCGGCGCGCCTTGCCGAGCAACGCTTCGCGCATATCCGTGAGTATCTCATTGCACCGATCCGGCGTTCGCTCGAAGCGTTGCGGCAATGGTCGATGCGGCGTCAGGTGCGCGCTTGGCGGACCAGGACCGAGCTCGCGCGGCAACGGCGCGCGTTGGCGCAATTATCCGACCGCGAGTTGAGGGACATCGGCATCACGCGCTACGAGATCGAATTCGTATTGCGACAATCTCCGTGGCGCTGAAGACGCGGCGGCAAGCGCTCGCCCCGACCGTGCAAGCAGCACCCTTCGCCCCCAATCGTGGAGAGGACTTGCGATATAATCGCGCATACCATGCCGATTCGGGCGACTGTCTCACTCGAACAGCAGTCCCCACGCTTGATGGAGCAGCGATGCGCGCAACTCTTCTCACCGCTCTCGCGACCGTGGGCGCTCTGTTGAGCGGAATGGCTGTGCGGCAAGCCAATGCCGCCATGCCCTATAGCTCGCAGCGGGGCACCGTTGCGGCCCAAGTGCAAACAATCGCAAATGTGTGCGGCACGAACGGCTGCGCTCGCGTGCAGACGCAGCGCGTGGTCAAGCAGCAAAAGGCTGGCAACGTCGTCCCAAACCGGCGCTGACGGCGGCAAACAGGCGGCAAACAATCGGCCCGGCAAGCCGCGAGCTGAAACCGCGGCGCACTATTAGCTTGCTTCGTCCGGCCGCTCTTGGGGCAACGCCGGGTCTGTCAGGACCGCTTGGATAAGGCCGCGGCAGGCGACCAGCTCGTCGAGAGCGGTCTGTAGCTTTTGCCTGCTTTGGCTATCGGCCGAGAGCCGGACCGGCGCGGCGGCCGGCGGCACGATGTTGGGCTCGCGGCGTTCTTCCGTTCGCGTGGCGGTTGTGGAAGCCCCGGCAAAGAACGACGGCTCGCGCGGGCCGCTTGTGGGTTCGACCTCGCCCTTAGCTTCAGATTCGGCTTCGTCCTCAGCTTCGGCTTCACCTTCGAATTCGCCGGCGCTCTCGGCCTCGTCCTCATCCTCAAGCTCAACCGCAGCTGGCTGTTCGGCGCCTGTTCGCCAGACGCCTTGCACGAACGACAGCCCTTCTTCACGCAAAATGCGCTGTACGCCACGGATCGTATAGCCTTCGCCGTACAGCAGGTGGCGCACGCCGCGCAGCAAATCGACATCGTCCGGACGATAGTAGCGGCGGCCACCGCCGCGCTTGAGCGGCCGGATCTGGGTGAAGCGGCTTTCCCAAAAACGCAGCACGTGCTGAGGAACGTTGATCTCCTCAGCAACTTCGCTGATCGTGCGGAATGCGTCCGGCGCCTTTTCCAGGGCCCCTACTCCCGCTCGTTGCTGCTAGAGCGCCGTGGCCTTAAATTAAAACGTCATCGCGCTCTAGATTTTTGATGGAGCATGATCTCTTCGGAAAACCGGTGTCCACTTTTCCGGATCATGCTCCTTTTTTGATGGAGCATGATCTTTTCGGAAAATCGGTGTCCACTTTTCCGGATCATGCTCTAGGGCTACTCCATGCTCGGCTCGCCACCGTCCGGCCCGGCGTTGATCCGCTGCTTGAGAATGGCAGACGGCTTGAACACCATCACGCGCCGCGGCGAGATTGGCACTTCCTTGCCGGTCTTCGGATTTCGGCCGATGCGCTGACCTTTCTTGCGCACCACAAACGAACCGAAGGACGACAACTTCACCGTTTCGCCGCGCTCAAGACAATCGGTGATTTCCTTGAGAACCAGCTCGACCAACGTCGCTGATTCCGTGCGCGACAGACCGACTTTTTGATAGACAGCCTCACACAAATCAGCACGCGTGATTGTCTTCCTCGTCATCGCCAGCCCCACTCTCGGCGATCGATGCCCATCGATCAATCGTATCGTTTTGAATTATCAACGATATTAGCTTCTCGCTAAACGGTCAACGGCTTTGCATGGGCTTGTTCACCAGCGAACGAGCGCCGCGCCCCAAGTAAAACCCCCGCCCATCGCCTCGAGCAAGATGAGGTCGCCACGCTTGATGCGGCGGTCGGCGACCGCGTCCGCGAGCGCCAGCGGTATCGAAGCGGCCGAAGTATTGCCGTGCCGGTCGACGGTGGTGACGACTTTCGCAGGGTCGATCCCAAGCTTGTGCGCCGAGCCGTCGATGATGCGCTTGTTGGCCTGATGCGGCACGAACCAGTCGATGTCGGCGACGCTGTAATCCGCCGCCTTGAAGGCGTCCTCGACCACGTCGGTGATCATCGCCACGGCATGGCGAAACACCTCGCGGCCTTCCATGCGCAGATGCCCCACGGTCCCGGTCGATGATGGGCCGCCATCGACATACAACTTGGACTTGTGCCGGCCGTCGGAGCGGAGCCGCACCGTCAGCACGCCGCGGTCGCCGCGGGTGCCGGGCTGATCTTGCGCTTCGAGTACGACGGCGCCGGCGCCGTCGCCGAACAGCACGCAGGTGGTGCGGTCGGTCCAATCCAGGATCCGCGAAAAGGTTTCCGCGCCGATCACCAGCGCACGATTGAACGCGCCGGACTTCAGCAGGGCATCGGCGGTCGAAAGCGCATAGACGAAGCCGGAGCAGACCGCCTGCAGGTCGAAGGCGGCGCCATGGGTGATGCCGAGCGCGCTCTGCACCGCGACCGCGCTCGCCGGGAAGGTGTTATCGGGTGTCGAGGTGGCGAGCACGATCAGGTCGATGGCCTCGGCATCGAGATGAGCATGCGCGAGCGCCGCGCGGGCAGCGTGCACAGCCATGTGCGAGGTGAATTCGCCGGGAGCGGCGATGCGCCGCTCGTGAATCCCGGTCCGCTGGACGATCCACTCGTCGGAGGTGTCGACTTTGCGCGCCAGATCGGCATTGGTCAGGACTTGGTTCGGCAGGTAGCTGCCGCAGCCAAGAACAACAGAACGACGTACAGTCACGAAGCGGCTCCGATCAGCGCCTGTTGCGGCTCGCCGCCCACGCCCCGTCCAAGCGCCGCCGTGATCTTAGCCAGCAGCTCGTCGCGCACCACCTCGTAGCCGAGTTCGATGGCGGCGGCGAAGCCCTCGGCATCGGTGCCGCCGTGGCTCTTGATCACGATGCCGTTGAGGCCGAGAAACACCCCGCCATTGGCGCGGCGCGGGTCGAGCCGTTCGCGCAGCTTGTCGAAGGCGGACCGCGCGAACAGGTAGCCGATGCGGCTGCCGAGCGAACTTCGCATCGCGGCCCGCAGATAGCCGCCGATCTGGCGGGCGGTGCCTTCGGCGGTCTTGAGCGCGATGTTGCCGGCGAAGCCTTCGGTGACCACCACATCGACCTTGCCGGTGCCGATGTCATCGCCTTCGACAAAGCCGACATAATCGAGATCGGGCATCGGCCGCTCGCGCAGGATCCGGCCGGCTTCGCGCACTTCCTCTAATCCCTTCACTTCTTCCACACCGATATTGAGAAGCCCAACGGTCGGGCGCTTGAGCCCGAGCAGAATGCGCGCTGTGGCGGCCCCCATGACCGCGAGGTCGACCAGATGTTCGGCATCCGCCCCGATCGAAGCGCCGACGTCAAGCACGATCGATTCGCCGCGCAAGGTCGGCCACAGCGCCGCGATCGCCGGCCGCTCGATGCCCGGCAGCATCTTGAGCTCGAATTTCGACATCGCCATCAGCGCGCCGGTATTGCCCGCCGACACGACCATGTCGGCTTCCTTCTTCTTGACCGCGTCGATCGCAAGCCACATGGAGGACCTGCGGCGGCCGGAGCGCAAAGCCTGGCTCGGCTTGTCTTCCATGCGCACGGCGATATCGGCATGGACGAGGCGCGACACCGCTTGCAGCGCCGGATGCTTCGCCAACAGCGGCGCCACCTGCTCGGTCTGCCCGAAGAACAGAAACTTGCTGTCGGGGCGGCGGGCCAGCGCGAGCTCCGCGCCGGCAACGACCACAGCCGGGCCATGGTCTCCCCCCATCGCATCGAGAGCAATGCGAACCGTTTCCGACATCCTTGACCGCAATCCTAGACCTTGATCCGACCTGCCATGCCCGGATCGCGGTCCCGATTTTCCTGCCGGCGCATGATCCTGTCCGAAGAGCCTCGTCCAGCGTTGGGCATCATGCTCCAGGTCCGAATAGAGGGGGCGCTGAGCGCGGCGGGAGAATAGCGTTTCGCGGCCCGGAAACAACTGCGATCAGGCGCCATCACGGCCTTTCTTGAGCACCCCCAAAGCCGCGAAGGGGCCTTCGTCGGGTTGGCCATCCGCCGGCGGCTGGAAGATCGCGTCCGGCTTACGCGGGTAAGGATCAAGACCCAGGATGAGAAATTCGGTTGCGAGCGCCCCCAGATCGACCTTTCCGTCGAGGAGCAGCTCGGCCTCGCCGTCCAAGCTTCGATCGCGAGCGTCGCCCTCCGCCTCTTGCTGCACGGCTGGCGGCGGCTTGAATAGAAGGTCGATGTCTTCGGTAACCTCATTGGCGAGCGGCTCGAGGCTCACCACGCAGGTCTGGCCGGCGGTCGCCGAGACGCGCCCCGCGACGTGCAAGCCGACACGGCCGTGGCGTGTCACGTCGAAACTCGCCTCGAAGCGGGGAAGATCACGCAAGCCAGCCATGCGCGCCACGGCGGCGCGGGTGTCGGCATCAGCGGCGAGATCGAAATGCTGCCCCTCCTCCGGCACGTCGTCGAGCGCGACCGGCACGTGCCATGGCAAGGGCGCGATTTTTTCTCGTTCAGGCATTCACGAAAGTCTCCGGACTTGGAAAGACGGCCCTGCCCGCGATCAAGGAATCTTCCGGCTGGGCGTCCAATTGCGCAGCCGCCGCACGCATATAACGCGCAAGCGGCGCCGCTTTCTCCCCCGCATCCGCCCTACTTAAGATATTGCGTGCCAACACCTTCTCAAGCTCTTGCGGATCGGTGGCGGCGAGCGCCGCCCCATAGGCCGCCTGCCGGCCGTAGAACGCTTCGCCGAACTGGCGCATCCTGCGCGGCACGGCGAGATCGCCGACGCCCATCTCCCGCAAATTGTCGTCGAGGTCGCGGCAGAACACATCGAACAATCGCTGCCCGACGGCCGAGCCGGGCCCGAGCGACGGGCCGCGCTCGGAAGCTGCGGCCCCCTTTGCGCCGATCCGGCGGAGCACCAACACGAGGTGCAGCACGATCAGTTCGAAACGTCCCTCGACGCTGTCGGAAACCCCATAATGAGTGTAGAAAGCAGGTGAGCGGGCCTGTGCCACGATGACGCCATAGAGACCGTGGATATTGCGATTGGGGTCACCACGCCGAAATGCACCTAAGATCATAGAGATAGCTCGTTTCCTTAAAGCTGAGCCAGATTTCGCGGAACACTGAAAATTGCCATTTGCCGATTTCGGGGGTACGGCAGGCGGCGCTGGGACACAAGGTAGAATACCGATATGCGGGGCAATCGGGGGCATAGAGGACACCGGCGACTGGCGGCGCATGCGCTGCTGCTCGCGGCGCTCGCGCTTCCGCTGGCCGGCTGCCTGGGCGAGACCTTCCAGCGCGGTTATGTGCTGCCCGACGGCGCGCTGGAGCAAATCCGGCTTGGCGCCTCGCAGGAGCAGGTGCTGATCGTGCTCGGCACGCCCTCCACCGTCGCCACCGTTTCCGGCGAGGCGTTCTACTACATCTCGCAGACGGCGACGCGCGCGGCCTCGTTCATGCCGACGACCATCACCGACCAACGCGTGGTGGCGATCTATTTCGACAAGGACCGGCGCGTCCAGCGCGTCGCCAATTACGGCATCAGGGACGGCAAGGTCTTCGACTTCGTCAGCCGCACGACACCGACGGCGGGCTCCGATGCGAGCTTCCTCAAGCAACTCTTCTCAACGATCCAGAACAGTCACTTCGCGCTGCCGTTCTGACGATACGACCGACCTAAGCGATAGTCAAAAGTTGGATTGCTTCGCTTCACGCACAATGTCGAACGCCGTCATTGCGCGTGAAGCGACGAAGCAATCCAATCAGCAGAGCTGTGTCGGGGCGCGGGCGCCTTAGTGCGCCAGCACCGCCAGCAACAACAGCGCGACGATGTTGGTGATCTTGATCATCGGGTTCACCGCCGGGCCGGCGGTGTCCTTGTAGGGATCGCCAACCGTGTCGCCGGTGACTGCCGCCTTATGGGCGTCGGAGCCTTTGCCGCCGTAATGGCCGTCCTCGATATACTTCTTGGCGTTGTCCCAGGCGCCGCCGCCCGACGTCATCGAGATGGCGACGAACAGGCCGGTGACGATCACGCCGAGCAACATTGCGCCGAGCGCCGAGAAGGCGGCCGACTTACCCTGCGCACCGCCGCCGGCGACGAAGTAGATGATGAAATAGCCGACGATCGGCGAGAGCACCGGCAGCAATGACGGGACGATCATTTCCTTGATCGCGGCGCGGGTGAGCATGTCGACCGCGCGGCCGTAATCGGGCTTGTCCGTGCCCTGCATGATGCCCGGCTTCTCGCGGAACTGCCGGCGCACTTCTTCGACGATCGAGGAAGCAGCACGACCGACAGCGGTCATGCCCATGGCGCCGAACAGATACGGCAGCAAGCCGCCGAACAGGAGGCCGGCCACGACGTACGGATTGCTCAGCGAGAAATCCGGCGCGACGCCCTGGAAGTACGGATGCTTGTCGGCGCCGGCGACGAAAAACTTCAGGTCCTGGCTGTAGGCTGCGAACAGCACCAGCGCGCCGAGGCCCGCCGAGCCGATCGCATAGCCCTTGGTCACCGCCTTGGTGGTGTTGCCGACGGCGTCGAGCGCGTCGGTCGATTTGCGCACTTCCTTCGGCAAGCCGGCCATTTCCGCAATGCCGCCGGCATTGTCGGTGACCGGGCCGAAAGCATCGAGTGCAACGACGATGCCGGCGAGCGCAAGCATCGTGGTGACCGCAATGGCGATGCCGAACAGGCCGGCGAGGTTATAGGTAACCAAGATACCGGCGATGATGACGATCGCCGGCAGCGCGGTCGATTCCAGCGAAATGGCGAGGCCCTGGATCACGTTGGTGCCGTGGCCGGTGACCGAAGCGAGCGCAATCGAATGTACCGGGCGGAAGTTGGTGCCCGTATAGTATTCCGTGATCCAGATGATCAGCCCGGTCACCACCAGGCCGACGATGCCGCAGTAAAAAAGATCGGCGCCGGAGTAACCGACGCCCGGCAGCGCACCGAAGCCGATCAGATAATGCGTGACGCCGGCAATGCCGAGCAGCGCGAGCACCGCGGTCGCGATCATGCCCTTATAGAGCGCGCCCATGATCGACTGGCTGGCGCCGAGCCGCACGAAGAAGGTGCCGATGATCGACGCGATGATGCAGATGCCGCCGATGGCGAGCGGATAGGTCATCATCTTGGTCACGGCTTCCGCCGACGCGCTGAAGAAGATGACCGCCAGCACCATGGTCGCGACCGTCGTCACCGCGTAGGTCTCGAACAGATCCGCCGCCATGCCGGCGCAGTCGCCGACATTGTCGCCCACGTTGTCGGCAATGGTCGCGGGATTGCGCGGATCGTCCTCGGGAATGCCGGCCTCGACCTTGCCGACGAGATCGCCGCCAACGTCGGCGCCCTTGGTGAAGATGCCGCCGCCCAACCGGGCGAAGATCGAGATCAGTGAGGCACCGAAGCCGAGCGCCACCATCGAATCGATGACGGTGCGGTCGTTCGGGGCAAAATGCAGCGCTCCGGTGAGGAACATAAAGTACAGCGTGACGCCGAGAAGCGCCAGGCCGGCAACCAGAAGGCCGGTGATGGCGCCGGAGCGGAAGGCGAGCTCAAGACCGCCGGCGAGCGAGGTAGTGGCGGCCTGCGCGGTGCGCACATTGGCTCGCACCGATATGTTCATGCCAATAAAGCCGGCGACGCCCGAGAGGATCGCGCCGACCGCAAAGCCCACGGCCACCAGCCAGCCGAGGAAAATGCCGACGATGATGAAAATCACCACGCCGACCGCGGCGATGGTGGTGTATTGCCGCCGCAGATAGGCCTGCGCACCCTCACGGATCGCCGCAGCAATTTCCTGCATCTTGGCGCTACCGGCATCGGCGCGCAGTACCGAACTCGTGGCCCAGATGGCGTAGATGATCGCCAAAACGCCGCAGAGAACGATGAGCCACAAGGTCGTCATGAAGGAACCCCGGTTGATGGGGGCCAGCAGTTAGTCCGGCCCGAAAGGGAAAGAACGCGCGTTCACGCGCCAAAAGCGCGGGTCCCGCACAAATCGGCGCGGACATTGCCAAAAATGATCGGGCGGTGCAACGGCGGCGAGCGGTTAAGAAGGCGAGCCTTCCACCAAGACTTTAAGGACTTTTCGCCACCGGATCGCGAAACAGGAATCGGGAGGTTGGGCGCCGCCGGGCAGGTTCCTGACCGGGGCCCCTGCCCCGAGACCCTGCCCAGACACCAAGCTTGAGAAGCTACCACTAGAAGGGTCCCGAATGAGCTGGAAAACCTGGTCAGGCGAGCCTCCCAAGACGCCGGCGGTCGGCAATCACCAATTGCATGCTGCCGAAGTATCGTCAGAACTTCGCCGTGCCGTTCCGCAATCACCTGCCTCGTAGCGGCGGCCGGGAAAGCGGCGCACAGGTCGTCCACTCACACGACAGCGGGCCCGTCGGCAGCGTCGAGCATTGCGGACAGAACCAGTGCGCACAGCGGCAGCCCCACGGTCCATTGCAAAGCTTGCCGCCGACAATCTGACCGCGCGGCACCACAGTGATGCCTGGAGGATTACAAAAGACCGGCCGCTCGCCTGCCTGGGCGTTCGGCCCCAAACAAACAAGCGCTGAGATCGCGAGGATTAAAAAGGGCAACAGAGAACAGCGCATTATTCTGTTCCTCGCTCCGCCCTCAGGCAGCCGAAGCATCGTACGAAAGCCCGCCAGACTCGTTTGATTCGCCGAGTCTAGTAGAGCTTGGTGCGATAGCCCTCCTCGACCACCTCATCGGCCTGCTCGACGGTGACATTGGCGGGCTTGGTCTGCTCGACGATCATGCGGCCGAGCGAGGGAAAATCTTTTTTGTCGACCCGGTAATCGTCGTGCCACAGCTTGGAGCGCTTGAGCGCCTTGCCGCAGTGGAGGAAGGCCTCCTTCACCGTCACTAGGATGACGAGTCGCGGCTCGCGTCCGCTGACGGCCGCCGCCGCCAAAAGCGCCTGGTCATGCGAGAGCCGTGCCGTGCCGTTGATGCGGAGCGTCTCGTCGATGCCGGGAATGAAAAACAAGAGCCCGACCTCCGCGTCGGCGACGATATTGGACATGGTATCGAGCCGGTTGTTGCCGGGCCGGTCGGGGATGGCGATGGTGTAGTCGTCGAGCACGCGCGCAAAGCCTGGAGCATCGCCGCGCGGGCTCACATCTGTCCCCTTCTGCGGCCGGGTCGAGGCGATGACGCAAAACGGCGAGTGCGCCAAGAAATTGCGGCAATGTAGATCAAGCCGGTCGAGCTGTTTGAGCAGCGCAAGTTCCATCGGCGGCTGATAGAGCCCGCGCAGGGCCGCTTCATCGCTGACGCAATCCAAATTAGCGGTACGGTCGTCCATATGACTCTCCGTCTGCAAAATTCTCGTCAACTGTAGGTGAAGGCGCGAAGCTACGCCACACCGAGATAGCGGATCGGACCGCCTGGCGCGATCGCTTGGGCGGCCGCGATGATGGCGTTGGCGTCGATGCCATAGTGCCGGTAGAGGTCCGGGATAGAACCGGTTTGGCCGAAATGCTCGACCCCAAGCGGACGGACCTTGTGGCCATAGACGGCGCCGAGCCAGGCGAGCGTCGCCGGATGGCCGTCGAGCACGCTGACAATGCCGCAATGCGGCGGCAGGCCGGCCATCAGCCGTTCAATATGTGAGCGGGCATGCACGCGGCCGCGCTCGCGCGCGCGGCAGGCGGCGGTCCAGCCGGCATTGAGCCGGTCGGCCGAGGTGACCGCCAAAAGCCCGACGTCGCGCCGGTCCTCCGCCATCAAGCCGATGGCCTGGATCGCCTCGGGCGCGACCGCGCCGGCGTAAGCCACAACCACCTGGCAATTGGGCCCAGGCTCGCGCAGCCAATAGGCGCCGTCGACGATCGCCTGGCGCAGCGTTGGCGTCATCGTGCGCGAGATCTGCTCGATCGGGCGTGTGGAGAGACGCAAATAAACCGAGCCGCCGGTTTCATCGCGCAGCCAATTGCGCTCGCTTGCCTCCTCTTCTCCGTCGCGCTGAATGTAGTCGAGCGCGAAGGCGAGAATGGCAGCGACCTCATCGACAAAAGCCGGCTCGAAGGCTGCCAAGCCGTCCTGCGCCAGCCCGATCAGCGGCTGCGCGATCGACTGATGCGCGCCGCCTTCCGGCGAAAGCGTGATGCCCGACGGCGTCGCCACAAGAATGAAACGGGCATCCTGATAACAGGCGTAATTGAGCGCATCGAGGCCGCGCGCGATGAACGGATCGTAGAGCGTGCCGATCGGGAGAAGCCGCTCGCCGTTGATCGTGTGCGACAAGCCGAGCGCGGACAGAAGAATGAACAAATTCATCTCGGCAATGCCGAGCTCGATATGCTGGCCGCTGGGCGAAAACTCCCACGTGAAAGTCGACGGGATGCGCTCGCCCTTGAACGTGTCCGCCATCGCTTCGCGGGCAAACAAGCGGCGGCGATTGACCCAAGGCCCGAGATTGGTGGAGACGGTCACGTCGGGTGACGCGGTGACAATGCGCGCCGCAAGCTCGCTCGTGCCGCGCGCGATCTCATTGAGCAGCGCGCCGAAACCGACTTGCGTCGCCATTTTCGGCTGGATCGTTACCGGCAATTCGTCGGGCACCCCGATGCGCGCAGCGCGCAGGCGGCGTTCGCCGCCGGCAGCGAACGGAACGCGGCTCAAGAAGGCGCGCAGCTTTTCAGGCGGTTCGTGCAAGCCCTCGAACGCGTCCCATTCGCGGCCGGGGCGTATGTTCATGGCCGCGCGGAAGGTTTCCATCTGTGCCGGCGTCATCAGGCCGGAATGGTTGTCCTTATGGCCGGCGAAAGGCAGGCCGGCGCCCTTGATCGTGTAGGCGATGAAGCAGACCGGCCGGTCGTGATCGATCGCGTCGAAAGCCTCGATGATGGCGCGCAGATCGTGACCGCCGAGATTGCCCATCAGCCGCGCCAGTTCGTCGTCGCTGCGGGAATCGATCAGCCGGGAAACGGGTCCCTGATCGCCGATCTCGTCGGTCAGGCGCTTGCGCCAGGCAGCGCCGCCCTGGAATACCAGCGCGGAGTAAAGCTGGTTCGGACAGCGATCGATCCAGCGCCGCAGCACCTCGCCGCCCGGCTCGGCGAAAGCGGCCTGCTGCAGCGAGCCGTATTTGAGCACCACCACGTCCCAGCCGAAATTGCGGAACAGATTTTCGTAGCGCTCCCACAGCCCTTCGCGCACCACCGCGTCGAGGCTTTGCCGGTTGTAGTCGACGATCCACCAGCAATTGCGAACGCCCTGCTTCCAGCCCTCGAGCAGGGCCTCGAAGATGTTGCCTTCGTCGAGCTCGGCGTCGCCGAGGAGCGCGATCATGCGGCCTTCCGGGCGATCGAGGCCCCAGCCGTGCGCGCGGACATAATCCTGCACCAGCGAGGAAAACAGCGTCTGCGCCACGCCCAAGCCCACCGAACCGGTCGAGAAATCGACGTCGTCGCTGTCCTTGGTGCGCGACGGATAGGATTGCGCCCCTTTGTAGCCGCGGAAACCTTCCAGCTTCTCGCGCGTCTGCCGTCCAAGCAAATACTGGATCGCGTGATAGATCGGCGCGGCGTGCGGCTTCACCGCCACGCGATCGGCCGGCCGCAAGGTGTGGAAGTAAAGCGCGGTCATGATCGCGGCGACCGAGGCGGACGAAGCCTGATGGCCACCGACCTTCAGGCCGTCGACATTGTCGCGCAGATGATTAGCGTGATGGATGGTCCAGCTCGCGAGCCACAGCACCTTGCGCTCGAGCTCGGTGAGAATTTGCAAGTCTGCCGGAGAGACCGTGTCAGCCATTGTGACCTTCTTCCTGTGGCGTCAACCAAGCGGATGCCCAGCGCCTGAGCGGGACGAAATCTCGACAACGCAGCCAGCGCTGTCAGCGGCGACACTATAGCGCGATTCACCACGGTGCGGCCGCCGTCGAGATGTCGTGGGCCGGGACTATCGGGACGGGAGCGATCGCAGCCTCTTCAGGCGGGTGCGCTTTGCGACTACGGGGTCGGCAAGCCAATGTCGGGAAGCCGGTCGGGCTGATACGCGCCGGCGCGAATGGCTTTTTGCAACGCCTTGAACTCGGCGCCCGCTTTCATTTCATCATAGACGCGCGCGGGATCGAAGAACGTGCCGATTGGATTGGCGGCGAAGTCTGCCGACGTGCGCATGAATTCGCTCGACTTCGCCCAGTCACCGAAAATATCGCTTTGCAGCTCGACGAAGTTGCCCTCCGGGTCCCGGTAATACAGCGAAATGGTCATGCCGTGGTCGAGACAAAATGCCGGCTCGATCCCTTCCTTGCGCAGCCGGTCGAACGACGCCATCAGATCTTCGAAGCTGCCATACTCGAATGCGCAGTGATGCATGCCATTGTGGCTTGGCTTTTGCTTATCGTCAGAGAGACCCGGCACCGCCAGAAAGGCGATGCGGTGATTGGCCTCGTCGTTCGTGGTCCAGGCTGCAGTCTGATCGCGGAACTGTACCTTCGCGCCGATCACCGCTCCGTACCAGGCGATCATCTCGTCGAGGCGGCTGGTCTTCAGCGTGACATGATGGAGCTTGGGTTTGATCATCGCCGGTCTGCTTTCTTGTTCGCGTTGGGTGGGATTTTGCACCGCGCCGTATCATAGCGAGATGGCGACAGACCTGATAGGTCCGCCATAACGATCGACCGCGCGGCGAGATCACTTGAACGCAGCAAGAGTTGGGACGCGGCCGACACGAACGCCGCTGTTTCAGCATAGCCTGGCTGCAACGCTTCAATATCAGGCCGGCTGGGCGCGGCGCGCGAACGTACCCCAGGCCAGCAACACCACCGCCGCAATGACTACCGGGAAGACAAGCTCGGTCACGGTCGTCCAGCCGTAGCGCGCGAGCAGCGCACCGGACGACAACGAGGCGACTGCCATCGAGCCGAAGATCAGAAAGTCGTTGACCGCCTGCACCTTGTTGCGCTCCTCGGGGCCATGACACTCGGTGACCAAGGTGGTCGCGCCGATGAAGGCGAAATTCCAACCGACGCCGAGAACAACCAGCGAGAGCCAGAAATTCCACAGGCCTATGCCCGCGTAGCCGATGGCCGCGGCGGCCGCGATCAGCACCAAGCCCGCCGCCATCATGCTGCGCAGCCCGAAGCGCAAGATCAGCGCGCCGGTGAAAAAGCTCGGCGCATACATGCCGATCACATGCCATTGGATGCCGAGCGCGGCCTCTCCGATCGAATGATTGCACATCACCATGGCAAGCGGCGCCGAGGTCATCAGCAGATTCATCATCGCATAGCTCGCAAGCCCGCAGGTCGCCGCTACGATGAAGCGCGGCTTGAGCACGATCTCGCTGAGCGGCCGCCCGGCGGCAAAGCTGCGCGCCGCGGACAGCTTCGGGATTTTCAGGAATGCCAGCGCGACGGCGGCAAGCAGCGCGCACGCCGATTGCGCCAGATAGGTACCGGCGAACAGATAAGCCGGCCACGCGTCCTTGGTGAGAATGACGAGCTGCGGCCCGATCACGCCGGCAAAAATGCCGCCGGCCAAAACCCAGGACACCGCCTTGGCGCGGAAATGCGCGCTCGCGGTATCGGCAGCGGCAAAGCGGTACGATTGATGCGCGGCGGCGTAAAGACCACCGCACAGCGTGCCCATGAGGAGGAGCGGGAACGATCCCCGCAACATCGCCAGGCATGAGGCGATGCCGGAGAGGATGCCGAACACCGAGCCGGTCTGCAGCGCGAAGCGGCGGCCGAAGGCCTTGGCCAGCACCCCGACAGGAAGCGTGCCCGCCCACATGCCGACCACCATGACGCTGATCGGCAGCGTCGCCAGTGCCGGATCGGGGGCGAGAATGGCGCCTGCGATACCACCGGTCGTCACGATAACTCCGGCGTTGCCGCCGGCGAGCGCCTGTGCCACCGCGAGCACCAGGGTGTTGTGCTTCGCCAGCCGGTCATCGACGACTTCGGTAGTGGGCTCGGCCAAAACCGCCATGGAAGACCGCCATGGGTTAGTTCCAAAAGCGTCCACCTTTTTAACGATCGCCACCGTTCGGGGCCAGCCTCGTCCCTATAAATCGAGGATTTGACGGCACGGACGAATTGCGGCCGCAATAGTGGGGAAGAGGTTGCCCAATAGCCGACGAATGCCCGTTGCTTTGCCAATACGGCCCCATGCCAAAGCGGAGCTTCGCCTTCCGCGCCGAGGTCTTTGATGAGTTTGCGAGCCGAGCTTCTGCGTCTGTCGCTGAAAACGTTGAAGGCCGCAAAGAAGGTGCGCAAGCCGCGCAATATTCCGCCGGAAAAGGTGCGGCGCCGGCTCAAGCTTTTGGAGCCGGTCGTGCCGCGGTCGCCCTCCGGCACCAAGACGACGATCATCGACATCGATGGGATCAATGCGGTCGAGACGGTGGTGCGGCATGCCCGCACGGACTGCTGTGTGCTCTATTTCCACGGCGGCGGTTATGCTTTCGGCACCGAACCCCTGGTGCGCGACTTCACCTGGCGCCTCGGCGCCGCTGCGGGCGCCAGCGTCCTCTATTTCGATTATCGGCTCGCGCCCGAGCACCCCTTCCCGGCTGCCGTCGAGGATGCCGGCAAGGTCTATCGCTGGTTGGCGCGGCGCATGGATCCCTCACGCATCGTTTTTGTCGGCGATTCCGCCGGCGGCGGCCTTGTCTTCGCGACCCTGCACAAAATGCGCGACGAAGGCCACGCAATGCCGCGCGCGGCAGTCGCCATTTCGCCCTGGACCGATCTCGCACTGACCGGCCGCTCGTTGCATACCAACGCCAAGGCCGATCCGATGATGGACGTGAGACATTTGCCGACGTTCGCGGCGCACTATCTCGGCGGCGCCGATCCGCGGCATCCGTATGCGTCGCCGCTTTACGGCGACCTGTCCGGGCTGCCGCCGGTGCTCATCCAAGTCGGTAGTGACGAGATTCTGCGCGACGACGCCGTGCGCATGGCCGAGAAGCTGCGCGCTGCCGGAGGCGACGTAAAGCTCGAGGAATGGCCGCGCATGCCGCATGTCTGGCATCATTATGCGCGGATCCTCCCCGAGGGCCGTCACGCCATCGAGCGCATCGGCGCGTTCGTGCAGACGCAGTTGAACTAAGCCGACGGCGAGGCTTCGCCTGGCGCGCGGGAACGCGCGGCTCCGCAGCAGCAGCGAAATCGTCTCAATCGAAAAGCTTGCTCACGCCGAAGCGGCCGTTGGTGCCCAATTCAGCGCCGAGCAACCCCACACCGCGCGTGAACACGGGACGGCAGGCGGTCAGAACACGGTCGGTCAAGACGCTTGCTCCCCAGCTCGCGAACACCGTGCCGGTGAGCACGAGCATCCCCTTGGCGACGGCCGGCATAGCCTGATCGAGCAGCGCGTATTGCAGCCACAGCAGGATCGGATAGTGGAAGAAATAAACGCCGTAGCCGTGCTCGGAAATGTCGCCGATGACCGGCAGGCGGCCGCGCGCGAAACGTTGAAAGAGCCCGGTCATGCTGAGACAGGCGGCGGCCGCGAAAATAACCAGGCCGAGATCGCCGATCACGCTCAAAGCCTTTACCGGCACGTTCGGCACTTTGGCGATCAGCGCCGCCGGAATGATCCAGAGAAAGAACGCGGCGAAAGCGCCGCCGGTCCACAGCGGCCAACGCCGCACCAGCGTGCCCTCCTCATCGAAGATGCCGCGATCCAAGCCCTGCGATCCGATCGCCAGCCCGACAAAGAAGTAGATCGCATATTGCGGGGCGAAGGTGGCCTGCACTTCGAAGGGCCCGATCTGCGCCCAGTACCACGGCGAATAGAGCGCCGAGAGCGGCAGATAGGTGAGCGCCGTGATGCAGACCACGATCGCAAACAGCTTTCGCGGTTGCTGCGTGATTTTCTCGATCAGATCGGCGACGAAGCCGCCGCCGCCCGACGTTAGCTTGAAGATCGCGGCCGCACAGAAATCCAACGCGATCAAGAACCACAAGAACCACATCGGCCCGGTCGGCGTGATCGGCAGCGCCGTCCAATGCGCCCAGAACGAAGACCACGACGGATCGACGGCGGTGACGCGATAGACCGGATAGAAAGCGATCGGCATTACCAAATAGACGCCGATCACGAATGGGATGCCCAGCCGCACCAGGCGGTGTGCGAGGAATCCCTTCCAGCCCTTGCGCTGCAGGCTCGGCCAAACGAACAGGCCGGACAGAAAAAACATGAATTGCATCAAATAGAGAAATTGAAATGCGCAAAAAAGATCGAAGCCGAGCCAACGCTCGTTATCGATAATCGGGAAAACCCGCCAATCGTAGGGCGGCAGGTCGAAGGCCGGCGGTGTCGTGGGCTGCGTGACGATATAGGCGGAAAACGAATGGAAGGCGACGATGAGGATCAGCAGAACGCCCCGCAAATTCTTGAGCGGCAAGCTGGTTTTCGACATTTTCCGAACACGCCAGAACAAGCAGTCCGCGCTGCGGATGGCGACGATAATACCACCTGTCGAAAAAACGTCGACACTGCCGCCTTCGTTCATACTCCCGGAAACTCGTTCATGATGAATTCGTGAGCAGGTGCGCGGCGTCGGTGGGAAAGATGCCTTCGTCAGAATCTTTCCGCAGCGCGTGGGGCAGTGTGACCTCGACTGCGCGATGTTCTTATCAGGAATGAGGTCGAGCGGACTCGCCATGCACTGAGTCGCCCTCCCATTTGTTCGATCTGACTTCGATCTGACAATGTGCCCGTGCCGGCGGCCAGCGTGGTGGCCGCCCTTGTGTGCGGCGCTCGTCAAGGAGGTCGATCAACAGAGGAGAAGCACTTCCGACCCTTGCGATCTCGGCGCCCCTACCCTCTCAGATGCACCAGTGTGAACGCGCGCGCGCGGCGCCTAATCGGCGCGAGTGCATGACCTATACGAGCGTCTAAGGTCGTTGCCGCTTGGTGCAATAGAGTTGGCCAGCGCATTTACCATAAATTTGCTTCGGACGGTCTTGCTGCTGTCAGCTGGCCGCAAAGAGCGCAGGTCTAACGAAAATGCGTCAGGCCAGGCATCTGCATCCGGAATGGGGCTTTCTCGCTCCACACCCAAGCTTCTCACGCACCCTCCGCATCTTCGTTATCGCCTCAATCGTGGGCGCAACGGCCGGCTCGGGCGTGATTTTATCACTTGCCGATCGCGCGCCCGCTCAGACGTCCGTTGTGGCGGACACACTGGTTGCATCGACGGCTGCACCCCAGCCCCCTGCGCCGACGCTGTTTAGCGCTCAGGTGAAGCCACGGAGCGCCATCGCAGCCGAGCCGTCGAAGGCAATGCTGTTGCCGGTCGCGCCAACCAAGCCTGCGGCTTATTCAGCGCCCGCTCAAAAGAAGGCGAACAAGAAGCACCACGCGGGACCGCGCTACGCGTCGCACGGCCGACAGTTCACATCCTTGATGGACGACTGGTATCACGCGGTCGGACTTTAGCAGGCGGCGCCAGATCGCCTAAGTCGCCAAGGATAGCCGCCGCAGGCGCAAAAACACGTGCGCCGTCGAAAATCGACGGCTGCACGTACTCCGCATCATAATTCCTTCAGACGCCGTCAGAAGACAAATGCCAGTGCCACGACGGCCAGAACTCCAAAGCCCAAAATTGCAAGTCCGAACGGATCGTACGCGGGAATCTTGAACATCGTGGCCTCTCACACCTTGGCAACGTTCACAAGCATTCGCTGATTTATCGAATGGCCGGCAACCGGCCGCTCACGGCGGTCGTTGCGCCCGCTTTTACTAGCGGCGCAGTGCCGAGATCGAGGTCGCCGATGCGCGAGAAGGAGCCGACCGCGGCCACCACGCCCGCAAACAACAGACCAACCACCAAAATCTTCACGTGAGTTCGCCAATCGGCGCTATGCATCGAATGATTCACGGGTGCCTCCAATCTTGCAGCACAGGCGTTGTTTTAGGCGCGCACAAGCTCACGACACGCATCGACCGAAAAACTGCTTGCGTGCCGGTTCAGCCAGAGGGCTGAATGCCGGTTCGCATCCGACCGGCCGTCGCCCGACCGACATGCTCGACTGTCGTGGTGCACTCGCCGGGCTCGACTTCGCCACGACGGTTTCCAGCCGGTCGGCCTTGTTGGTCCGGTTGACGGAAATTTCAAAACCTCCGCCAGCGGCGGCACGCGGGGTGCTCGCCGAGCAAAAGGTCGCTACGGCGAAACTTCCAAGCACGAGGGTCGCGATAGTGAGCTTCAGAGGAGTGTTCATCGCTGGCCTCCCGCCAATTTGGCGATTTTCGAAACTGGCTTAGAAACTGCGGCTTTGACCGCATAGCCGGAGGGAATGACGCGGGCAGTCGGTGCCGTGCGGCCGACCTGGCGGCTGTCGCGGAGGCATGACTGCTCGTAGTACGGCCACGTCTGCGTGCAGGCGAAAGCCGCGGTGACAACGGGTGCGCTGTTGATCGCGACGTTGCTCTGCTCACGCGGAGCTGATCGCGGCGTAGCGGCTGCGGCGGCCGGCTCGGGTTGCGGAACGAATCCGACCATGATCCCCGCGCAAACCGCGGCTACCAAAATCGCTGAAAATCCTTTGAGCATCTTAATTCTCACTCAGCGCAGATTGTTTGCTGAGCTGCTCGCGGCCGGCAGCATGGCGATCTGACGGTGGCTCATTGGGAGCACCACGACCTTGGTGCCGAGTTGCGTTCGACTGTAGAGGTCGATCACATCCTCATTGAGCATCCGGATGCATCCGCTGGACACGTGTTGTCCGATGCTGGACGGCTTGTTGGTGCCGTGAATGCGGTAGATGCTGCCGCTGAGATACATGGCGCGGGCGCCAAGCGGATTGCCGGGTCCGCCTGCCATGAAGCGCGGCAAATACGGCTGTCTCGCCAGCATGTCGGAAGGAGGCAGCCAGTCCGGCCATTCGGACTTGCGCTCTACCGTTTTGACGCCGGACCAGGTGAAGCCTTCGCGGCCCACGCCGACGCCATAGCGGATCGCTTTGCCGCCGCCGAGCACGAAGTACAGATACGTGTTCGGAGTATCGATGACGATCGTTCCCGGCGCTTCCGGGGTCGCATAGTTGACGACCTGACGCCGCAGCCGCACGGACGTGTCCGTTGCCAGACCTCTCCCCGGCATATTTGCCTGGCCGAAAGCTGGAGCGCTCGGCTCATTGAACGCCAGCACCTGGGCTTGCGCAGTGTCCGCTAGAAAGGCGCCTGCAAACAGCAAGGCCGCAAGTTTGATGACGCGTACAGCGCCCAATTTATTTGGGCCGGTGAGATAACCGTCCATTTTCCGACTCCCCGCATTTATCTTTATTGTTCGGGACAGTAGGGTCGTGCCTCCTCCGGCTCCATTGCACGTTGGTTAACGCCCGGTGTCGAAAAGGTGCCGGTCCTATACGTTGGTTTAGAGAGGCAAGATCGGCTTGAAAGGAAAACCGGGTGGCGTTTCGCGGAACCGTCCGACCGAAAAAGAACGTCGGAATCTCAGGGCCGCCGCGTCGGCGGGGTCATCATCCCGCTCGTCAAACGCGTTTTTTCCTGCGAAAATGGTCTTCAGACGTGGGGCGGCGGCACAGCGTGGTCGCTCGCCGCTTCAACAGGGGGGTTTTTGCGTCAGCCGGTCGATCGAGCGTCGCGAGGGGTCGTGGAGGGGTATCCCGCAGCGGACACAGTTGTTTTCGTCGTCGATGACGACGCCTCCTTGCGCCAGGCCCTTGTGAGCCTGTTGCAGTCCGTTGGCTTGCGCGTCGAGGCATTCGGCTCGGCCGCCGATTTTCTGAAAAAGGGGCAACTCCGCGACGCTGCCGCAGCCTGCCTCGTTCTTGACGTCCGCCTGCCGGGCGTCAGCGGACTCGATTTTCAAGCCGAACTGACCAAGGCCAAGATTCAAATCCCCATTATTTTCATTTCGGGTTTCGGAGACATCCCGATGACTGTGCGCGCCATGAAAGCGGGCGCCGTCGAATTCCTGACCAAGCCGTTCCGCGATCAGGATCTTCTCGACGCGGTTCAGATCGCGCTCGAACGCGACCGCGAGCGTCGATCGCGAGAAGTTTCCGTTTCGAAACTGCGCACCCTCTTCGATGGCTTGACCCCCCGTGAGCAAGAAGTCATCGGGTTGGTAACGTCCGGACTGATGAACAAGCAGATTGCCTCCGAGCTTGGGGTGAGCGAAATCACTGCCAAGGTGCATCGCGGCAATATCATGAGAAAAATGGGCGCGCGTTCACTACCTGAACTGGTGCGCATGGCCGATGCACTCGGAATTCAACGGCCGCCGGCGCGGGAGCGCTAAACCTTCGTATAACGTTCCTAGTGTCTTGTGAGCGGTGATATTCGCCAACGTTCACTAGAACCCGCTTGCCATGCCGTCTAGACAATGTGACAAATAGTTGGGACCGAGACGTGGCACCTGCACGCGATAAAAGCAACGGCCACAAAAGCAAGCGAACCTTGGAGCGTTCAGATGAATCACCAACCACGGAAGGCCGACAGAATCACGTCTCATCTGACGCCCGCGCCTTCTCGGTTGGGTCGCCGCGAGCATGGTTCCGCGTAAATGCGCGCGTGAGGACGGCGCCTAGCGCATCGTCCCACTATCGATCAGATTCAGAAACCTCCGCCCTCGAACTCTTCAACGCAGCAACATTCTCATTGCTCGATCGCCAGCGGCGGGTGAGGCCCAGATTGCAAAACCTGGAGATGACATTGGAGCAGACGCCTTTAATCTCGATCGTCGACGACGACGAGGCCGTCAGGGAGGCGACTAAATCCTTGATCCGGTCACTTGGCTATAACGCGGAGACCTTCGGCTCCGCCGAGGAGTTTCTGGCATGGACGCAAATCGAGGATACGGATTGCCTGATCACTGACGTCCAGATGCCGGGCTTAAGCGGAATGGATTTGCAAGACCGCCTTCTCTCGGCCGGGCACGAGATGCCGACAATATTTGTGACCGCCTTCCCGGACGCCAAGCTGGAAAAGCGGGCTCTGAGAGGCGGAGCGATCGCCTACTTGCGCAAGCCCATCGAGGAAAGTCATCTGCTCGAGCATATCGGCACCGCCTTAAGGCGGCGTCGCAGTTGATCGAAGGCGGCGTTCCGCCGCCGCACCGGTGAAGCATCGAGCCTTCACTCCTTGAAAACACGGCCTCGGTGGCGCGACGCGTGAGTGCCGTCGACCGGTGCGTGCGTTCGTGGCGGATCCGGCGACGAACTGTCGTGAGGCCGGATTGGTCCCCCGGTCCAGCGTCCTGACTTCACCGCAATCCCGCTCATCGCGATTCGCGCGCGCGGCCCTCGCCAGCGCCCATGTCTTTGAGGTTGGGCTGTTCCCCGCGGATTGCCTCGTAAATTGAGTAATGCGACACTATTTCAGCGGTATGCGCCTGTCGTCGATCGGTAAATTGGATGGCAGCAGCAAACGACGACGAGCAGCCAGAGGCTGAATCCGGATGCCTTTCGGGTTTGCGGGTCCTTGTGGTCGAGGACTCCTGGCACGTCGCGACGGCTATAGAAAGTCTGCTGCGGTCGTTTGGGGCGGAAGTCGCCGGCCCCGTTGCAAGCACCGCGGACGCCGAACGGCTGCTCGCCGAGCAGCTTCCTGATGTCGCGATTGTCGATATCAATCTTCGCGGCGGCGAGTTGGCCAACGATCTTATTGATAAGTTGAATGATCTTGCGGTCCGCGTCATCGTCGTCTCGGGTTATTCCGCTCTACGGCTGCACCAGCACAAAGTCGCTGCCGTGTTGCAGAAGCCCGTCACTGAAGCGGAGCTCCTTGCCGCCTTTCAGATCCGAAAGGAAGACTCGTAGGCGAACCGCGCAGAACCCGTTGATTCCCTCCCGAGAGCGGCAGCAGCGTTGATCTAAGCCATCACGGTCCGCGTTATACGAACGTATTGAACTCATTGTCATGGAGATACCTGCTAAACACGAACGTACAGTGGAGGTTGGGGGTTTTGCCGCTAGATTGGCATTCGTTAACCCGACGCGGTGGTCCCCATCCCCCCGACACCCCGCCGCCGCGTCGCGGATCCCCATTCGAGGGAGCCAAGAACCCCAGGCGTCACGCCTGGGGTTTTCCGTTTTAGAGAGCGCTCCTGGTCGCACACCTAGGTAGACTTCCGGTCCCGGGAGCGCCGTTTGGGCTCTTTCCGTTCACCTGCTTCGCCGGATACGATGGTTCGTGGCACGGGCAAAACCATGAAGCGGCGTTCCAAAGCAGCTGGTGAACCGGTCAAGACGCGGCGCCGGAAGCCTGCATCGCCCAAACGCCAGAAAGCCGCGCGACCTTCGTCGATCACGCAATCGAATACGACGATCGGCCACCTCACACGCGAACGCGATCAGCTGCTGGAGCAGCAAACCGCTACCGCGAATCTGCTTGGAATCATCAGTCGATCGAAATTCGACCTGCAACCGGTTCTGCAGACCGTGGTCGATACCGCCGTACGGCTGTGCCACGCCACCAGCGGGGAGATCTTTCGTCTGGACAAAGGGGTCTATCGCTTCGAGGTCGGCTGCAATCTCGATCCGCGCTACGTGAAGCGGCAAAAGCCGATCGCTCCAGGCCCGGGCACCATGGTCGGCCGGACGGCGATGAGTCGACACGTCGAAAAGATCGACGACCTTCTGAGCGATCCCTCCTACACGCTCAAGGAAGACGCAAAAATCGGCGGGGCACGTTCGATGATCGGCGTGCCGCTCATGCGCGAGGGAGAGCCGATTGGCGTCATTATCCTGTCGCGCCATCGCGTTGAACCCTTTAACGAACGCGAAATCAAGGTGGTGACCGCATTCGCCGATCAGGCCGTTATCGCGATCGGCGCGCGCGAACGCGAAAGCCAGATGGCCCGTCAAGCTCGTTCCGCGGAGCAAGCACTTGAGCTCCTGGCGGGCGTGTCAAAGGCCGCAAGCAGCGCCACCGATCTGCACAGCCTTGCGCTCGACTGCCTTGCTCAATCCGGCAAGGCCGCGGGTTGTCAGTTCGGTCAATTGTGGACTCCGGAGCCCGACGGCGATCTCATCAGATGCATGGCCAAGGACTATTTCGGCGATCGTTTCGCGGAATTTCATTCTTGGAGCGTTCAGCGGACTTGGAACAAGGAGGACAAAAGCATTCCCGCGGTCGTTTGGCAAAACCGAGCGCCGCTCTGGGCCGAGGATCTGGCGTCGCTGAGCGACTTTGTCGGTGTCGAAAAAGCGAAAGCAGCCGGCTTCAAGTCGTCCTTGACTGTTCCAATTACAATCGACGATGACGTATTCGCGATCTTCGAGATGTACTCGACATATGTGCTGCCCTCCAATCAGACCATGATGGCGGCGGTAGCCAAATTGGGAAGATTGCTCGGCGATATCCTGGTGCGCAAACGCTCGGACTTGGCGCTGCGCGCGGCCCATTCGGAACTTGCGCGGGTCTCGCAGTTCTCGGCAATGGGTGTCATGACGGCTTCGATCGGCCACGAAATACGCCAGCCATTGGCGGCGATCGTAACAGGCGCTCATGCCGGATTGCGATGGATCTCGAGATCGCCACCGAACGTCGATGAAGCAAAGCAAACACTCAAAAACATCGTCCAGGAGGGTCAGCGCGCGAGTGACATCCTCGACACGATCAGGGCGATGTTCAAGAGGGACAGCAAGGAGACCGTCCCGATCGACGTCAACAGCCTTATTGCCGACGTGCTCGAGCTTGTGCAGAGCGAGGTGCGAAAGCAAAAAGTATCGATCGAGACCAAATTGGCAGACCGTCTCCCGGAGGTCTCCGGCAACAGAATTCAGCTGCAGCAGGTCGTCCTCAATTTGACGATGAATGCAATCGAGGCCATGAGCGCACTGAACGGACGCGAACGGATCCTGCGCCTGAAAACCGCCGTTCACCGGCCGGATGGGGTGTTGGTCACCGTGGAGGATTCCGGCCCCGGGATTGATGCCAAGGACGTCGAACGCATCTTCGACGCCCTTTTCACCACAAAATCAAAAGGAATGGGAATGGGCCTGTCGATTTGCAGGTCCATTATCGAAGCTTACCACGGGCGCCTTTGGGTAACGCCCGGGAAGGAACATGGATCGGCCTTTCATTTCGTGTTGCCGGCCATGGCTGCCGAAGCTGCATAAGTCTTTGCGCGTCTTGCTGCGCCACATGGTGTCGGGTTATCGCGAGTCCATCGCGCAGGCTGAAGGTGCCCGCGGTCACGGCCTCCTCCAATATTTGTCCATAGTAGCAGCGCGGACTGCTTGGCGGACCGCCTGCCCGGCTTGTTTGTCCAAAATGCCGACGTTGGTGGGCGCAAGCCTTGGGCCGCCGCGCCCACCCTTTCGGCTTTGTCCGCTTCCGACGTTAAACCGGGCCCCCGAGACTCGCATCTTATTCAGCAACATGCGAGACTTCTCGGCCTGAGCGGGGGTTGATTTTGGCTGGATTTCCGACAATGGTCCGGCGCCCGTTATCCGGCTTTGTTGGCGGGACGCGCATCAGCGCAGCCTGGCTGCTGCTCACAATCGCGGTCGCGATCGCATATTTTCTTGCTGCGCGACTGGCCCTTGCGCTGCTGACAAAGCCCGACGGCGTCGCCGTATTTTGGCCGGCAGCAGGCGTTGCGGCCGGATTGCTGATCGCACTTGGTCCGCGCGCGCGGTGGCCGGTGGTAATCGGCGCAATGGCCGCGACCATCTGCGCCAATCTCCTGGGAGACAGAAGCGTCGGGAGCGCCGTCGTATTTGCTGTTTGCAACGCCGGCGAAGCCTTGATCATCGCGGCGCTGATCGATCGCTATTTCGGGTCGCCCTTCAGTCTCGACCGGCTCAGCCACGTGATCGGGTTCCTCGGTGCGGCGGTGGCGGGAACCGCTATTTCCGGCATCGGCGGCACGCTGGGTTTCTTGTTCCACAATTCAACGGCGCCAATCCTGACCACCTGGTATCATTGGTTTACCTCAGACGGTCTTGGCGTCGTTACCGTTGCCCCGTTATTGATCGGCCTGAGAGCTTCGGTACGCGACCCGCCGTCCCACCGGGAAATGTTTGAGGGTGCGGTAGCGCTCGGCACGCTCATTGTCTTGAGCGCAGCCCTCATATTCTTGCCGCGGGAGCGTTGGGCGACCATCCTGGCGATAGCGGCGCTCTTTCCCCTGTTGCTCTGGCTGGGGGCCCGTTGCCGCCCTGTTTTCTCCTCAGCAGCCGCATTCATCGTTTCGCTGACGATTGTTTGCACCACCACGTTCGGCATTGGGATCTTTGGCGACGCAAACTTCCCCGTGGCCGAACGTATCCTGTCGGCTCAGGCCGGAATTCTGGCGGTGTCGTTGTGTTCATATGTTCTTGCCGCCCTTTTCGAAGAACGGCGACGGCACGAAGCCATGCTCACGGAGAGCGAGGCGCGTCTGCAGGAGGCTCTTACGGCCGGCGGCGTAGCCGCATTCGATTGGGAAGTCAGCAGCGACCATTCCCGGCGCAGCGACAATGCCCCGCTCATCTTGGGCTTCGATGCCAAGGAGAAGTTTGGCGGCGCTGAATTCTTCGCGCGCGTTCATCCGAACGACCAATCGCGGTTGCTGGATCAGATACGCGATCTCCACCCCGATCGTCCCATATTGGACAGCACCTTCCGCTTCATTCGAAAGGACGGCCGCGAAATATGGCTGGAGCAAACGGCTAAAGCCGAATTCGACTCGGCCGGACGACTTGTACGGATGCGGGGGCTGACACTCGATATTACCGATCGAAAGCAGGCGGAACAGCGTCAAGACCTGCTCATTGCCGAACTCGATCACCGCGTCAAAAACGTGCTCGCGCGCGTTGCCGTTGTCGCCAAGCAGACGCGCGAGGGAAGCGACACAATGGACGACCTCGTCGAATCGTTGGACGGGCGCATACAGTCCATGGCCGCCGCTCATTCGCTTCTGAGCCAAACGCGGTGGCGGGGGGTTGGGCTCAACGATCTCGTCCGCGACCAACTTGCACCGTATGCGGTGCAAGCAAATGTCAAGATCGCCGGACCAAACATAGTCCTCGCCGCGACGGCCACGCAGGCGTTGGCCATGGTGCTGCACGAGCTTGCCACCAACGCCGCAAAATACGGCGCGTTGTCGACGGCCGGCGCCGTCTCAGTTACTTGGCAAAAGCCCGTCGCGGATGGAACCGCGACGACCCTCACCGTCATCTGGAGCGAACTCGGCGGACCGCGAGTGACCGCGCCGCTACAATCCGGATTTGGGACGAGTTTGATCCGCGACCTCATCCCGCATGAACTCGGCGGGCGGGTTGATCTCGCATTCGAACCTGACGGCGTAGTCTGCCGGATCGATATTCCTCTCGCCAGCGCCTGAGGCGATCGATGGCGTGGCGGCGACGCGACTATGGCGTGATCTGCAGAGCCGCAAGAAGTTGCTCTTCGACCATCGGCTTTTGCAAAACCGCCGCGACCTTTTCGGGAGACACCGGTAAAGTGGCATAGCCGGAAATGACAACAACCCGGACGGAAAGCTCGTTCAGCTTGTCGATGAGATCGAAGGCCAGTTCACCGCCGCGCAGGTTAAAGTCGACGATCGCGACGTCAGGAATTTGCTCTGCGATCAGCCGCTCGGCCTCAGCGCACGTTGCCGCCGGGCCCGCCACTTCCGCGCCAACCGACCGCAGAAGACTTTTCAGGGCTACTCCAAGGTGCCAAGAATCTTCGACCACGAGAATGCGTTGACCTGAAA
This sequence comes from Xanthobacteraceae bacterium, assembly GCA_035566615.1. GTDB lineage: Bacteria > Pseudomonadota > Alphaproteobacteria > Rhizobiales > Xanthobacteraceae > BOG-931. The sequence continues at coordinate 29,278 of DATMQV010000266.1, forward strand.
GATTGGTCATCCCGCCCTCTTAGAGTGCCCACAGGATCGTTGTAACCGGTCGAATCATTCGACGCTTGGAAAATAGTGTCCGTTCAGGTCGCCCGGTACTCCTCGGCTGATGAGGCAATGACCGACCCTGCCGCTCCATTGGTACGAGATTTGAGCTTAAACAAGAAGCCAACACCCGTCCGATGAATCTTTTCGCGGCAAAATGGCGTCAAAAGAGGCTCAGGCCCAAACGAACTGTGTCGTTCATGCAACATAGCGACCAATTCTTAACACCGATCAAAATTTACGAAAATTAAGACCGATTTAACTGGCAGTCTGGGACCCTCGTGAACGCTCCCTGTCTTGCGGTGACGGGGGCTTGAGATGGAGCGCCTCATGAACGCGGGCCTAACAACTCACGATCTGCCCGACGAGTACTTTGTGCTTCAAATCGACGGGCGAGTAAGATCAGGACATCGACGCTTTGCGGATGCGCTGAGAGCAGCGTTACTACTGAGAGACCAGTTTCCGCAGCACGACGTCAAAGTGCGGGCGATGCAGCCAACGCCCAACTTGAAAGACGCGCACTAGGAACGTCGGCAGCTAGGCAAAGCTGTCGAGGACTTCGCCGACACCGACCGCTTGCGCGGTTGCTGTTACGTGATTTCATATATTGCGCGAATATTGCACGAAGCTGACGTGCCGCGATGCAGGATGTTGGCCCGTTCTTAAGGTCTGGCCCGAACATTCGCCGCCAACAACAAATTCTGAGCGCGGCTCCGCACGCGCCACGATAGGTGTACACAAACGCTGCAGCGTGGTACCTATCGCAATACTTTTCATGATCATCGAGACGGGGAGCGGGAAGCACGCTTCCACCCGGCCGCAATGCGAATACTGACAACGATACCGCTCCCGCAGACGCGGTGAGCGCGCCAAGTGGGTGTTGTGAGTGGCCAAGTCCGGTAATTTGAAGATCGTCACGCTGGCAGCGTCGTTGGCTCTTGTGTGGATGGCGGGCGAAGCCAGCGGCGCACAATGCGGTAATACGTCGGCTGGCTTTGACGCGTGGAAGAGCGAATTTGCCAATGAAGCGCGCGCTAGGGGCGTCAGCGCCTCCGGCATCAGCGCCCTGATGGGGACCAGCTATTCGACTGCAACCATCGCGGCCGATCGTGGCCAAAGAAGCTTCAGTTTGTCCCTCGAACAGTTTATGGCCAAACGAGGCGCCTCGACCATCGTTGCGCGCGGGCGCGCGCTGAAGCAGTCGGACGCGGCAATGTTCGCGTCGATCCAGCAACGCTACGGCGTGCCGCCGGGGCCGCTTCTGGCAATTTGGGGAATGGAAACAGGCTTCGGAAAAATTCACGGCAATCAGCACGCGTTGTCGGCTGTCGCCACGCTTGCCTTTGATTGCCGGCGGTCGGCCTATTTCACCGACCAACTCTACGCGGCTTTGACGCTGATCGACCGCGGGACCTTGTCGCCGGTGGCGCGTGGCTCAATGCACGGCGAGATCGGCCACACACAATTCCTGCCCAAGAACATTCTCAACTACGGCGTTAGCGGAAATCTCGACGTCGCCGCCAATGCGCTCGCCTCAACGGCAAATTTTCTTAGGGCCCATGGCTGGCAGGCAGGCGCGGGCTATCAGCCGGGCGAGCCCAATTTCGCGGCCATCCAGGCATGGAATGCCGCCCCAGTCTATCAGCGGGCGCTGGCAATCATGGGCCAGCAGATCGACCGGTAAGAGTGGCTTCGACGCAAAGCGGCGCGATCTCAGCCTGTCAGTATCTCTCGGCTACAAAATTGCGCCCGCGCAAGGAGGCCTGATCGTCGTAGCGCCCTTTGCTCGAACGCTTCGGCAATTTGAC
>DATMQV010000267.1:0-59115 GCA_035566615.1 Xanthobacteraceae bacterium
AGCGGCGCGAAACGACGAATAGGGCCCCGGCTCGGGGCGAAACGCCGCGATCGTCGCGTTGCCGCCGGTCGTCGCCGCGCGCGTGCCTTCGCGCGCGAGCGCCGCTTTGAGCGAATGCACCAGCAAGGCGCGTACAAGTCCGGCGTTGCGAAACCGCACCTCCGTCTTGGCTGGATGCACATTGACGTCGAGTTCGCGCGGATCGAGCGCGACGAACAGCGCCACCAGCGGATGACGATCGCGCGGCAGATAGTCGGCATAGGCGGCGCGCACAGCGCCGAGAAGAAGCTTGTCGCGCACCGGACGGTCATTAACGAACAGATATTGGCCGAGCGCATTGGCGCGTGTGAGTGTCGGCAGCGCCGCAAAGCCCTCGACCTTCACGCCTTCGCGTTCGGCGGCGACCTCGACCGCGTTGGCGCGGAAGTCGGCGCCGAGCACATCGCCAAGCCGCGTGAGACGGCCGGTGGCGCCGGGAAGCGTCGCCGCGAAGGTCGCGGGCGCGCGCTCCTCGCCGGCGAGCGTGAAGGCGACATCCGGCCGGCTCATGGCGAGCCGGCGCACCACGTCGCGCACCGCCTCCGCCTCGGTGCGGTCGAGCTTGAGGAACTTCAACCGCGCGGGTGTGGCGTAGAACAGGTCACGGACCTCGACCCGTGTCCCTTGCCCGAGCGCCGCGGGCTTTACGTCCGACTTCGCCCCGGCATCCACCTCGATCGACCAGGCGTGCGGCTCGGATTTGTGCCGCGTGGCGATCGCCAGCCGTGCGACAGCGCCGATCGACGGCAACGCCTCGCCGCGAAAGCCGAGTGTGCGGATCGACACGAGATCGTCGTCGGCCAACTTCGAGGTGGCATGCCGCTCTACCGCCAGTGCGAGATCGGCGGCCATCATGCCCTCGCCGTCGTCGGCAACGCGGATGAGCCGCCGCCCGCCGCCATCGGTGAGCACGTCGATGCGGCTGGCGCCGGCATCGAGTGCGTTCTCGACCAGTTCCTTCACCACGCTCGCCGGACGTTCCACCACTTCGCCGGCGGCGATGCGGTTGACAATCGTCTCGGGAAGTTGGCGGACCGGCATGCGCGACTCGCTTAGGGGGCGGAGTCTAATGGCGCAGCCGTCCCTGTGGGAGAGGGTTTACTGCGAATGACGAGTAGCGAATGGTGGTGAAACAACCCCACCTATTCCCTGTTCGCTGCTCACTATTCGCCATAAAGAGCGCCGAGGCGCGGCGACCGCGCCAACCCCTCACTTCATCCAGCCGCGATGAACGTCGAAAATGCGCGCAGCTTCCGACACATGCGGCAATTCGAATAAGCCGGGTTCGCTGAAAGCGCGCTTGGTGTCCTCGTAGCCCGCCTGCCAATGCTCCTCCATGGCAGTTCGGGAAAACTCGAACGTCTTGCCGGCCGTTTCAAACCCGTTCGCCTGGTATTTCAATTGAACGACGGTCGCGACCTTGACCCGCGCCTCTTCGGAGAGGAATTGCACATCCGGATCGTTCTGGCAGGTGGCGGGAAGCTCATTCAAAAATTTCGCCACCGCATGCCTGAACTTCTGCGTCTTTCGGTATTGCTCGAGCGTGATGTTGAGGCGGCTGGCGCTGTGGATTTCCAGCGCCCGCAAATTGGCCGATGGAATGTCGAGCGGCACTTCACCGTTGGCGTCCCATAGATCGACCTGAAAGACCAGCGCAGAGTAGCGCGGCCGGTCGTCGATCACGAATTGCATGGGCGAGTTCGAAACAACAGCGCCGTCCCAATAATATTCGCCGTCGATTTCGGTCGGCGGGAATCCGGGCGGGAGCGACGCGCTCGCCATAACGTGCGCGGCGCTCAGCGTCTCGCTCAGATTGTCGAAGTAGACGGGCGCGCCGGTGCGCACGTTCGTGGCGGCGACCGAGAAGCGCATCGGCTTTTCATTGATCAGATCAAAATCGACCAAGCGCGCGAGCGTCGCCTTCAGCGGCGCAGTGTCATAGTAGCTCACCAGATCGGGACGTTCTGCCTCCGAGCTAAGTGGCGGAAACGGCCGCGGCGTGAAAAAGTCGGGAACACCATGAAACATCGTGGCAAACGCGCTTATCGGTTCGTCCAATAGCGCGCCTGGTCGTTGCCGTTCCATGGCAGCTCGGTAAACCACGGGATGTTCGGAATCCGGATCGGCGGCGCGGTGACGGCTTCCCAGAATTCGCGCAATCGTTCCACCCGCCGTTCAGGACGATTGCCGGCCAGCAGCGCGCCGTTGATGCCGCCGATCGAAGTGCCGCAGACCCACGTGACGTGGATATTCGCTTCGTGGATCGCCTGATAGACCCCGGCTTGGTATGCGCCTAACGCACCGCCACCTTGCAGCACGAGTACAACACGCTCGAACGGAAGAACACGCTGTACCCCTTGGACCATATGTTCCAGCGCGGGTGCCTGGTTCATCAAAGTCTCCTGTACTTTCAGCAGTTTGGCCGGACCGCTCGCGGTAGCACCGCCCTCGCTAAAGCGCGTATCGAAAACGCGCTAACCTGCCGTTTTCCACGGCTTGGGGCGCGTCCTGGCATTTCCCGTTGCGGAATTAGGGACCCGGAGTCCGGTGCGCAAGCGTTGAAACGAAACGAATATTTGATCCGTGCCCGGCAAAAGTGAGCCGCCGGTCGCAATTCATTCGCATTGTCGCGTAAGCCCTGAAGGCAACTGCTCGAGATTCGGGCGGAATCGGCAGTTGCTCATTCCAACGTCGGCTTGACTCGGCGCATTTGCTTAAGACCGGCGCGATGCTTCTTGGCTTCGACGCGGCGCCGGCGCGCAGCCTTGGTCGGCCGGGTAGGCCTGCGCACCTGCGGGGCAACCGCGGCACGGCGGATGAGATCGAGCAGACGCTCCAGCGCATCCTGGCGGTTGCGACCCTGGGTGCGGTGACGTTGCGCGTTGATGACCAAAAAGCCGTCGCGCGTGAGCCGGGACCCGGCCAACCGCTCAAGCCGACCGCGCACATCGTCAGGCAGCGACGGCGAGGCGCGGACATTGAAGCGTAGCTGAACGGCGGTCGCGAGCTTGTTGACATTCTGCCCGCCTGGCCCCGACGCGCGCACGAAGCTTTCTTCAACTTCGTGCTCGCCGATGCTGATCCCGGGCGTGACGCGAATCATAGCGTAGCGATCCTAACCCGGATCGCGGCCGGATCCGCTGCCTACTGCGTGCTGGTCGAAGCGATCCCCTCCGGCCGGCCGGCCACCGTCACCAACATACCGCTGTCCAGCATCCGCTTGGCGACGCGGCGCGCGTCTTCGAGCGTCACCCCGTTGATCATCTCGGGGCGGCGGGTGAAGTAATCGATGCCGAGACCGTCGAGCTGCAACTGCACGAGAAGCGCCGCGATCTTGCTCGACGTATCAAGATTGAGCACGAACGAGCCGTTCAGATAGGCCTTGGCTTTGGCGAGTTCATCCGCGGTCGGCCCCTCATTGGCGAGCCGATGGATTTCCTTGTCGATCACATCGAGTGTTTCGCCCGCCCGGTCGGCGCGCGTCGCGGTGCCGCCGAGGAACAGCGCGCTGTGGTTGAGCCATACCAGGCTGTCATAGACCGAGTATGCGAGACCTCGCTTTTCCCGCACTTCTTGGTAAAGCCGCGAGGAAAAGGCGCCGCCGCCGAGGATGTGGTTAACGATGTAGGCGGCCATGAAATCCGGGTCCTTGCGCGCAATGCCGGGGCCGCCGAAGGCCACCACGGCCTGCGGAACGTCGACTTTGACGACGATGCGGCGTCCGAGACCCTGCGGTGAAACATTCGCAACCGGCTTCAGTTCGGGCTGCGCCGGCAATCCGCCGAAGACCCGGTCGAGCATCACCTTGACCGTCTCGGCGTCGATGTCACCGACCACGGCCACTTTCAGGTTTTCGCGTGCCAGAACCCGGTGCGTATAGTCTTTCAGATCCGCGATCGTCACCGTCGGCACCGATTCGAGCGTGCCGTTGACCGGGCGGCCATAGGGATGATCGGCAAACGCCACCTGCCACCAGCGCAGATTGGCGATGTCGGTCGGGCTCGTGGTCGCCCGCCGCAGCATCGACAGCATCTGCGCGCGGATCACTTCGACATCCGATTGATCGAAACGCGGCTGCGTCACGGCAAGCCGCAAATATTCGAACGCCTCGTCCTTGTTCTCGGTCAGCGTCCGCAGCGTGCCGCGCAGCGTATCGCGCTCCGCCTGGAAGCCGAGCTCGATCGCCTTGCGCTCAAGGCGCGCGTGAAAGGTCTTGGCGTCGAGGTCGCCGGCGCCCTCGTCGAGCAGCGAAGCGACCAGGCTCGCCGTCCCGCCCTTGCCGGGAGCATCCTGCGCGGCCCCGCCGACAAAGGCGAAGTCAATGGCGATCATCGGCACGGCCGGCTCGTGAACGAGCCAGGCTTCGATGCCGCCCGGGCTGACGACGCGCTCGATTGTGGTGGCAAGCGCGGGCGCGGCAAGCAGCGGAAGCGCCAACAACGCGACAACAGCGCGGCGCACGATCGAACGAGGAAGGGCCGGCGCCATCATGCTCACGTGTGTTTCTCCTCATCGTGAAGGCTGTTGACCAGATATCCGGTGACCGAGGCTTTGCGGTTGAGCCATTTGCGCGCTGCATCGCGCACCTCCTCGGCCGTCACCGCTCGGATCGACTCAGGCCATTCGCGGACCATGTCGACGGTCTCGCCGGTCGCGAGCGCCGCGCCGTACCAGCGCGCAAGCGTCGCCTGATTGTCCTGCGCATAGACCGCGTCGGCGATCATCCTGTTCTTGGCGAGATCGAGTTCTTCGGCGGTGACGCCGTGCTCGACGACATCGCTCAACACGCCGTCGATGGCCGCTTCCACGTCATGCAGATTCTTGCCCGGCTTCGGCGAGCCGAAGACGCCGAGCTTGCCGTAATCGAGAGCGGTACTCGAATAATAGGCGCCGGCATTCAACGCGACGCCTTTGTCGAGCACGAGCGAGCGATAGAGCCGGCTGTTCGAGCCGCTGCCGAGCACGTGCGCCAACACTTCAAGCGCCTCGCTCTCGCCCGGCTTCGCCGTCGTTCGCGAGGGCGCAAGATAGTAACGATTGATGCTTGGCTGCTCGACTTGCGGGTCGGCCAGCGTCACCGTGCGCGGCGCCTCCTGCGGCGGTTCCTGCGGCCGACGCCGCGGCGCGGCATCGGCGCGCACCGGCACCCTGCCGTAGGTGGCTTCCGCGGCCGCTTTCACTTCCTCGGCGGTGACGTCGCCGGCGATCACCACGATCGCGTTGTTCGGCGAGTAAAAGCGCCGGTAGAAGGCAAGCGCATCGTCGCGATCGAGCTTCTCGATCTCAGGCCGCCAGCCGATCGTCGGCCGGCCGTAGGGATGATTGAGATAAAGCGCCGCATCCATCTGCTCGGCCAGGCGGCTGTTCGGATTGTTGGCGATCCGCATGTTTTGTTCTTCAAGCACGACGTTGAGCTCGGGCCGCACGACATCGTCCTTCAGGACGAGACCGGTAATGCGGTCAGCCTCGAACGCCATCATTTCCTGAAGATGCTCGCGCGGAACGCGCTGGAAGAAGCCGGTATAGTCGCTCGCGGTGAACGCGTTCTCCTGCCCGCCGATCGCGGCCACGGCTTGCGAGAAGCGATTGCCCGGATTTTGCACGGTGCCTTTGAACATCAAGTGCTCAAGGAAATGCGCAAGACCCGACTTGCCGGCCGTTTCGTCGGCGGCGCCGACCTTATACCAGATCATGTGCGTAACGACCGGAGCGCGATGATCCGGCACCACAACGACTTCGAGCCCGTTGGCCAACGTGAAGTGCGCAACGCTAGCATCGGTGGCCGCTCCCGCCGGCGGCGCGAACGCCGCCAACAAGCCGAGCACAAGCAAAATAGTCCTGGTCACGTCTTTTAAGTCTCCTAGTTCTCCGGAGAAGTTCCGACGCCCCACTACGTCGATTACATCAAAGGCGCATGCTACGTCTTTGAGCGCCGTCGGTTCAGGTTAATCGCACGGCGCACGATCCTTTTTGTTGGCGCATGATCTGTTCGGAACCCGGTTCCCACCCTGGCTCAAGTCCGGGGCAGGCTTTTTCCGGAATCATGCTTCCGCATTCATCGCTATCGTTTGCCGTTTTGGCGTGGCCGCCGCCCTCGAAGTCGCGAAGATCTCGTGCGCCAAACCGTGCGCCTCACCTGCCCGGCTGGCCCGACGATTGGCCCCCAACCCCGGTCAATCCGCGATCCTGGGCAGTCGCTTTGACCCCCTTCTTGTCTGGACTGATGCCGTATGGTTGATCCGGAGACGGAATGCGGTAGCCGGCCGGCGGCTCGGTCAGGTCTCCGCGCACGGGTTCGCCGCCAAAACTTGCGTATTCTTCCTTCGAGAACCAGCCCGCCGGATTGTACCAAGGCTTTTTCTGGAACGGAGGATTGGGGGTCTGCACCGCGGTCGACGGAACAACCTCGGTCTTCGGTCTGGTATGTTTGATCGTCTTGGCGGAACCCTTCGGCCATTCGGCGGTCGGCGCCGGCTGGTCCGACGGCGGCGGGAGGTCGCGGCTTGGCGGCACCACAAGCGGCGGCCGCTCCGTGTAGTTGATTTCCGCGTTAGGATCGGGCGCGCTGCGAAGCCCAACCGATCTCAGCACCCTGTTCCAAACACCCTCGTTCTCGGCGGTCTGAGCGCCGGCGGCGGTGACGTTGAAAACGAGGAAAAGGCCGAGCGAGGCGGCGGCAAATCCATGCAGCGCGGCGCGTGCACACAGCCGATGGCCGCTCAGGCGGCCGTCATTTCGATCCTGTGGCATACTCTCACCCGAAAGTGCCGGTGCGGCACTCCCCAGAACGTATCCCCTTTTATCCCTGATCGGGGCGCTTTTGCGGCGACCCCATCCTGAACGAATCGTACAGGAGGGCGGCTACCCCAGCAACAATCGCTACATCGGCAAGGTTAAACACATACCAGCGGAAGTTCCAGCTTCCTGTTTCCACGTGGAAAAGCACGAAATCCATGACTCCCGGCCAGTGCAGCCGGTCGATGGCGTTGCCGACCGCCCCGCCGATGATCAGGCCGAGCGCAACTGCCGTGAGGCGCGACGACGCACGCGCAAGCCACGCCCAGAGGGCGATCACCACCGCCGCCTTGAACGCCAATAGCGCCCAAGCGCCCAGGAGCTCACGCTGCTGGAACAGCCCGTAGCTGATCCCGGAATTCCAGGTCACGACCAGATCAACGAATGGCGCTATCGCCACCGGCACCCGGCTTTCGAGATCGAACCCGTACAACAGCCAGAGCTTCGATACCTGGTCGACGACCCCGGCGAGCAAGGCGATCGTCAGCCCGAGCGGGGTCAGCGGTCCCCAGACATAGGATTGCTGCCCGCCCGTTTCCGCTACCTCGGCCATATGGTCCCTATTCGGCCGCCTTGCGCATGGCATCCCATTCGCGCAGCGCCTGAGCGTCACGCGGCGTGACGTCCGGATATTGCGGGTCGCTGCCGACGGCGGACGAAATCTTCCAGGAGCGGGCGCATTTGCTCCCCTGCGCCAGCCGCGGCTCGACCGCGACCGAAGCGACATCGTCCAACCGGAAGGCCGACTCGGGACCCTCGCCTTCAATCAGCGTGGCATCCGAGGTGATGCACAATTCCGCGAGATCGGCGTCGGCTGCGATCCCGAACAGGCCGGCATCCGCGACGTAGATGATCGGCGCGGCTTCCAGCGAAGAGCCGATGCGTTTTCCGGCCCGCTCGAGTTCGAGCGCGCCGGTGACGACGCGGCGGAGGTTGCGCAGCTTGCGCCATTTCTCCGCCAGCGCATCGTCGCGCCAGCTTTCCGGCACGATCGGAAAGCTTTCCAGATGAACGGAGGTGGCGTTGGGTTCGCGCGCAAGCCAAGCCTCCTCGGCGGTAAAGCAGAGGATCGGCGCAAGCCAAGTTACCGTGCAGCGGAACAAATGATCGAGCACGTTGAGACAGGCTTTGCGCTTGAGCGATGAATAAGGATCGCAATAAAGCGTGTCCTTGCGGATGTCGAAATAGAACGCCGAAAGATCGGCCGTCAGGAAGGCGTTGAGCGCAGCAAAGATGCGCTTGTAGTCGAAGTCCTTATAACCTGTGCGAACGAGCCCATCGAGCTCGCTCAGCCGATGCAGCATGAGACGCTCGAGCTCGGGCATCTCCTCGAAGGCAACATGATCGGCGGCCTCGAAATACGCGAGATTGCCGAGCATCCACTTCAGCGTATTGCGCAGCCTGCGATAAGTGTCAGTCGTGCTTTTGAGGATTTCCGGACCGATGCGCTGATCGTCCCAATAGTCGACGGCGCAGGTCCATACCCGCAGGATGTCGGCGCCCGATTGATCGATGACATCCTGCGGCGCGACCACATTGCCCAGCGACTTCGACATCTTCCGCCCGTTTTCGTCGAGCGTAAAACCGTGCGTGACGACGATGTCGAACGGCGCACGCCCACGCGTCCCGCACGACTCAAGCAGCGACGATTGAAACCAGCCGCGGTGCTGGTCGGAGCCCTCGAGATACACCACCGTCTCGTCACCGCCGTCGGCTTTGCGCTTGATGTGCGCCAACGCGGGAAAGTGCGCGGTGTCCTCGAGCACGAAAGCGTGCGTCGAGCCGGAATCGAACCAGACATCGAGAATGTCGTCGACCTTCTGCCAGCCTTCGTTGCCACGCTTGCCGAGAAACCGCTCGCGCGCGCCCGGCGCGTACCAGGCGTCGGCGCCCTCTTCTTCGAAGGCGTCGATGATCCGCATATTCACTTCCGGATCGTTGAGCATCTCGACCGAGCCGTCGGCGCTCTCCTTGATGAAGACGGTGATTGGCACGCCCCAGGCACGCTGACGCGAGATCACCCAATCGGGACGGTTGTTGACCATGGCGCCGATGCGTTGCTGCCCCTGCGGCGGCACCCAGCGCGTCGCCGCGATCGCGTCATTGGCAAGCTCACGCAAGGTACGACCGTGCCTGCTCGTGCTGCTCAAAAGCCCGATGGGCTTGTCCATGGCGATGAACCATTGCGGCGTGTTGCGGAAGATGACCGGCTTCTTTGAACGCCATGAATGCGGATACTGGTGCTTGAGCCGGCCGCGCGCGATCAGCATGCCGGCCTCGACCAGCGCCTTGATCACCGCTTCATTGGCGTCGCCCTTTTCGCCCTTGTCGTTCAGCACGCGCCTGCCGGCGAAGCCGGGCGCCTGCTCGGTGAAACGGCCATCGGCATCGACCGTATAGGGAATGGCCGTGTTGATACCGCGCGCGGCAAGCTCGCGCGCATTGGCGGTCCAAACATCGAAGTCCTCGCGCCCGTGTCCAGGAGCGGTATGCACGAAGCCGGTGCCCGTATCTTCGGTGACATGATCGCCGGCAAGGAGCGGGACTTTAAAATCGTAGCCCTTGTTGAATCGGCCGAGCGGATGCTCACAAACAAGCTGCGCGAGTTGCTCGGACGAGACCGGCTTAAGCTTCTTGAACGCGGTGACACGCGCCTGGCGAAAGACGTCTATCGCCAGCTTATCGGCCAACACGAACCGGTCGCCCTGCTTGGCCCAATTGTCCGATGGCGCATCGACGACCTCATAGAGCCCGTACTCGATCTTAGGTGAGTAGCTGATCGCCCGGTTGCCGGGGATGGTCCACGGCGTTGTCGTCCAGATCACAACCGATGCGGAAGCGACTTCCCGATTCTCTTTGGACGTTTCCGCAACGGAACGAGCCACCGGAAACTTCACCCACGCGGTGTCCGATGTGTAGTCCTCGTACTCGACCTCGGCCTCGGCGAGCGCGGTCTTCTCCACCACCGACCACATCACCGGCTTGGAGCCGCGATAGAGCGTGCCATTCGCCGCGAACTTCATCAGCTCGCGTGCGATCTGCGCCTCGGCGAAATAATCCATCGTCGTGTAGGGATGCGCCCAGTCGCCGACTACGCCGAGCCGCTCGAATTCGTCGCGCTGCACCTCGATCCAGTGCTCGGCGAAGGCGCGGCACTCCTTGCGGAATTCCACCAAAGCGGCCGGATTGGACAGATCCGGCTTCGCCTTGCCTTTGGCGCGATAATTCTCCTCCTCGATCTTCCATTCGATCGGCAGGCCGTGACAGTCCCAGCCCGGCACGTAATTGGAGTCGAAGCCGAGCATCTGGTGGCTCTTGGTCACCACGTCCTTGAGGATCTTGTTCAGCGCATGCCCGATATGGATGTTGCCGTTGGCATAGGGCGGCCCGTCGTGGAGGATGAAGCGGGGACGACCTTTGGCGGCCGCCCGCAACCGCCCGTAAAGATCGAGCTTCCGCCAGCGCTTAAGGATTTCCGGCTCCTTTTGCGGCAGGCCGGCGCGCATCGGAAAGTCGGTTTTCGGCAGAAACAGCGTTTCGCTGTAATCGCGCGTCTTTTCGGACTTCTCATTCATGGCGCGCCTTCTAACAAGCCGGTGGCGCGGCGCAAAGGCCAGAACGCGCCGGCTGCCTCGCTGCGGGAACCTGTCCCCCGCTTTCGCGTTAATGAACGCCGCAACGGGGCTCGGGCGAGGACCATGCCAGTGGAATACTTGCGCCCCGGCCGTGAAGCCTCCGATCCCAATGTCACCCCCGACATTCCGCCGCGGAGTGCGGATGCCATATGGGCAGCACTCGCCCATATGGCGACTTTCGGCATCTTCGTTATTCTGTTTGGCGCTGTCCTCTATCTGGGCCGCGCCATTCTGCTGCCGATCTTTGCCGCCGGCGTCGTCGCGCTGACGCTTGCGCCTTTGGTCAAGGCCGCGGGCCGCCGCGGCATCTCTCCCTGGATCACCGCCATTCTTGTCGTCGTGGTCGCTGTCGGCGCGTTGAGCCTGGCCGTAACCGCGATGGCCGGTCCGGTGAGCGAATGGGTCGGGCGCGCACCGGAAATCTGGACCAACATCAAGGAGAAATTCGCCGTCCTCGAGCAACCGATCGCTGCCGCGCGTCAATTGCAGACCGCGTTGTTCGGCAGTTCGGCGGGATCCGAAATCTCGGCACCCAATGTGGTCCTGCCGGTGGTCGCGTTTGCAACGCCGGCGGCCGGCGAGCTCTTGTTGTTTTTCGGCACGCTGTTTTTCTTTCTCGCCGGCCAGCTGGAATTGCGCGCGCGCTTCGTCACGCTGTTCACGGAGCGCGAATCGAAGCTGCGCTTCCTTCGCATCATGAACGACATCGAGAAGCACCTGACCGGCTATCTGGTGGTGGTGTCGATCATCAATGCCACGCTCGGGGTCATCGTCGGCATTGGCGCGTTTCTCTTGGGCTTCCCCAACCCGGCGTTTTTCGGCCTCGCCACCGCGGTGCTCAACTACATCCCTTATGTCGGGCCGGCGGTGATGGTGGTGATCCTGTTCGGCGTGGGCCTCGTCACCTTTCCGTCGCTCGGTCATGCTTTGCTGGCGCCGCTCGGCTTCGTTGCGCTCGCCACCGCCGAAGGACATTTCATCACGCCGACCATCGTCGGCCGCCGGATCACGCTCAATCCGCTGCTGGTGTTTCTCGCCTTGGCCTTTTGGACGTGGCTTTGGGGCCCGATTGGCGCATTCTTGGCAGCGCCGCTCTCGATCGTCGGCGTCGTGGTCTTCAATCACTTATTTCCCCAAGACGACGTCAAACTTCCCGATTGAATGGAACTTTTTGGAACCTGTATACTTATCGCGGCGAATTCGGCGCTCGATGCATTGGAGATGAAGTCATGAACACCGCGTCGACGACATCACAAACCGCCCGCGACACGATCAAGGATGCGCGCGAAACCGTCCGCGAAGTGCATCAGGCCGCTTCCGACGCCTCCGCAGAGATGCATGGCGATGTGCAAAAGCTGCGCGAAGATTTCCAGCGCCTCGCCGACCAGGTTGCGGAAATCTTGACCGCGCGCGGCAATGCGGCCTGGAGCCGCGCCAAGTCGAGCGTGGACGATGTGCTTTCGGACGCGCAGGACAAGGGGCGCGACGCGGCAAGCGCGGTGCGCGAGGTGTCCGATCATTTCGTCGAAGCGCTCGACGAATCGATCAAGAAGCGGCCTTACACGACGCTTGCGATCGTTGCCGGAATTGCATTTCTGTTTGGCGCGGCGTGGCGCAGGTAACTTTGGCGCAGATAACTTTGGCCCAGATAATCTAGGAGAGGCGCTGCCATTCGGGCGCCGATTTGCTCAGACTTTCGATTGAGGCCGTCGCGGGCGTCGCGCGAGGGCCGCGAGGTTTTTGATGCTCAAGAACTGGCTGCATGACATTGCCCTCTCGGTGCAAGCAAAAAGTGGCGTTACGCCGCTGCTATTCGTCTGGTTTGCAATTGTCGCGCTCGCGCTCTTGACCGGGTTCGCCTTCCTGTGCGTCGCCGGGCATACGTGGCTGTCGCTGCAATTGGGCGCCGTTTTCGCCGGGCTGGCGATGGCCGGCATCTTTCTTCTCATCGCCTTGATTGCGGCGACGGCCGCAGCCGTCTCGCGCCGCAGCGCGAGGCAACGCGCGATTTTGGAACGCGCCGCGCGCGCTCAGGCTTCGTCGTCGTGGCTGCTCGACCCGAAGATGTTGAACATCGCCATGCAGGCCGGCCGCTCGTTCGGCTGGGAGCGCATCATCCCGGTCGTGCTGTTGGGTTTTCTTGCCGCGCGGTGGCTGGGGGAAAGTCGCCGACCGACGGCCGAAAGCGACGAGTCCTGATCAGACGCCGCGGATCGGCGGAAAGACATTCGCGGCGTGACTGAGAGCGTCCCGCGCCTGCCGCGAATCCTGGTTTATCGCCTGCACCAGTTCGTCGATCGAGCCGAAGAATTTTTCCTCGCGAATCCAGGCGATGAAGGCTACGTCGATAGGCTTGTCGTAGAGGTCGCCGGCAAAGTCGAACAAGAACACCTCGAGCAGCACGACGCCTGAGTCGAACATCGGCCGGCGGCCGAAATTAGCGACGCCGTCGTAGAGGCGATCGCCGACGGCGACGCGTACCGCGTAGACGCCGTGCCGCAGCCCGCAAGCCGCATCGAGGCTGATATTGGCGGTCGGAAAGCCAAGTTCACGCCCGCGTTTATCGCCATGGATCACCTCGCCCGAGATGAACCAAGGAAAGCCCAGCAAGGTCGCCGCTTCCTCGGGCCGCCCGGCCGCGAGCGCGTCGCGTATTGGGCCGGACGACACCGGGCGGCCATTGAGCTCGAACGGCGCGATCACATCGACGGCAAAGCCGAATTTCCGGCCTTCCGCCGCCAGAAAATCAGGCGAGCCCGCGCGATTCTTGCCGAAATGGAAATTGAATCCGATCACGGCGCCGCTGATGCCAAAGCGGCCGACCAGAATGCGGGTGACGAATTCATCCGCCGTCAGGCCCGCGAGCGGCGCATTGAATGTCAGGACGATCGCGCCGTCGAGCCCGGTCGAAGCCAACAACCGCAACTTGGCGGCCTCGTCGGTCAGGCGGAACAAGGGCTCGCCGGGCACGAAGAAGCTGCGGGGATGCGGCTCAAAGGTCAGGACGGCCGCCGGCTTGCCGAGGGCCTTGGCGCGCTGCTGCGCCGCAACAATGACCGCCTGATGCCCGCGGTGGACGCCGTCGAAATTGCCCATGGCCACCACGGCGCCGTGCAGCGCCGCATCGGGCGCGTCGTCGCGTACGACCAGAAAGCGTCTTCGCGTCATTGGCTTCGATTGGGTAAGAAGAAGAACCTGCGCGGGCCGTAGGTGCCGCTGCCCGGGAGCCAAGTCAAGCAGCGCATCCGACAGCCTGGACGTCGACGCACGGTTGCGCACCGGGCAGGCCGACAATCCCCGCGATTAACCCGATTTTCAAACCCACCGCGATACCATTGTATTCGTTTGTTGCTAGCCGGGGGGCCTGGGGACCATGGCGCTCGATCCTTCGATGCCGGTACTCGTGGTGGACGACTATGCCACCATGATCCGGATCATCCGCAATCTCTTGAAGAGATCGGCTTCGCCGATGTCGACGACGCCAATGACGGCAGCACGGCGCTCGCGAAGATGCACGAGAAGCGATGCGGCTTGGTGATCTCCGATTGGAACATGGAGCCAATGACCGGCTACGACCTGCTGCGCCAAGTGCGGGCCGACCCCGAACTGGGCGCGACGCCTTTCATCATGGTGACCGCGGAATCAAAAACCGAAAACGTGATCGCAGCACGCAAGGCAGGCGTGAACAACTACATCGTCAAGACGTTCAACGCGCAGACGCTCAAGACCAAGATCGAGTCGGTGCTGGCGGACGCCAGATAGCGCTCGCTCGATCGCTTTCAGACTGAATCGATTGGCGCTCACCAGGTGAGCCGGCGCGCGATCGCTTTCGGCGCGACGCCCGCGGCCGCAAAGGTCGCGTTCAAGCCCGACAGATCCGGCGCTCCGCGCCCACCCGCATCTTCCGCATGCAAGCCGGAAACGACGAACAGGCAATCGAGCCCATACGAGGTGGCGCCCTTGAGATCGGTTCGCACCGAATCCCCGATCGCCAACACGCGCGCAAGCGGCGTTGGCCCGCCGCGCAGCGCCGCTGCCTTGCCGAGCGCGGCCTCGTAGATCGGCGCGTAGGGCTTGCCGCAATACAGCACCTCCCCGCCGATCTCGGCATACGCGTCCGCGATCGCGCCAGCGCAATAGACGAGCTCATCGCCGCGCTCGACCACGATGTCGGGATTGGCGCACACCATGAACAGCGAACGTGCGCGCATCGTCGTTAGCAGT
Organism: Xanthobacteraceae bacterium; assembly: GCA_035566615.1. Taxonomy (GTDB): domain Bacteria; phylum Pseudomonadota; class Alphaproteobacteria; order Rhizobiales; family Xanthobacteraceae; genus BOG-931. The sequence continues at coordinate 14,694 of DATMQV010000267.1, forward strand.
TCGCGATAGTCCTCCGGCGTCTCACGCGTGTCGTCGAACAGGCCGGAGCACACCACATAATCGGCGGTCTCAGCCGGCGCGAAAGTGACATCGAGGCCGGCGAAGATCGAAAGGTCGCGCTCCGGACCGAGATGAAACACGCGCTCAGGCAATCTTGTTTCGACAATGCCGTGGGTGACATCACCGGAACTCGTAATCGCGTCGTAAGCATCGTGCGGCACGGCAAAACGATCGAGGATGCGTCGCACGTTCGCGCCCGCGCGCGGCGCGTTGGTGATCAGGATGACCGTGCCGCCCTCGCCGCGAAAGCGCGCAAGCGCATCGCAGGCCTCAGGGAAGGCGGCGATGCCGTTGTGCACGACGCCCCAGATGTCGCACAGCAGGACGTCATAGTCGCGCGCGAGCGGACCAAATTGTTCGATCAGGGGAACCGTCATTGCGACCTAAATCAAGCAACCCCGTACGCAGGCGTGGATTGCTTCATCGGGTGCGCCCTCGGCAATGACCACTCATACTACTCACTACTCATCATGCATCACGTGCGCCCGCTGGCGGTCGCGCACGAGCTGAGCGAGACCGCTGCTGCGCAGCGAAGAACCGGCAGGTGGACCGGTCGCCGCCGGCCCCGTCCCGACCCTCGCCTGCTCGGCAGTGCCCAGATCTGCGACTCCCTGCAAGGCCTCGGCGCGCACCGGCCGTGGCGGTGAAAACAGAAAGCCCTGGCCGAAACGCACGTCGTAGTCGAGGAGATCGACGACGGTCGATTCACTCTCGATCCGGTCGGCGATAAGATCGATGCCGAAGCGGCCGAGGAGGTCGGAGAAATCGGCCGGGTGAATATTCGCCGTGGCGCTTCCCACACGGTTGAGCAGCAAAGCGGCCTGCGCCTTGACGAAGCGGAAGCCGCGCGCGGTCAATTCGCGCGGCTCGATCCGCAGGTCGACGAGGTTGTCCATGGAAAACCGGAAGCCTCGCTCGGCCAACGCCGCAAGGCTTTCATGCTCCATCGGCCCCATACCGCGGACCGCATTTTGGGTGAACTCGAACACCAGTGACGGCGCGATCGCCCGATTGGCCTCGATCAGTTCGAGCAGCTGCGGAAATCCCGCGTCCGTCAGCGTCACGACCGAAAGATTGCAGAACAGGCCGATATCGCGATTCTTCAGAAGGAGCCGCCTGACCACCTGCACGCAACGGAGCACGCATAGACCGTCGAGCTTGGGCAAACGCGAGCCCGCCTCGGCATAGGACAGAAAGTCCGCGGCGGCGACGACCTCGCCGTCACCGGCATTGAGCCGGGACATCGCTTCGTAATAGCGCACCTTGCGCTGCGGCAAGGTCACGATCGGCTGCAGGTAGAGATCGATCCTCTGGCTGTCGATGGCGCCGGCCACGGCGGCGACGACAGCGTCCTGATCGAGGCCAGGGAAAGCGGCAATCTTGGGCAAAGTCGGCGCACCCGTCCCGGAAGGCGGTGCCATCGCGCCGCCAACCCGAGGCATGCTCGCGGCCGGTTTCTCCAGGACGCTCGCTTGCGCCGGCAGCGGAGCCCGCTCTGCGCTCAGCGCAAGCTCATGCTGGGCGACCGAATCGGCAAGCTGCCTTACCAGCCGCGATAATTCCTCGATCTCCCCGGCAAGCGGCTCTGCAGTCGACGCCGGACTGCCACGACTGCCGATTGTGCCAAGTACGCCGAGCGTCCCGACCTTTTCTTCCAGCGCCACCAGCCGCCGGCCGAACTCGGCCATTTGGCGCGCCAGATCGCCCGACCCGCGCGCCAAGCTTGCAACCTGATCGTTCACGACAGCGCGATCGCGTCTGCGTCCGGAGACCGCGTTATAGAGGGCAAGCACGGTGAGCAGGCCGAGCGCCGCCACTGCGGAATCGACCACGGAAAACCCAAATCGCAGGAAAAGCACGGCGCCGAGCGAAGCCGCGATGAGCACCATGCATAAGGCGATAAAGATGGCGCCGATCCGCACCATAGGGTCCCAATGCCGGAGATGATTCGCTTCCGAGCGGTATCACTGTCCACAAGCACCGCGCCGCCGCAAGGACTCTTCGGCCCGCGGCGGCCGGATTGCGCTAAGCATGAATCCCGAAAAGTGGCGACCAGTTTTCGGAAAAGATCATGCTCGAACAGAACACTAGAGAGTGATGACGATTAGAAAAAAGTTCATCCCTCGCTAGACGACGGCGCGAATGACGCGTGCCACCTTTTCGAAGATTTCGCCGATTTCCGCCTCGCTGACGATCAAGGGAGGGGCGATCGCCAGGGTATCGCCGGCGATCCGGATGACCAGGTCCTCGTCGTGGAAGGCCCGTTCCATGGCCTCGTAGCCGCGCTCGCCGGGGGCGCCGGGCCGCGGCGCAAGGTCGACACCGGCCGCAATGCCGACCGCGCGCACGTCGAGCACGCCGGGCAGGCCCTTGAGCGTCATCGCGGCGTCGACATAGAGCGGCTCGAGCCGCTTTGCCCGCTCGAACAGACCCTCGTCCCGGTAAAGATCGAGCGCCGCGAGACCGGCCGCGCAAGCGAGCGGATGTGCCGAATAGGTGTAGCCGTGGAACAGTTCGATCACATGTTCCGGGCCGTGCATGAAGGCATCGTAGACGCTTTCGCGCGCAATCACGCCGCCCATCGGCACGGCGCCCGAATTCACCCCTTTGGCGAAGCACAGGAGGTCGGGCGTCACGCCGTAACGCTCTGCGGCGAAGGCATGGCCGAGCCGGCCAAAGCCGGTGATGACCTCGTCGAAAATGAGCAGAATACCGTGCCGATCGCAGATGGTGCGCAGGCGCTGGAGATAGCCCTGCGGTGGCGGCAGCACGCCGGTCGAGCCGGCCATCGGCTCGACGATCACGGCTGCGATCGTGGAAGCGCCATGGAGCGCGACGATGCGCTCAAGCTCATCGGCTAAGTGAGCGCCCCATTGCGGCTCGCCCTTGGTGAACGCTTGCTGCTCGCGGCTATAGGTCGCCGGCAGGTGATCGACGCCGGTGAGAAGCGTTCCGAAGAATTTCCGGTTGTTGACGATGCCGCCGACCGAAATGCCGCCGAAGCCGACGCCGTGATAGCCGCGCTCACGGCCGATCAGGCGGGTGCGGTCACCCTCGCCGCGGATATTGTGGTAAGCGAGTGCGATCTTCAATGCGGTGTCGACCGCCTCCGAACCCGAATTACAAAAGAACACGCGGTTGAGATCGGCCGGCGCCAGCGCGGCGATCCGGCTCGCCAGCTCGAAAGACTTTGGATGCGCGAAGTGAAAAGCGGCCGCGTAGTCGAGTTCGGCGGCCTGCCGCTGGATGGCAGCGACAATCGAATCACGGTTGTGGCCAGCATTCGAGCACCACAACCCCGCCAATCCATCCAGCACGGCGCGCCCGTCCGGCGTGAAGTAGTGCATTCCCTTCGCCGACGTGATCAAACGCGGTGCGCGCTTGAAAGCTCTGTTGGGCGTGAACGGCAGCCAAAACGCGTCGAGATCGTTGGTTTGGCGTGTTGCCAGGCTTCCAATATCGGTCATCGGTCGTCTCGCTATTCTCGGCCGGCAACTTAAAGCGACCACACGGTTCCCACAGCCGTGCAAAATTGAACATGTTCCCGGCCGCGCTCAATACAATCTATCGCAGGTTGGGGCGGCGTCGAACAGTTTCCTGGGTCCTCTTATTCCTGGGTCCTCCTGGAAACCACACGGGCCGAAACCGCGGGCAGCCGATTGGCAACGGCTGCGCGCGGACAATGGACCTTGGAGTCTTACTTGGCGAGAGCGAGAAGAAGAAGAAACGTCTTCGATCCGCGAGTAGTTCTAACGGGGAGAGGCCACGGCCAAGTCCGCAAGCGGTTTCAGGCCGGTCAGGTGATCTATTCGCAAGGCGATCCGCCTGAGGCGGCATTTTTCCTCGAGAGCGGTTCCATCAAGGTGTCGACCGTCGTCCGCAACGGTCGGGAGGCCGTTCTTGCGCTGCCCGGCCCAGGCGATTTTTTCGGCGTCCGCTGCCTGCTCGGCACGCCTCACACCGCGACCGCAACCGCCCTCACCGACTCCAGCGTTGTCCGCGTAACCACCGCCGCGCTTTGCCGAATGGTGCGAGAAGTCCCGGACTTTGCGGAAATGTTCGCCACGTTTTTGGTGCAGCGTTGTGCCGACGACCAAGAGCGGCTGATCAGTCATCTCACGCATTCCGCCGAGCAACGTTTGGCATACACGCTGCTGCGGCTCGCGAGTTCGAACCGCGAAGATCACGCGCTGCCGATACCGATCAGTCAATCGCTACTTGCCAAAATGATCGGCACCACACGGTCGCGTGTCAGCTTCTTCATGAATCGCTTCAAGCGGAAAGGCTTTATCGAATACGGACACGACGGCAGAATCAGAGTCCATCAGAGCTTACGCAGCGCGGTAGTCGAGGATTGGTTCTAAGCGGCGCGCGCATTGCTGCTCTCGCTCTATCCAAGATTGCACGCTGCGCGCGTTCCGCGTGCGAGTTCCCAGTTGCCCACAGCGGTCGCTTCTTTGTGAACGTTTCTAAAGCTGTATAAATTTGAACGTTCGACGGAAGATGGCATCATCACGCAGACTCGGCTCGATGAGCCCCCTGGCCGGTTCAACCACCGCGGTGGGCGATGAAGGATGGACTTCCCAGAGCTGATGGCGACGCCGCTCATGCAGATCCGGAGCGGCCGCATCCCGACGACATCCGGCAGGAACTCAATCGAATCATCAACAGCAGTCCGTTCCGGGACGCGTATCGCCTCACAAGCTTTCTTTCGTTCATTGTCGAAACGACGCTTGCGGGTAACGGCAGCAAGCTCAAAGCCTATACCATCGCCGTCGAAGCGCTCGGTCGCGGCGCCGATTTCGACCCGCAAACCGATCCGATCGTGCGCGTCGAGGCGGTCCGCATGCGCCAGGCGCTGGCGCGATACTATTCCGGGATCGGGCGCGACGATCCGCTCGTCATCGAAGTGCCGCGCGGCAGCTATGTCCCGGCTTTCCGCTGCCGTAACGCTTGTGAACGACTAAAGCCGCGCGCAGCCGTTGCGTCGCTTCCAGCGCTGTTGAAACCTGAACAGGAACAGTCCGCGGAAATCGCCGGCCGGCGCCAGGAGCTTTCTGAATCGATCCGCCGGCTTCGCGAGTTGGCAAAAGCCCACCGCCAACAGGTGGCGGCGATGGCGGCCGCCGTCGGGCAAGCGCGGCAGACGCTCGTCGACTCGCGCGCCCTCTTGCAAACCTGCCGGGGGCTCGACCTTGCTTGCGGCGCTGATCGGCCGCTGCTACCAACCGCGCAGTCCCATCAACCAAATGAAATTAGGCCCGCGAATGGCCGAGAAGCGCAAAGACAACAACAAGCTCAAAGCCCGGCTGCCGCGCGGGCTAGAAGACCGCGGCCCAATTGAGATTGCCGCCACGCGGCGGATGATCGAGACCATTCGCCAAGTCTATGAGCGTTATGGCTTCGAGCCGGTCGAGACGCCGGCGATCGAATACACCGACGCGCTCGGCAAATTCCTGCCCGATCAGGACCGGCCGAACGAGGGCGTGTTCTCCTTCCAGGACGACGACGAGCAATGGCTGTCGCTGCGCTATGATCTAACCGCGCCGCTCGCGCGCTATGTGGCGGAGAATTTCGAAACGCTGCCGAAGCCCTACCGCTCCTATCGCTTCGGCTGGGTGTTCCGCAACGAGAAGCCGGGCCCCGGCCGCTTCCGCCAGTTCATGCAGTTCGACGCCGACACCGTCGGCTCGGCTTCGCCCGCGGCCGATGCCGAGATGTGCATGATGGCCGCCGACACCATGGAAGCGCTTGGCATTCCGCGCGGCTCGTATGTGGTGAAGGTCAATAATCGGAAAGTGCTCGACGGCGTGTTGGAGTCAGTTGGACTTGGCGGTGAGCAAAACGCAGCTCGACGCCTGACGGTGCTCCGAGCAATCGATAAAATCGATCGTCTCGGCGTCGATGGAGTTGCGGCGTTATTAGGACAAGGTCGCCGCGATGAAAGCGGGGATTTTACTAGGGGCGCCAATTTAACAGATGTCGAAATAACCCGTATTCTCAATTTCACCGGATGGGGTGAAGAGGGATCTGGATCAAAAAGCACCCTGTCAGCAAACGAAGTAACAATCGCGAATTTCGAAGATGCAGTGGAAAGCAGTCCCTTGGGAAAGATCGGCGTGACAGAGCTTGCCGATTTCAAAGCGTTGGTCGCGGCTGCGGGCTACGACGACGGCAGAGTGGTCATCGATCCGTCTGTCGTCCGCGGCCTCGAATACTACACCGGCCTAGTCTTCGAGGTTGAGCTGACATTCTCAACCGACAGCAAAGACGGATCGCCGCGATTCGGCTCGGTCGGCGGCGGCGGACGATATGATGGACTCGTGTCGCGCTTTCGCGGCGAGCCTGCGCCCGCGACCGGATTCTCCATCGGCGTATCGCGGCTTGCCGCCGCGCTGATGCATCTGGGCAAGCTCGATAACAAACCGGAGCCCGGCCCGGTCGTCGTCGCCGTCTTCGACAAGGATCGGCTCGCCGACTATCAGAACATGGTCGCGACTTTGCGCGCGGCGAACATCCGCGCCGAGCTTTATCTCGGCAATCCGCGCAATCTCGGCAATCAGCTCAAATACGCCGACAAGCGCAACGCGCCCTGCGTCGTCATCCAGGGCTCCGACGAAAAGGCCAGGGGCGAGGTGACGATCAAGGATCTCATCATCGGTGCGGAGCTCGCCAAGCTGGAAAAAGGCCGCGAGGAGCATTTGCAGAAACAAGCCGAGGCGCAGCGTTCGGTGCCGGAAACCGACCTCGTTGCGACGGTCCGCAACATCCTGGCACGACACGGAATTTCGTAAACCACGGCCCGGCGGCCATTAACGGCGCCCCGTGATCTTCATCGAATCTCGACGGTTGCCGTGCTAAGGGGCCGCTGGATCAACGCTATCGCCGCGCCTTCGCAAAATGGATTAACCATAGGGGCGCGAGATGTGGCCGGCATGTCGAGTATGGCAGCGAACAATTCGGATCTGCGCGCGCAGCAGCTCCTCTCGTCCTACATGCGCGCCGGCTATACGGCGATCGATCCGCCTGTGCTGCAGCCGGCGCAACCATTCCTCGACCTCTCGGGCGAGGACATCCGCCGCCGCATGTTCCTCACGAGCGATCCTCACGGGCGGGAATTGTGCCTGCGGCCCGACCTCACCATTCCGGTGTCGCGCGCCTATCTGCAATCCCCCTCGGCCGGCAAGGTCGCGGGGTACTGCTATTTGGGCGTAGTGTTTCGCCATCGCGAAGGCGCGCCAACTGAAATTCTGCAAGCGGGCATCGAATCCTTCGGGCGGCAGGACAAGGCAGCGGCCGACGCTGAAATGCTCTCGCTCGGACTCGAGGCGACGACGCTTTACGGCTTGCCGACGCCCGAAATCCGCATCGGCGACGTCGGCCTGTTTACCGCCTTCGTGGCCGCGCTCGATCTCGCGCCGGTGTGGAAGCGCCGCCTGGTCAAAGATTTCAACAGGAAGTGGTCGCTGGCGCACGATTTGGATCAACTGGCGCTGACGCCAACAAACGGCGCGCCGGAATACCGCGGCGTGCTCGCCGCGCTCGCCGGCTCCGATCCCAAGGCCGCGCACCATCTCGTCACCGATCTTCTGTCGATCGCTGGGATCGCTGCGGTCGGCGGCCGCTCCGTGGCGGAGATCGCGGAACGCTTCCTCGAACAGGCGGCGCTCGGCGCCGGAACGCGGCTGCCGCGCGAGACCCGCGCCTTGATCGAACGCTTCCTCGCCGTGCGCGGCGATCCTGACGAAGCCGCCGGCGAATTGCGCGCGCTCGCCGCCGACGCCAACCTCCCGCTCTCGCCGGCGCTGGATTTGTTCGAAACGCGCACCGGCTTTCTCGCCGCACGCGGCGTGGACGTCCGCGCGATCCACTTTTCCACCGCCTTCGGCCGCGGCTTCGACTATTACACCGGCTTCGTGTTCGAGCTGCACGACCCGCGCACCAAGGGCCCGCTGATCGCGGGCGGCCGCTATGACGGCTTGCTGACCCGGCTTGGCGCACACGAGCCGATCGCGGCGGTTGGATTTGCGGCCTCGAACGGGGAATTGTCGGCTTGCGGAGCCGCTGCATGAGCGCCGCCCTTATTCTCGCCGTGCCGTCGAAAGGGCGCCTGCAGGAAAACGTGGAAGCGTTTTTCGCCCGTTCCGGACTTGAACTCGTCAAGCCGCGCGGCGCACGCGACTATCGCGGCGCCATTGCCGGCTTTGACGGCGTCGAAATTGCCTACCTTTCGGCCGCGGAAATCACCTCGCAGCTCGGGCAGGGCGCGGTGCAGCTCGGCATCACGGGCGAGGACTTGGTGCGGGAGATGATCCTCGATGCCGACCGGCAGGTCGTGTTTATCGATCAGCTCGGGTTCGGCTTCGCCAATGTTGTCGTCGCCGTGCCGCAAGCCTGGATCGACGTGCGCAACATGGCCGATCTCGACGACGTCGCCACCGCCTTCCGCTTCAAGCACGAGCGCAAGATGCGGCTCGCCACCAAATACGCCAATCTGACCCGCGCGTTTTTTGCCGACCACGGCGTTGTCGATTACCGCATCGTGGAAAGCTCCGGCGCCACCGAAGGTGCGCCCGCCGCCGGCACCGCCGAAATGATCGTGGATATCACCACCACCGGGTCGACGCTTGCCGCCAACGGACTGAAGGTCATCGAGGATGGCGTCATCCTGCGTTCGCAGGCCAACCTCATCGCGGCGCGAACCGCCGCCTGGGATGCGGACCGGCGCGAGACTGCGCGCCTGTTGCTCGACCGGCTCGCCGCGCAGAAACGCGCGCACGCTTATCGCGAGGTGCGCACGCGCTTTGCCGGATTAAACGACACGCTGCTCAATGCCGCGCGGGACAAGTTCGGTGTCGCCGCGCCGTTCGGCGGCTCCACCTCATCCGGCATGCTGACGCTGCACTGCCCGCCCAAGCACGTGCACGGTCTCGCGAGCTTCTTGCGCGAGCACGGCGCCGAGGCGGTGTCGGTCGCGGCGCTCGACTACGTCTATTCGCGCGAGAACCCGCTCTACGAGCGGCTCGTGGCCGAGCTGGACCGGGACGTGGTCACCGTCAACGCTTCACAGTAAGGCCGTTGCCGATCCAACGCTGAAGGAAGCGCGGTTGCCTAACGCGAACGATCCAACAGTGCATGTCCGGCGCGATAAACGCCCCCAAGGCGTCATTGCTTATCTCACGATCGACGACGGTCGCGGCCTGAACGTGATGAGCAGCGCGGTCATGGACGCGCTTGCCGAAGCCTTGCTCGCGCTCGCAAGCGACGAAGACCTGCGCGTAGTCGTGCTTTCAGGCGCAGGCGCAAAAGCTTTCAGCGCCGGCGCCGACATCAAGGAAATGGCGGCGATCGAAAATCCCGAAGAGGCAAAGGCGCTGATCATGCGCCTGCACCGCAGCTGCGACACGATCCGCAATCTGCCGGTACCGGTCATCGCCGGAATCCACGGCTTCTGTTTCGGCGCCGGGCTGGAGATCGCCGCGGCCTGCGACGTGCGCTTGGCTTCCGAGGCAGCTTCGTTCGGCATGCCAGAGGTCAAGATCGGCATTCCCTCGGTGATCGAGGCGGCGCTATTTCCGTTGCTGACCGGCTGGGGCCGCGCGCGCGAAATCCTGTTGCTCGGCGAAACTTTCTCTGCGCGCGAGGCGCTGGCTTGGGGATTGGTCGAGCACGTCGTGCCGACGGCAGACCTCGACCAGGCGATCGAAGCTTGGATCGGTAAGCTCCTGACCTCGGCGCCACGTGCGGTGCGGCTGCAAAAGCGCCTGATCCAACAATGGGAGGACCTGCCGCTTTCCGGCGCCATCACGGCCGGCATTGATGCGTTCGCCGCCGCCTATGAGACAGACGAGCCTCGCGCCACAATGCGCAAATTTCTCGCGGCACAGAAGGCACGCAAGACGCCCGGCTGATTCTTTGCGCCGGTTGTTCCGCCTAAATGTCCCGCCCGGAGTCGACCTTCGGCTGCGGCCGAACCCGGAACACCACGAAATGCGAAATCAAGAAGTTCACCATGAAGCTCGCCAAGATGGCGACGAGTTTGGCCAGCCACACCGGTAATAGCAGCACCTCCGCCGCCACCAGGAGCGTTACCGTGTTGGCGATCCAGCCTGCAAAGCCAGAGGCAACGAAGGCGAGGTATGAGCGCCATCGCAGTTTGCGGCCGGATTCGGCCGCAAAGGTGATGGTCGAATTCATGATGTAGGAGCCGCTGACGGCAACGATCCAGGAGATGGCGTTCGCGGCTATCAGTGAAATCGCCGCGGCGCTGCCGCATTCGCACACGCCCGAAACGGAAGCGAACAGCGCCATGGCCGCCGCCGAGCTATCGAGCAGAGCACGCGCAATCAGAAAAACGGCATAATCGACGACCGAATTGACCACGCCGATCGTGGCGAAGGAGATCGCCTTGAAGGTCACCGCGCGATTGCGCCAGCCGGCGATCAGGCGCGCGCGCGCGCGATCATAAGGGGACACAGGCGTCATTGCGGTTTCGCATATCACGTTCACGGCGATCCGCCACCCCGGCACCAGCCCGTCGGCAGGAGCCCTGCGACACCGCTGACGCGACAGGAATGGCCCGTTAATATATAGATCGCAGGTAAAAGGAGCTGCCGGTGATTGACGTGGCAAGGGAGTCTGGTCCGGTGGGGCCAGCCCGCGAGGGAACGGCGCGCCAATGGCGCAGCGGACCATCGGCCGCGACGCCTGGTCTCTCCATCGTCGTTCCCGTCCATAACGAAGCGGCTTCGCTGCCGCGGCTCCATGCCGAGCTCGCCGAGGTGGCGCGCACGCTCAATGCCAAGCAAGGGCTCGCCTGCGAAGTTATCTATGTCGACGACGGCAGCCGCGACGATACGCTTGCGATCGCTCACCAGCTGCCGGCCACGGCGCTCGATATTCAGCTGCTGTCGCTGTCGCGCAATTTCGGCAAGGAGGCGGCGCTGCTCGCCGGCCTCGATCACGCCCGGCTCGGCGCCGTGTTGTTCATCGACGGCGATGGACAGCATCCGCCGTCTCTGATCGAGACTCTCGTCCACCACTGGCTCGATGACGGTTACGACGTGGTCTACACCGCCAAGGCGCATCGGGCGAACGAGTCCCCCGTGCGGCGGTTCCTGGTGAAGAGCTTTTACCTGCTGGTCAATTGGGGCGCGCAAACCAAGATCCCGGAGGATGCCGGCGATTTCCGGCTGCTCTCGCCGCGCGCCACCGACGCGCTGCGCCAGCTTCCGGAGCGCAATCGTTTCTTCAAGGGGCTTTCAAGCTGGATCGGCTTTCGTCAGATCCGCATCGACTATTATCCAGCGCCGCGTAGCGACGGCCGCTCCACCTGGAGCCTGCGCTCGCTGATCGGCCTGTCGATCGATGGCTTGACGGCGTTTTCGGTGGCGCCTTTACGCGTCGCCACTTGGCTCGGATCGCTGCTCGCCTTGGCCGCTTTCATTTACGGCGCGCAGATCATCTATGAGACGTTCGCCTACGGAGAGCGCGTGCCCGGTTATCCCTCGCTCTTTGTCGGCGTGATGGTGCTGGGCGGCGTACAGCTCATCATGCTCGGCGTGGTCGGCGAATATATCGGCAAGATCCTCTACGAGATCAAAGGCCGGCCGGTCTATTTCGTGGCCGAGCACGCGGTGAAGCCGCGCGAAGAGCAAAAGCAACCGGAAGCCGACACCCGGACGGCGGCGGAATGAGCCATCCTGCCCCGCGAAGTGAAACGGAGCGGGGTGGAAAAAAGCTCAGATCACGATCACCTTGGCGCCGACCTTTACGCGCCCATAGAGATCGATGATGTCATCGTTGCGCAGCCGGATGCAGCCGGACGACACCTGCGTGCCGATCGACCAAGGCTCATTCGAGCCGTGGATCCGATAAAGCGTCGAGCCGAGATAGAGCGCGCGTGCGCCGAGCGGATTGTCCGGACCGCCGCGCATGTAGTGCGGCAAGTCGGGCCGGCGCGCCAACATCTCATCCGGCGGGCGCCAATCCGGCCATTCGCGCTTGGCCGAGACGCTCTTCACGCCCGCCCACGTAAAGCCCGGCCGGCCGACGCCGATGCCGTAACGCAGTGCCCTGCCGCCGTCCAACACCAGATAAAGAAAGAAATGCGGGGTATCGACAATGATCGTGCCCGGCTTTTCGGCGCCGCGATATTCGATCACTTGACGCTCATAGCGCGGATCGAGCGGCTGCTGCTGCGCCATGTCCCCATAGGTCGACGGAGCGTAGGCCGGCGTCTGATACGCATAGCCCTGCTGCGGTTGCGTCGTGTATCCGAACGCAAGCTGCTGCCGGACCGGCTGTTGCGGATACTGGCCGGGCTGCGGATACGCGGCGGCTTGGGGAGCGGCGGCCACCTGATAATTCGGCGAGAACAGTCCACGGACCTGTTGCGGCGGTGCCGATCCAGCATATTGAGCGCCCGGCTGCACGGGCTGCGCCGCTGCCGTCCGGTAACTCGCCGGCGTCGGCTGAATGGTACGGACCTGCTGCGTCGTGACCGAACCTGTATACCGCGGATCGGGTTGCGCCGGCGGCGCGGCCGCTGTCCGATAGCCCGCCGGCTGAGATTGCGAGCCGCGCAGCTGTCCTGGCGACACTGACGCGACATATCGCGGGTCGACTTGCGCCGGCGCCTGCGCTTGCGGAACGGCCCGCCAGCCGGATGTCGGCGCAGGCGGCGCGACTGCGAATTGCGCCGGCGCTTGCCGGTAGTAGACGGGCCCCTGCCCAGCGGCGCGCCCCTGCGGCGCAGGCACCAACTGGTAATAGGCCGGCGCCGGCCGGCGGCTGCGCGCGTGCTGTGTCGCAGCAACCGGAGCCGGTTGCTGTTGGGAAAGCTGCGAAACCGGCGCGCGCTCCCGCGCGCTCGGCTCTGGAGCCGGCTCCGCGGTCGGATCCGCTTCCGAATAGATTGGCGCGGGCGGTTGATAGGCGCGGCCGACAATCGCCTGCCCGGTCCCATCGCCAAACATGGATTCGATGAGCCCGTCGCTGTATCCGGGCTGACCGGCATAGACGAGCTGCCAGCCTGGATCGAGCGCCTGGCTGGCCGCACCGGTATGGGAAGCGATCAGGACGACGGCAGCTCCAGCCGCCACGGAGCACGCCACGCGTGGAGAACCAACAATTCGGGCCATCTCAAAACTCTGTACTTTCACACCAAGCCGAACGGCGCGTTCGGCGGTGTTTGAAGTACAAGCTGAAAACTCGACTGTTTGGTTAATTTTTTTGCGCGCAGCCGCTGCGCGTCCGCGTTTGTAGTTTGTTCATCAAGTTACAGTTTATTTTGTGTAAAGCACCATGCCGGCCGTTAATCGCTTGGTAATCGACGCTCGCCGCCACGAGCGGCCGCGCTCCTCATATGAACCCGACATTAAGCGCCGAATTCTAGGTTGGCGCGGGGTGTAGGAATGGCCGCGCCGCGCAAAGTCTTTCGCATCGAACAATCGGGCGCCGCGCGGTCCGAACGACCGGCCAGCGAAGCGGATGAGTCGCGCGACAGCCCTATGCTGCGCGAACTGGGCGCGCTGCGCGCCATGCTCGCGCCGCCGCCAGCCGCGCCACACGTTAACGGCACTCTCGCGCGACAGGACGAACTCCAGCGACTTGCGTCGGAGCTGCGGCTTCTGCTTGCCGCCATTCGCGGGGCGCAACAAGGACATGTGATGAACGGCGGGCTATCGGCACCGACGGCCCGCATTGCCGAGGAGCTTGACGCCGTCATCCAAGACAGCGAGCTCGCGGCGCAGAAAATCCTGACCGCCGCCGAGCACATCGATCAGGCGGCGACCAATTTGATGGGCCTGCTGAAAGGCAATTTCGAATGCGGCCTGACACAGGACATCCGGGATCGCGTGACGCACATTTTCGAGGCGTGCAATTTCCAGGATCTGACCAGCCAGCGGGTCGCCAAAGTGCGGGCGTCGGTCAACAGCCTGGATCGCCAGATCGCTCGCGTGCTCGAGGAACTGGCGCGGGCGGATGCCGCGCCGCCCCTAAGCGGCCCGCGGCTGGGCGATGATGCAGGTCACGTATCGCAGAGCGATATTGATTCGCTGTTCGACGGCGACGTCGACGCAGTGCGGTGACCGCTGTCGCCGCCCGATCGTCATTGCTGCTTGGCGGGAGTCTTACGCGACGCGCCTTCGGCTCCGCACCGAACATATACGCCCGTGCCGTAGCGGTTCTGCACTTCCGGATTCAACCAACGCAGAACCATGGTGCGGCCATCCATCGCCACGAATTCGCGGTCCTGTGGGCCGCCGGCGGGGCCCGGAGGCCCGACATAATTCCGCCCGCCAGCACTACCCTTGAGGTAGAGCTCCTGCAGCTGGGCGCTATCGGCAAGGTACATCATGACGCCGCCGCCCGGCCCCTTGTTGATCACCACCGGCTGACCGCATTGACCGTGCGCGGCCGCTTCCGTGCGTTTCCGGTCGCCTTCGTTATGATAGGAGCCGTAGCCCCAGCGCCCGACCATTTCCTCGGGCCGTATCGTCGCCGGAATGTCGGGCGCAGGCGGCGGAGCCTCGATGGGCGGCGTATTCGTCGTGCAGGCAGAAAGAACAAAAAGAAAACCCGCCAGGCGCGAATACAAACCAACGTCGCGCCGCCAACCACTCATGAAACCCCCCTGAGAAATCCACTCGCGCGGAATAGCGAATCCCGTCACCGCCCCGCAAGATGCCAGCCATTTCTTGCCAAACACTTGGCCGGCATGGTGGCGGGTTTTCGCCCGCCCGGCTAGGGCTATCTATACTGGCAAAAAGTCTCGCCGCCTCGGCAACCTTGTGTCAGTGGCGTGCTTGACAGCTTCCGGTGCGCATCTTATGTCCCGGACGGCTTCATGGCACTCAGTGGTTGAGAGTGCCAAGCCTTTATAATCACTAACTTTTCTACCAACGCACGCCGCGCAGCAGCGGCAATGAGGGTCATCATGGCGAAACTCAAATTCCGTCCTCTGCACGATCGCGTGGTCGTCAAGCGCATCGAAGCGGAGGAGAAGTCGAAGGGCGGGATCATCATTCCCGACACCGCTAAGGAGAAGCCGCAAGAGGGCGAAGTCGTCGCTGTCGGGCCAGGCGGCCGCGACGAGAACGGCAAGCTGATCGCCATGGATCTCAAGGCCGGAGACCGCGTGCTGTTCGGCAAATGGTCGGGCACCGAGGTCAAGCTCGAGGGCGACGATCTCCTCATCATGAAAGAGTCCGACATTATGGGCGTCATCGCATAAAGCGCGCCCGCCAACAAGAATTCTCAAGGAGTAGGTTGTTATGGCTGCAAAAGAAGTACGTTTTTCCGGCGACGCCCGCGATCGCTTGCTGCGCGGCGTGGAGACGCTCGCCAACGCGGTGAAGGTGACGCTCGGCCCGAAAGGCCGCAACGTGGTGATCGAGAAGAGCTTCGGCGCTCCCCGCATCACCAAGGACGGCGTCACCGTCGCCAAGGAGATCGAGCTCGAGGACAAGTTCGAGAATATGGGCGCGCAGATGGTGCGCGAAGTGGCGTCGAAGACCAACGACGAGGCCGGCGACGGCACCACGACCGCGACGGTTCTTGCCGCGGCCATCGTCAAGGAAGGCGCCAAGTCGGTTGCCGCCGGCATGAATCCGATGGACCTCAAGCGCGGCATCGATCTCGCGGTGAATGCGGTCGTCGCCGATATCAAAAAGCGCGCAAAGAAAGTGGGCTCGTCGTCGGAAGTGGCGCAGGTCGGCACCATTTCCGCCAACGGCGACGAGACGATCGGCAAGATGATCGCCGCGGCGATGCAGAAGGTCGGCAATGAAGGCGTGATCACGGTCGAAGAGGCCAAGGCGCTCGAGACCGACGTCGAGATCGTCGAGGGCATGCAGTTCGACCGCGGCTATCTCTCGCCCTATTTCATCACCAATGCCGAAAAGATGCTCGCCGAGCTCGATGACGCCTATGTGCTGCTGCACGAGAAAAAGCTTCCCGGGCTGCAGGCGCTGCTGCCGGTGCTGGAAGCCGTCGTGCAGTCGGGCAAGCCGCTGCTCATCATCGCCGAAGACGTCGAAGGCGAGGCGCTCGCGACGCTCGTGGTCAACAAGCTGCGCGGCGGCCTGAAGGTAGCCGCGGTCAAGGCGCCGGGCTTCGGCGATCGCCGCAAGGCGATGCTGGAAGACATCGCCATCCTGACCGGCGGTCAGCTCATGTCCGAGGACCTCGGCATCAAGCTTGAGAATGTCACTGTCGCGATGCTGGGCCGCGCCAAGAAGGTGGTGATCGAGAAGGAGAAGACCACCATCGTCGACGGCGCCGGCAAGAAGAAGGACATCGAAGGCCGCGTCGCCCAGATCAAGTCGCAGATCGAGGAGACTACCTCCGACTACGACCGCGAGAAGCTGCAGGAGCGGCTCGCCAAACTCGCCGGCGGTGTCGCGGTGATCCGCGTCGGCGGGGCAACCGAAGTCGAGGTCAAGGAGAAGAAGGACCGCGTCGAGGATGCGCTCAACGCCACCCGCGCCGCGGTGCAAGAGGGCATTGTGCCGGGCGGCGGCGTGGCGCTGCTGCGCGCCAAGAAGGCGGTCGGCAGGCTCACCAACGACAACCCCGACGTCCAGACCGGCATCAATATCGTGCTCAAGGCGATCGAAGCGCCGCTGCGCCAGATCGCCGAGAATTCCGGCGTCGAGGGTTCGATCGTGGTCAACAAGATCCTCGAAAACAAATCGGAGACCTTCGGCTTCGATGCGCAGAAGGAAGAGTATGTCGACATGCTCGACAAAGGCATCGTCGATCCGGCCAAAGTGGTGCGCGCGGCCCTGCAGGATGCAGCCTCCGTCGCCGGCCTCTTGGTGACGACCGAAGCGATGGTCGCAGAACTGCCGAAGGACAAGCCCGCGATGCCGGCGATGCCGCCGGGCGGCGGCATGGGCGGGATGGATTTCTGATCCCGTCGCCCACGAAATGCCGAAGGGCGCGGTGCAAGCCGCGCCCTTTTTTTGTCGCCGGGCGCCACATATTCGGTGCGCTAAACCGAGCGCGACATCCAGGAGAAGACGATGGCCGCACAAGACGCCGACCCCTTCGCCCAATACAAGGCTGCTCAGCGGGAGGCCTGGGCTTCGTTCCTGCCGGTCGAGGTGATCACCACCATTCCGGCCGCGAAGCTCGTCAAATTCGCGCAAGTCTCGTCCGGGCAAAAAGTGCTTGATGTGGCCTGCGGCGCCGGCGTCGTCGCGGTGACGGCCGCGCGGCGCGGTGCGATCGTGTCCGGCCTCGATCTATCGCCGGTCTTGCTCGAGCGTGCGCGCTACAATGCCGAGCTCGCGGGCGTGACCGTAGACTTTGCCGAAGGCGACGCTGAAGCGCTCCCCTATCCGGATGCTTCCTTCGACGTCGTGCTCAGCCAATTCGGCCACATCTTTGCGCCGCGTCCGCAAGTCGCCTTGAGCGAAATGTTGCGGGTGCTCAATGTCGGCGGTCGTCTTGCATTTTCGAGCTGGCCGCCCGAGCACTTCCCCGGCCGCATGTTCACTTTTCTGGCGGACTATTCGCCGGCACCTGCCGGCACAGCACCACCGGCTCCGCCGGCATTATGGGGCGATCCCAACGTCGTGCGCGAACGGCTCGGCGCGGCGGTCACCGGCCTTACATTCGGACGCAATACGCTGACCGGGCCGGCGCTCAGCCTGATGCATTTCCGCGTGGCGCAGGAGAAAACAATCGGCCCGCTCGGTAAAATTGTTGCATCACTCGAGAACGATGCCGCCAAGCTCGCGAAGTTCCGCGCCGAATTCGAAGCAATGGCGAGCGAAGCCTATGACGACAACGCGATGCGCATGCCGTTTCTGATGACGCGCGCGACGAAGGCTTAGAGCATGATCCGGAAAAGTGGAAAACCGGTTTCCGAAAAGATCATGCTCCATCAAAAAATCAATATCGATCGCAGCGGTTTGCAGTAGCGAACCTCAGTTCGTCATCAGGCGAAATCGCAGCGTCGTGGCGCCGCGCAATTCGATTACATCACCGGTTCGTCTCCAGTTCGTCACTTGCGCTAGCGCCGCCAACAGGCTTTCATCGCCGCTCTGGCGATCCGCAGGGCATTGCGTTGGCTGCATCGGACCGGGAACGATGCTGATCGAATCCTCTCCGACGCTGGCCTGGCCGCGCAGGCTTGCGCACCACAGATCGATCGAAGCCGCGCCGTTGGCATCGATCTCGATGATCGGAACGCGCTTGGAGCCGGGCATCGGCGCGACGTCGAGCATAAGCTCGCGATCGAAGGGAAAAGTGCGTTCGCTGGCGGCGGCTGGGAGAATAAGCCCGCATACGAGGAGGCAAGACAGCCACGAGCCGTAACGCCGGGTGACGCGAGACATCATTTCTCCTCGTTGAACGGCAACCGCGATGAAGTAATCGTCGCCCGCTCCCCCCAAGCGTGCGACAACATCGTGAAGACGCTTATGAGCTACCGGTCGGGCCGAGCGGCGTCAATGCACGATCATTCCGGTGAACACATAGGCCTGCAGCGTCACCAAAATGCCAACCAGACAGGCCAGCGCGATGGAGTGGAAGAACACGAAGCGCAAGATCGAGCCTTCATGCCCGAACCAATTGGTCGCGGTCGACGCCACCACGATCGACTGAGCGTCGATCATCTTGCCCATCACGCCGCCCGAGGAATTGGCCGCGCTCATGAGAATCGGCGAGAGGCCGAGCTGCTCCGCGGTGATCTTCTGCAAACCGCCGAACAGCACGTTCGACGCGGTGTCGGACCCGGTCAGCGCGACGCCAAGCCAGCCGAGCAGCGTGCCGAAAAACGGATAGAACACGCCGGCGCCGGCAAAAGCGAGGCCGAGCGTCGCGTCGATGCCCGAGTACCGGGTCAGGGTGCCGATCGCCAGCATGGCCGAAATGGTGATCAGCGAGTATGCGCAGACCTTGATCGTGCGGCCATACTCGACCACGAGCTTGGCGGGCGAGAAGCCCATGAGGAAACCGGAAATGATCGCCGCAAGCAGCATGCCCGAGCCGGTAAACGATATATAAGTGAAGGCAAACACGGCGGCCTCAGGCAGAGGTTTCGCCACCACCGGCGGCACTTTCTGCACCGCATTGTGCAAGCCTGTGACCGGATAGTTCCACGTGAAAATCGGATTGACTAGACTCTTGAACCAGCCGGTGCCCCAAATCAGCAGGATGACGCAGACGATAATCCACGGCAGCAGTGAGCGCAACACGGCGGCGCTGCTCAGCGTGTCGGTCTTTGCGGGCGCGACCGGCGGGGCGGATGAAGCGGAATCGTCGCGGGTGCGCAGCGCCGGCGAGAGCCACAATTCCTTCGGCTGCCAGATCTTGAGGAACCCGATCAAACAAGCCATCGAGATCAGCGAGGCACCGACGTCGACGATCCAGGGATTGATGAAGTTCGAGATCAGGAATTGCGGGATCGCAAACGAGAGACCGCAAACAAGGATCGCCGGCCAGATCTCCAACATTCCGCGCCGGCCGGCGAAAGCCCAGATCAGCCAGAACGGCACGATCAGCGAGAAGAACGGCAATTGCCGCCCCACCATGGCGCCGAGCAAATAAGGATCGAGGCCGGTCACGCTCGCAAGCCCGGCGATCGGCGTGCCGAGCGCGCCGTAGGCGACCGGCGCGGTGTTGGCGATCAGCGACAGACCGGACGCGGCCAACGGTGAGAAGCCGAGACCGATCAGGATCGCGCCCGTCACGGCGACCGGAGTGCCGAAACCGGAGGCGCCTTCAAAAAATGCGCCGAAGGAAAACGCGATCAAGAGGAGCTGAAGTCGCCGGTCGCGCGTGACTCCGCCGATGGCCTGCGACAGCGTTCCGAACGCGCCCGTGGCCACGGTCAGCCGGTAGAGAAAGATGACATTGAGCACGATCCAGCCGATGGGGAAAAAGCCCGCGACCGCTCCAAGGACAGCGGCCCGTAGCGCGAGCCCGGCCGGCATGGTGAATAGAAAAATGGCGACCAGGATCGCGATGACGAGCGCAATCACGGCGGCATAATGGGCTTTAACCTTACCGGACGCGATCAGGACGAGAAGGGAAACGACCGGCAAGGCGGCCGCGAGCGTCGAGATGACGGCACTATTGAACGGATCGTAGACTTGATTCCACATGAGCGTCGCTCCCTACTCGCATCGGCGCCCGAGAGATTTCTTTTTCGGCGAAAGACCCCAATCCGCCGCAATTTTTTGAGGCGGCTCACCGCAGCCGTACTGGACGAAATCTCACCGACCCGACGTCTTTACGTGCATGTTCCGCACGAATTTTGTGTCCGATCTGTGCGCCGATACCCCCGCCGGCATGTTATGGTGAAAATCAAGGGCGCGACAATACTGCTTTGGACTAGGCGTCGAAAAGCACCAACGAAATGCCCTACTGTTGTGGGCAGCTTGGCTTTTTTGCGCCGCACGCGCACGGCACTAGCGATCGAGAATCGCCCGTGCCTCAAAGAGGGAGCAACCCTTGAAGAAGATCGCTTCGACAATCGCCACGATCTGGCGGCTGTCCATTCCGTATTTCCGTTCCGAGGATCGCTGGCCCGGCCGCATCCTGCTCGCCGCCGTGATCGCGATGGAGCTTTCGCTTGTGGCGGTGAACGTGGTCCTGAACCTTTGGTATAATCGTTTCTACAACACGCTGCAGGATCGCGACTGGAATGCTTTCGTCAGTGCGATCCTGTTCTTCTGCGTGCTCGCCGCAATTTACATCGTGCTCGCGGTTTACAAGACCTATCTCACGCAATGGCTGCAAATTCGTTGGCGACGATGGATGACGCAAGCCTATCTGCAGCGATGGCTCAATGCGGCGAACCACTACCGCATGCAGCTTCTCGGCGATGCCGCCGACAATCCGGACCAGCGCATTGCCGAGGACATAAAATCCTTCATCGACTACGCTCTGCAAATCAGCACGGGCGTGCTGAGTTCAATTGTGAGCTTTTGTTCGTTCGTCGTTATTTTGTGGGTCCTTTCCGCGCAAGCACCGCTGCATTTGTTCGGTGCGCAAATCGCAATCCCCGGCTATCTGGTCTGGGCCGCCCTGATCTATGCGGCACTCGGTACCGTATTGACACATTTGATCGGCTGGCAGCTCATTCCTCTCAACTTTCAGCAGCAGCGCTTCGAGGCGGACTTCCGCTTCAATCTGGTACGCACGCGTGAAAATTCCGAACAGATCGCGGCACTCGGCGGCGACGACGCTGAGCGCGACGGCCACCTCGGTCGTTTCCGCCCAGTGATCGCCAACTGGCTTGCGATCATGCAGCGAACAAAGCTCGTCAATTTCTTCGCCGCCGGCTATTCACAGGTATCAGTCATCTTCCCGTACATCGTGGTAAGCCCGGCCTATTTTGCCGGCGCGATGCAGCTCGGCGGTCTCATGCAGACCGCATCCGCGTTCGACAGCGTGCAGAAGGCGCTTTCCTATTTCATCTCGAACTATCAAAACATCGCAGAGTGGCGCGCGATCATCGATCGATTGTCCGGATTTGAGCAGTCGATCGAAGCCAGCAGAGCGGCCGCGCTGACCCCACCAAGTGTCGAGGTCCTGCAGGGCGGCGGAGCGCCATTTGCCGCCGAGCGACTTGATGTGCGGCTGCCGGACGGCGAACCGATCGTGGCCGTCGACCATATTGCGTTTGACGCCGGCGACCGCGTCCTGATCACCGGACCTTCCGGCTCCGGCAAGTCGACACTGTTCCGCGCCATTGCTGGCATCTGGCCGTTCGGTTCCGGCCGCGTGCACGTGCCGGCGAATGCCAAGATGATGCTGATCCCGCAGCGGCCGTACTTTCCGGTCGCTCCGCTCGCCGCGGCCGTGAGCTACCCCGCCAGCGCGGGCGCGTTCGACGACGCGCGCGTCGCCGAGGCGGTGGTTGCCGTCGGGCTGTCCGAACTTGTTCCGCGCCTCCATGAAGAAGAGCACTGGAATCGCATGCTGTCGCTCGGCGAACAGCAGCGGCTTGCGATTGCGCGCGCACTGTTGCATGCGCCCGACTATCTCTTGCTCGACGAGGCGACCGCCTCGCTCGATGAAGCGGCCGAGGCGACGCTCTATCGTTTGTTGCACGAGCGGCTCAAGGGCACGACCATCATTTCCATCGGTCACCGCTCGACGCTCGGCGCGTTCCACGGACGCCGCGTCGAATTGGTGCCGGAGGCTGCATCCTTTCGGGTACGCGAGGTACCGCTGGCTTCGGCGGCGGAGTGACCAAGCTCCGCCTGCCGGTTGGCATGTAAGTTGCCGTTCCTCCCTGGCGTGACTGGCTGAACAGCCGGCGTTTCAATGCTCCACCAAGGGGGAACGTAGTCATGTGCACAGGAGACGATCACACCTGCCCAGACTTTGAGCTTCATCGGCAGAAGCTTCTGGATGATCTCGACGGCGAAAGGCGCAGCTTTCTCAAGAGTGCGTTCCTTGCAGGCGGCGGAGCGGCGGCGGCCTGGGCCGGCGCCGGCACGCTGGCGACGCCTGCGTCGGCACAGACCAAACCCGGCCAGCCGACCTACCATTACCTGCCGGCGAACTCCGACACCGTGCATTGGGGCTATTTCAGCAAGCTTCTAAAGCCGCAGCTTGAAGTCGATTCCGGCGACTACATCACCATCGAAGCCGTAACCCATCACGCCGGCGACGATACCGAGCGTCTGGTCAAGGGCGACCCAGGGGTCGAAAGCATCTACCTCTGGACCAAGGAGAAAAAAGGCGTCAACCGCCGCGGTGCCGGCCCAGTCGACGGCAAGCTCCTCGGCCGCGGCTCAGGCGAAGGCTTCGGCGTCCATATCTGCACCGGACCGGTCTATATCCGCGGCGCCGAGCCGGGCGACATTCTCGAAGTCCGCATCATCGACGTGAAGCCACGGCCTTGCGCCAATCCCGCTTACGCCGGCAAGTCGTTCGGCAGCAACGCGGCAGCGTGGTGGGGTTTCCACTACAGTGATCTGCTCACCGAACCGAAGCCGCGCGAGGTCTGCACGATCTACGAGATCGACACCAGCGGCCAACGCAATTGGGCGCAGGCGGTCTACAATTTCCGCTGGGTGCCGCAAACCGACCCCTTCGGCGTCGTGCACAAGATCATCGATTATCCGGGCGTGCCGGTCGACCATTCGACCGTGCAAGAGACCCACGGCATATTGAAGAATGTGCGCATACCGATCCGCCCGCACTTCGGCGTCATGGGCTTGGCGCCAAAGGAAGCCGATATCGTCGACTCGATCCCGCCCGGCTATTTCGGCGGCAACATCGATAACTGGCGTATCGGCAAGGGCGCGACGATCTACTACCCGGTCGCAGTGCCCGGCGGCCTGTTCTCGGTCGGCGATTCCCATGCGGCTCAAGGCGATTCCGAGTTGTGCGGCACCGCCATCGAGATGTCGCTCACCGGCACCTTCCAGCTCGTGCTGCACAAGAAGGATAAGCTCACCGGCTCGCTCGCCGGGCTGAACTATCCGCTTTTGGAGACCCAGGACGAATGGGTGCTGCACGGCTTTTCCTTCGCCAACTATTTGGAAGAGCTCGGCCCGACTGCGCAGCAGGACATCTATAAGAAATCGTCGATCGATCTCGCTCTGCGGGATGCGTTCCGCAAGATGCGCAGCTTCCTGATGAACACCAAAGGCTTGAGCGAAGACGAAGCGATCTCGCTGATTTCGGTCGCCGTCGACTTTGGTGTTACCCAGGTGGTGGACGGCAATTGGGGCATCCACGCCATCGTCAAGAAGAACCTGTTCGCGGGCACCGGGACAGTTTGAGCGACAGTGCGGCCGGCGGCGAAACAAACGCCGCCGGCCGATTCCGCTATGCCTCGTGCCTGCCAGCGCTGAGCGCAGCCCCGGCGACCCTGGCATTTCCCTCCTCGGCAACTATGTCAATGGGACGGCCCCACGGGCCAAGTCACGTTCAAGTCTTGAAGTCGCATCGAAAGAGGCTCGTCCCATGAAAGCCAGTGTCGACGGACACATCATCGCGCAGAGCGACGACATCGTCGCCTGCCACGGCTACCAGTACTTTCCGCAAAGCGTCGTGCGCATGGATTGGCTGCGGAAGACCGAGAAGACGGCAGCCGACCATGCTTGCCCGCATGGCGTGCAGTTCTACGACGTGGTCGTCGACGGCAAGCGCCACGAGCGCGCCGCGTGGCAATACGAGAGGCCGCGCCCGGAAATGGCGCAGGTCGGCGGACGCTTCAGCTTCTGGCAGGACGTCGAGGTGGCGTGACGATCGGAGCGCGAGCGAGCCCGTCAGCACGTCCCGAATTTCCGCTCGTCCCCGCGAAGGCGGGAATCCAGCGGCCTGTGCAACCGACTATGTCCGCGCCTTCGCGGGGACGAGCGGTACAAGACCCGCCGGCTCGATCGCCGTTACGCCGCCGCTTTCTTGCGGTTGGCCTCGAGCCTCGCGTCGACCAGAGCGACCTGCGCGTCGATCGCCGGATGATGCAGGCCGCGCTGCGCAGCGATGAGTTGCACCAGTTTGTCGGCTCGTTCGATGTTGGGGGCGCCATTTTGCAGGGCGCGAGCCGCCGACGCCGGCCGCGTCAGCGACTGTGCCGCCGCGGTGTATTTTTCGAACGGCACCAGATCCTCGAGCTTCGCTCCGAGCTTGACGCAGAGATCAACTACAAAGTTGTAGACCGAGCGTGAGGTTTCGATGTCGCTATGCACGGCCTCCTGGGCGGTGCGCATGCCGTCCTTGGTGACGCAGCGGTAATTCCCTGCCAGCAGCATCGCCCATTTGGCCAGCGGCACGAACAGCGAATCGTAGACTTTCAGTTTGACTGGAAGCTCGACCTTGCCGTCCGGCGTATCGAAGCGGATGGCCTCGATCTCGTCCTGCAATTGCCGCAACAAGGCGGTGTGCTGTTCGGACGGAAAGCGCGCGACCTTGAAATTGGTCGGCAGCGTCACCAGCAGCACATTGACCTTTTCGTCCGGCGGGCGGATTGCCTGTGGATCGGGGCTGCACAGCGTGATGCGGGAAGGATCAACATTGTCCCACACACTGGCGTCGGTGTAGGCCGGCTTCAGCGCGTTCGCGTCGAGACCGGGAATACGCCGCAGATAGGCAAGCGGCGGCATGTTCATGATCGACATGCAGGGCACTTTCGCCCGACCGATGGCATCGAGGAGTTCGCGCACCCCGGCAGACCGGTACTGCGGCTCCTGCATGGCGAGGCCGACCAGGTCGTACTGCTTGGGATCGATGCCGGTCGTCCCGCCGGCGGTGACTTTGCCCGCGAGCTTACGCGAATCGAGTTCCACGGGATTGGGGCGACCGCGTACCGGCAGGCGGACGCGAAAGCCTTCGGCGTTGATGAGGTCGGCCTCGGCCGGCAGGCATACCAGCCGAATACTGTGCCCGCCGAACAAAAGCTTGGATGCGAGCAGCGAACCGTAGGACGCGCCGAGGATCAGGATGTTGTAACGCGCTGCCATGGCCAGGCTCCCGTGAAAACGAGAATACCGCCGGCGCGCTCAGAGCCAACTCCGCCAGGACCGGCGATCAATTGCTGGAAATCTAGGTCCGCCACCCACCTCGGGCAATCGCCAATTCCGCATCGCAGGGACACGGCCGGCGGCGAGGCGCAGCGAAACAGCGGAGCATGATTAGGTGGTCGGGGGCGGCCGCGTGTTGGCGCGGCCGCCTTCCTCCACAGTCTTAGACTGCCCGAAACTAGTTGTGCTCGCCGCCAAGCTCAGGAGTGGCGGTCGGGGTCCAAGCGGGCACCGGCTCCGCTGCCGGAGCGGGTGCAGGCGCCGGCTTTTTCGGTGCTGCTTTACGCTTCGGAGCTGCCTTCTTGGCCGCTTTCGCGGGGGCCTTTTTGGCGGCTTTTTTCGCCGGCTTCTTAGCCGCCGATTTTACTGTCTTCTTCTTTTTGCGCGCCGGGGCGGCCTTTTTCTTGGTGGATTTCTTCTTTGCCTTCGACTTCTTTGCCATGATCGATCCTCCCGATCGTGCTGCAAATAAGGAAAATCTGATCGGCCCCATGGGGACCGGGTTCACGCACAATACGAGCGAGCCCCCGTCTAGCTCGCGGCTGCATTCGAGCGCACTGCCGTCTGCGACCAGCGCTCCCGAAGCGAGGGCGGGCATGGCCCGCCGGTAGCCCAATCAATCAACTCGATCGTATGGACCGCCGGCAGTTTCGTGCCCGCGGCGATCTGAGTCATGCAGCCAATATTTCCTGCCGCGATCACATCAGGTCGCAATTCCTCGATAGTCCTGACTTTGCGCTCGCGCAACCTTCTTGCGATGTTTGGCTGCAGAATATTGTACGTTCCGGCGGAGCCGCAGCACAAATGACCGTCCCGAACGTCCTTCACTGTGAAGCCAAGCTTGCCGAGAAGCTCCCGCGGCTGGCGCCTAACACGCTGTCCGTGCTGCAGTGAGCAGGCGGCGTGATAGGCGACCACAAGTCCAGGCGTGGCCGGCGCGGATCTAAGCGGCAACGTCGCTAGGTATTCGGTGATATCGCGCGCGAGACCGGCGACCTTCGCGGCCCGTTCTGCATAGATCGAATCGGTGCGGAACATGAAGCCATAGTCTTTCACGGTCGTGCCGCAGCCGGAGGTCGTCACCACCACGGCGTCCAGCGGCCCGAGCGCAGTCCAGGCATCGATATTGGCGCGCGCTTGGCTGAGCGCCTCGCCTTCCCGGCCCATGTGATGGACGAGCGAGCCGCAGCAGCCGGAGCCTTCCGCGACCACGACTTCGATGCCGAGCCGCGTCAATACCCGAATCGCCGCGGCATTGATCTGCGGCGCCAGCAGATCGTTGACGCAGCCGGCGAGCAAAGCGACGCGGCCCTTTTTTGCTCCCGCCGGCTGGAACGTTTGCGGCGCAATGGCGCGGTGCGGAAGGTGCCCCGGGGCGAGCTGCAACATGGCTGCAAGCCGCTTGAGCCCCACCGCTTCGGCAAGCCGAGCAAACGGCTTGCCGGCGAGGGCTGCTGCAAGAACCAACCGGAATCGCTGTGGATAAGGCAAAAGCTTTGCAAGCGCGGTGCGCAGCAGCCGCTCGTGTGCCGGCCGCCGGTAGGTCTTCTCGATATGGGCACGGGCATGGTCGACGAGATGCATGTAGTGCACGCCGGAGGGACACGTCGTCATGCAGGCCAGACAGGACAGGCAGCGGTCGATATGCAGCGTGACCTCGGCCGTGGCCGGCCGGTCATTCTCCAGCATGTCCTTAATGAGGTAGATGCGTCCGCGTGGCGAATCGAGCTCGTTGCCGTCGAGCACGTAGGTCGGGCAGGTGGCGGTGCAAAAGCCGCAATGCACGCAAGCCCGTAGGATCTTTTCCGATTCGGCGACGTCCGGATCGGCGAGCTGAGCAAGGGTGAAAGACGTCTGCATACTAAACTCCCGCCCACATCCGGCCGGGATTGAGAACCCCGCGCGGATCGAAGCTCTCGCGCACACGCTTGGTGAGCGCCGCCAAGGCCGGCGTCTCGGGCTCAAAAACATCGACCGTGGCGCGTACGGCGGCCGGTGCACGGATCAGCGTGGCGTGCCCTCCTGCACCGGCTACAATCGAACGCACGAGACCTGACTTGGCATCGTCGGAGGGCGGCAGAGCCGCCCAGATCAGGCCACCGGCCCAATCGTAGAGCACCTCTGCCTCGGCCTGTTCGACCAGGGCGCGGCCGATTTCGAAGCCACGCGCGGGCGCCGTCGAAATGCGCCAGACATCGCGCGCGCCAGTAGGCCCCGCGGCGGCGAAGGGAGTCGCGTCGCGGATTGCGCGCCAGAGTGTCCGCGAGGAAGCCTCTGCGAGCGTACTCAGTCGGCCGTAGGACCTCGCCAGCTCTTCCAGCACCGCTTGGCGATGCGCCACCGAGGGGGCGACGCCTTCGAGCCGAAGGGCCGTCACCGCCGCGCCCGCGGTCGCAGTCTCGGCAAGCCGCTCGGCAAGCGGCGACGACAAATGAGCAGCCGCGGACGCATCGGCAAAGGAGCCCATGACCGCCGTCATGAGCTTGCCGGCGGCCGCCTCGCCAAGACCGAGGACCAGAACCGTCCGCTCGGTCTCGGCCCGAGGCAGCGTCTTGACCGTCACATCAGTCATGGCGGCGAGCGTTCCCCACGAGCCGGCGAGCAATTTGCATAGATCGTAGCCGGTGACATTCTTCACCACCCGGCCGCCGGATTTGAAGATCTCGCCGCGTCCGGAGACCGCAGTCACGCCGAGAAAATGGTCGCGGGCGGCGCCAGCCTTGATGCGTCGCGGACCCGAAAGATTAGACGAAAGCACCCCACCGATCGTGGCGCTGCCGGCGGCTCCACCGAGCAGCGGCCCGTAATCCATCGGCTCAAACGCCAGTTGCTGGCCGTTTGCCGTCAGCAGCGCCTCAATTTCGGAAAGCGGCGTGCCGGCCTTTGCCGACAGCACAAGCTCGGCGGGCTCGTAGAGCGTCACGCCTGACAGTCCCGAAATATCGAGCGTCATGTCCCATTGCGCCGCCCGCCCAATGAGACGCTTGCTGCCGCGGCCGACGATTTCCAGCGTCTTGCCGCCGGCGATCGCCCATTTAACCGCCTGCTCGACTTCCGCGGCGTCGCGCGGTTTCAGATTTTCCGCCATCGGGCGCGTCAGAACCGCGGCAAGTCCGGAAAGGCCAATTGGCCGGCATGCACGTGCATGCGGCCAAGCTCAGCGCAACGGTGCAGCGTCGGGAACACCTTACCCGGATTGAGCAGACCGCTCTCGTCGAACGCGCATTTAAGCCGCTGCTGCTGATTGAGATCGGTTTCGGAGAACATCGCCGGCATCAGATCGCGTTTCTCGACGCCCACGCCGTGCTCGCCGGTCAGCACACCGCCGACCTCCACGCAGAGCCTCAGAATATCGGCGCCGAATTCCTCGGCGCGTTCGAGCTCGCCCGGTTTGTTGGCGTCATAAAGGATCAGCGGGTGCAGGTTGCCGTCGCCGGCATGGAAGACGTTGGCAACGCGAAGTCCGTATTTGGCCGACATCTCCTGCATGCGCCGCAGCACCAGCGGCATTTGTGCGCGCGGAATCGTGCCGTCCATGCAGTAATAGTCGGGCGAGATGCGGCCGACCGCAGGGAATGCAGCCTTGCGGCCAGCCCAGAACAGGAGCCGCTCGTCTTCGGAATTGGACACCCGGCACGTCAGCGCGCCGCAGGCCCGCGCGACCTCCTGCACGCGGTCCAGCAAGTAATCGACTTCGGCGCGCGGACCATCCAACTCGACGATGAGCAGCGCCTCGACATCGAGCGGATAGCCGGCATGGACGAATTCCTCGGCTGCCTGGATCGCCGGGCGATCCATCATCTCCATGCCGCCCGGAATTATGCCGGACCCGATGATGCGCGCAACGCACTCGCCGGCATCTTCGGACGCGGCGAAACCGATCAGCGCGGCGCGTGCGCATTCCGGCTTCTTCAGGAGCCGTACCGTCACCTCGGTGATGACGCCCAGAAGCCCCTCCGAACCCGTGATGACGCCGAGCAGATCGTAGCCGGCGGCATCGAGATGGCTGCCGCCAAGCCGCAGGATCTCGCCGCTCATCAGGACCAATTCGCAGCCGAGCACATTGTTGGTGGTGACGCCGTATTTCAGGCAGTGAACGCCGCCCGAATTCTCCGCCACATTGCCGCCGATGGTGCAGGCGATCTGCGAGGACGGATCGGGCGCGTAGTAGAAGCCGGCACGATCGACCGCCTGCGAGACCGCAAGATTGGTGACACCTGGCTCGACTACGGCCACCCGGTTCTCGAAATCGGTGGCGCGGATGCGCTTGAACTTGGCCATGCCGAGCAGAACGCCGTCGCCCAGCGGCAGCGCGCCGCCAGACAGCGACGTCCCTGCCCCGCGCGGCACCACTTTGATGCCGTCGCGATGGCAATAGGCCAGCACGGCGGAGACTTGCTCAGTGGTCTCCGGCAGCACCACGACCATCGGGAGCGCCCGATAGGCGGTGAGACCGTCGCTTTCATAAGGCCGCATGGCCTCTTCGGAGGCGATCACCCCCTCGCCCGGCACGATGCGTCTGAGCGCCGCAACGATCTCGGCGCGGCGCGCGAGCACCGCGTCGTCGAGCTTGGGCATTGCAACAGCCATTCAATGGTCCCGGAGGTCTGAGCCTGAATTGGACTCATTATAACGACAAAGCGCGACCGCGGTGTAGCCGCGATGCCGCGCCGGAACCGTGCCTTACTCCATCAGCCAGCGCACGCCGATGAAGCCGGGCAGCAAAATCCCGGCTGCCCAGACGGCTGCGGATGCAACATTGGCGATTTGGAAATTGAGCCACGGCATCGCATTGAGGCCGGCGATGAGCGGCACGACCGCGCGAAAGGGACCGAAGAAGCGCCCGACGAAGACGGCGAGCATTCCCCACTTCTTGAAGAAAGCCACACCGCGCGCAACGAGATCAGGATTGCCGGCGAGCGGCCACGTCCGCAGCACGCGGTCCTTGAAGTACAAGGCCAGCCAGTAGGCCAGCCAATCGCCGACAATGGCGCCGAGCGCCGCCGCGAACCACATCGGCCAGAAGCAGAGCTCGGCGGCTGCTATCAAACCGCCGACGCCAAGAAGGATGCCCGTTGCCGGAACCAGCAAGGACACGAAGGCGAAGGATTCGCAGAAGGCCAAAACGAAAACGATCGGAACGCCCCAGGCCTGATGGTCGTGCACGAAGGCAATCGTCGATCGCACCAGATTGTCCATGTCGCTTCCTTCGGAAAGTCGCTTCCTTCAGAACGCACCGCCGCCACGCCAGAGCATGATCCGAAAAGTGGGTACCGGTTTTCCGAAAAGATCATGCTCCACCAAAGATCTAGAGCGCGATGACAATTCAACTTAAAGCCATCGCGCTCTGGTAGCAGCGATCACCAAGTGACCGACATAGCGCAGAAGCGTGCGGGAATGAAAAATCCCGTACGAGCCAAACGGTAGCCCCGCGACCAACAAAATCCTCGGGACGAGCCTTCGGCTCGACAAAATTCCCGCTTTTCAGACACAATCCTTTCACCAGCGCAACGATTTCACCTCGGTCGGGCGAGCGTTCTTGACCCAGGTCAACACGCGCATTGCTAAACTCACTAGGCATCCAGTGACAGCTTTGAAGAGGCAGGAACCGCCACGATGACGACAGCCAAACCAGATGTGGGCGCTCATGTTATAGGCGCGCCCGCCTCTCGGGCGTTGGCCAGCATCATGGTGCATGTGGATTGGAACGCCGGCTCCGATGAGCGGATACGGCTCGCGGCCGATCTCTCCGACAGGTTCGGTGCGGTTCTGATCGGCGTCGCCGGCTGGGTGCCGGGCCGCGAGCGCGCGGCTCTTGCGCATGCCGAGCTTGAGCAGCCGGAGAAGCGCTTGAAGTGGATCAGGGCGGAGCTCGACCGCCTGGGCGAGCGCTTTCGCGAGGTTGCCGGCATAACTGCGCTGCCCACCGAGTGGCGGGGGAGCTTCAACTTTCCGCGCGAAGTGATCGCGCGCGAAGCACGAGCGGCGGACCTCGTCGTCATCGGCAGCCGTCCCGCGGCGGACGACGTATTGCACAGCTTCGACCCTGGAGAAGTGCTGCTGGCCGCTGGCCGCCCCGTTCTCATTGCTCCGCAGGGCCACGCGGCGCTGAGTGCCCGCCGTATCCTGATTGCCTGGAAAGATACCCGCGAAGCGCGCCGCGCGGTCCAAAGCGCTCTGCCCTTCTTGCAGCAAGCCGAGCACGTCACGCTCGTCGAAGTCGCCGAAGACCTGCTGGAAGCGCAAGCACAGGCGCACCTTGCGGACGTCGAGGCCTACCTTGGCCGCCACGGCGTCAAGGTCGGCGTCAAGGCCGTGCTCAATCCCCACGGGGCGATAGCGCACCAATTGACCACCGCGGCCGCCGACAATGGGGCCGACCTCATCGTAGCTGGCGCTTACGGGCATACCCGCTGGGTGAGTGGATTTTCGGCGGCGCGACCCGCGGGCTCCTCCACACCTCCAAACTGTGCTCTCTGTTCTCAACCTGACATTTCAAGATCGCGACGGAAGCGCTTGTGCAGTCTCGCGAGGCCGCCGCAGAGGTTTTCCCGCTGAACACTCAGCGAACTTTGCGACAATGCCGCGTGCGCATCGCCCTGGGGCATGGCGCCGCTTCGACCCGCTGGCCCACGCGAACGTCGGCGAATTGGACCGTTGACACGCGACTTTCGGGCCGCTTCAACGGCGGTGGAATTCGCTCACTGGAGTATGATCCGGAAAAGTGGGTACCGGTTTTCCGAAAGATCATGCCCCATTAAAGATCTAGGGCGCCAATCGTTTCAACCTGAAACGATTGGCGTTCTAGGCAGTCTCGCCAATGCCGCTGCGCATCCGCCCAGCGGGTTCATCCAAAGGGGACCCTGATGCCGAAAGCATTGATAGCCGCCGCTGCCCTTATGACCGCATGGATGGGGGTTGCGTCGGCACAAGATGTCGAGAAAGGCGCCGTCGCTTTCAAGAAATGCGGAATCTGCCACAAGATCGGTCCCGGCGCGACGAACTTGGTCGGCCCCGTGCTCAACGGTCTCGATGGCCGCCGTTCGGGCAGCGTCGCCGGTTTCAGTTATTCCGACGCCAACAAGAATTCCGGAATCGTGTGGAGCGAGGAAACCTTCGCCGAATATATCAAGGACCCGCGCGCCAAGATCCCCGGCACCAAAATGATCTTTGCCGGCATCAAGAACGAACAGGAAATTAAGGACCTGTGGGCTTACATCAAGCAGTTCGACGCCGAGGGCAACATCAAGAAATAACCCCTTCCGGACACTCTTGATCTGGCTCAAACGGGAGCGATGCCGCGCGTGACATAAACGAAAGTCGAGAGATCAATATCGATAAAATTCATTGGAGCTGCGACTGGAGGATCTGCCGCTATGATCAAAGACATTGTCGTCAATCTCAGCGTTGGTGAGAAGGCAAGCCCGGCTTGCGACTATGCTGTCTCCGTCGCCGCTGCTTTCGACGCGCATCTTGCCGGCATCGCTTTTCTCTACGATCCGATCGTTCCAGTTTCCGGCGCGGGCTACATCCCCGCCGACGTGATCGAGGCGCAGGAGCGCGACAATGAAGAAGCGACGCGGGCCGCCCTCGACCGCTTCAACACCGCCTGCTCGCGCGCCGGCGTCAGCGCCGAGCCGCTGACCTTGAGTGCGAGCTTTGCCGGCGTGGGCGAGCAGTTCAGCCGGATCGCGCGGCGCTTCGACGTGTCTATCGTCGGGCAATCGGAGCCCGAAAGCAGCGCGGTCGAGGAGATCATTGCCGAGTCGGCACTGTTCGAATCCGGCCGGCCGGTGATTATCGTTCCGTACATCCAAAAGGCGCCGCTCAAGCTCGACAACGTGATGGTGTGCTGGGACGGCAGCCGCGCCGCCGCGCGCGCTATTGCCGACTCCATGCCGCTGCTCGCCAAGGCCAGGCGCGTCGAGGTCGTGATCGTCACCAACGAACGCGGCAAGCAGGACGAGATCGAGGGCGCCGACATGGGTGCGCATCTGGCGCGCCATGGGCTCAATGTCGATGTCAAGCGCACCGCGCTCGGCGATATCGATATTGCCGACGTCCTCCTTTCGCACGCCGCGGACGCGGGCAGCGATTTCATCGTCATGGGTGGCTACGGTCATTCGCGCTTGCGCGAATTCGTGCTCGGCGGGGTAACACGCAGCATTTTCCGCTCGATGACCGCGCCGGTGCTCATGTCGCATTAAGCCGGGAATCTTGGTCAGCGACTGGAATAAGGTCGCGTGCTATCCGGCGGCAAAATAAAGCGAAATATACGCCTTAGGTATCGTTGACGCGCGGACGCCGCCCGTGTCACGTTTTCGTTGGCCCTCAATCACCCGTCCCCCGCGGCCGATCACCGATCGCGCGCGGGGTGAAAAGCCAAACAATCAAAGACGGAGGGTCGCGGAGGAAGATCTCGCCATGACGCATCGCGCGGCATGACCGAAATCCCGCACGGCGCAGCGGACGCCGTTGGCGCCGCCTCCCCGCTGTTGGAGGTCGCGGGCGTCGGTATGCGCTTTGGCGGCATCGTCGCTCTCGACGAAGTGACCTTCAGGATTGCGCGCGGGCGGATCGTGGGCCTGATCGGGCCGAACGGCGCCGGCAAGACAACATTGTTCAACTGCCTCAGCAGGCTCTACCGCCCGGGCCGCGGCGATATCCGCCTGAACGGCCGATCGCTCCGCCAATGCGCGCCTTCCGACATTGCCGCGCTCGGAATTGGTCGCACATTCCAGGCCTCCACCCTGTTCACGTCGATGTCGGTCATCGACAATGTGAAAGTCGGCGCGCACGCGCGCGGCCGCCACAATCCGCTCACCGACGCCTTGACGCTGCCGTCGACTAGAAGCGAAGAGCGCCAGTTCGACGCAACCGCGCACGCCATGCTCGCCTTCGTCGGCCTGGAAGCCACGGCCGAGCGGCCGGCGGCCAGCTTGTCGCTCGGAGCGCGCAAGCGCATCGAGCTTGCGCGCGCGCTTGCCGGCGAGCCTACCCTGCTGTTGCTCGACGAACCGGCCGGCGGATTGAACCACGAGGAAGTGTCGGAACTCGGCGGCTTGATCCGCGCCATCCGCGACCGGCTCGGGATCACGGTGCTGCTGGTCGAGCATCACATGGGCTTGGTGATGAGCCTGTCGGATCAAGTCGTCGTGCTCAATTTCGGCCGCGTGATCGC
The DNA here is from genome assembly GCA_035566615.1 of Xanthobacteraceae bacterium. Classification (GTDB taxonomy): domain Bacteria; phylum Pseudomonadota; class Alphaproteobacteria; order Rhizobiales; family Xanthobacteraceae; genus BOG-931. The sequence continues at coordinate 49,437 of DATMQV010000267.1, forward strand.
GGACGGGCCGCCCGACGCTGTGCGCAATAACCCGGCCGTTACCGAGGCCTATCTGGGGCCGCGGCACTGATGGCGCCGATCCTCGAGCTGCACGCGCTAAAGGCCTTTTACGGTCAATCGGAGATCGTGCACGGGATCGACCTTTCGGTCGAGGAAGGCGGCATGACCGTGGTCCTCGGCGCCAACGGCGCCGGCAAGACGACGACGCTGCGCGCCATCTGCGGCATGGTGCGCTCCGAGGGCGAGATCGCGTTCGCCGGCAAACGGCTCGACCGCCGCGCGACCGAGGATATCGCTGCGCTGGGCGTCGCGCACGTGCCGGAAGGGCGCGGCACCTTCGTCGGCCTGACGGTCGAAGAAAATCTGCGGCTCGGCGGCTATACGCGGCTGCGCAACGCGCCCGAGAATATCGAGCGCATGTACGGCTATTTTCCCATCCTCGCCGAACGCCGCCGGCAGCAGGGCGGTGCCCTTTCCGGCGGCGAGCAGCAGATGCTGGCGATCGCGCGGGCCTTGATGATGGAGCCGCGGCTCCTTGTGCTCGACGAGCCGTCCTTCGGTCTGGCGCCGCGCGTGGTCGAGGACATCTTCAAGATCGTCGAACGCATCAAGAAAGAAGAGCGCGTCAGCGTCCTTCTGGTCGAACAAAATGCCAATCTCGCGCTGGAACTGGCCGATCACGCCTACCTGCTAGAGACCGGCTACGTCGTCGCGTCGGGTAGCGCCAAAGCGCTCGCAGACGATCCGCAGATTCGCCGCGCTTATCTCGGCTACTGACGGGGCGCACGATGCACGAGCTGTTGCAGCAGGTGTTCTCGGGTTTGGCCGCCGGCTCGATCTACGCGAGCGTCGCGCTGGCGCTGGTGATGATCTACCGCTCGACTGATCTGGTGAATTTCGCGCAAGGCGAAATGGCGATGTTCTCAACCTACATCGCCTGGACGCTGGTGAATGCCGGCCTGCCGTTCTGGGCGGCGTTTGCGATTACGCTCATCGTCTCCTTCCTGGGAGGCATGCTGATCGAGCGTGTGGTGATCCGGCCGGTCGAGAACGCGCCGGTACTGGCGGCGGTCGTGGTCACAATCGGGCTGTTGCTGATCTTCAATTCGGTGGCCGGTTGGATCTACAGCTACACCGTCCAGGATTTTCCGAGCCCCTTCCCCGACCGGCCGCTGTTTCATGCGCTGATCACGACCCGCGATCTCGGCGTTATCGCGGTGACGCTGATCATGCTGGTGCTGCTCTTCCTGTTCTTTCGCTTCACCTCGACCGGATTGGCGATGCGCGCGGCCGCGCAAAATCCGGCGTCCGCCCGGCTGTGCGGCATTCGTGTCGGACGTATGCTTGCGATTGGATGGGGGCTCGCGGCCGCCATCGGCGCCACGGCGGGCATCATGGTCGCGCCGGTGCTTTTTCTCGATCCCAACATGATGGGCGGCGTGCTGCTTTACGCGTTCGCCGGCGCGCTCCTTGGCGGCATCACGAGCCCGGTGGGCGCAGTCGTCGGCGGGCTGATCGTCGGCGTGACCGAGAACCTTGTCGGCACGTATCTCATCGCCAGCCAGCTCAAGCTGACCGTGGCGCTGGCCTTGATCATCCTGGTGCTCGTGTTCAAGCCGAACGGGTTGTTCGGCACGGCCGTCGTGCGGCGGGTCTGAGATGGAAAAAGGCTCCGCCGCCATTGCCCGCACTTCTGTCGGCATCGAACGCCCTGGCACGACGGCAGCCGGAACCTGGCGATGGGCGGCTACACTACTCGCGATCGCCATCGCGGTCGTGCTTCCGTTCACGCTCCGGAACTACCACGTCTTCGAACTGACGCTGGTGATGATCTATGCCATCGCCGTGCTCGGCCTCAACATCCTGACCGGCTACAACGGCCAGATATCGCTCGGCCACGGCGGCTTCTTCGCCGCCGGCGCTTACACCGCCGCCATCCTGATGCACCGTTATGGCGTACCCTATTGGGCGACGCTGCCGCCGGCGGGCCTGATCTGCTTTGTGCTCGGCGTGCTGTTCGGGCTGCCGGCTCTGCGCTTCGAGGGGCCCTATCTCGCGCTCGTCACGCTGGCGATGGCGCTGGCGACGCCGCAACTTCTCAAATACTTCGACACCTGGACTGGCGGGCAACAGGGCATCAATCTGGTCAAGCCCGTGCCGCCGGCGGGGCTCGGCCTCAGCCAAGACCGCTGGCTTTATTTGATCGCGCTCGTCGCGCTGTTGATCGCCATCCGCGTGGCAGCCAACATGCTCAACGGCCGCACCGGCCGCGCCTGGGTCGCCATCCGCGACCAGCCGATCGCGGCGGCAGCCATGGGCATCGACACCGCCCGCTATAAGACGCTCGCCTTCGGCACCAGCACCTTGTTCACCGGCGTCGCCGGCGCGCTTTCCGCCATCGCTGTCGGCTATGTCTCGCCCGAAAGCTACAGCCTGTTTTTGTCGGTGTCGTTTTTGGTAGGCTCGGCGGTGGGCGGCATCTCGACCATTGGCGGAGCGATCGTCGGCGGATTCTTCATCCAGTTCGTGCCGAACTTCGCCAATGACATTTCCGATGCCGCCCCATGGGCGATCTACGGGCTGGCGATGCTGCTTTGCATGTACACCATGCCGCACGGCGTCGTTGGCTCGGTCAAACCCTGGCTTGCGCGCCTGGCGCAACGGACGGCCGCGCAAAGGGGGGCGGCCGAGCGGCAGGACCAGAACGACGGGAGAAGAACGCCATGACTGTTCATCGGGCGACCTTCAGCCCGACAAACCACAATGCCGCCTGACAGGCTCGTGTAGGATCGAAAACACAGAAGAAGCGTTCAAACAGGACAGCGGAGGAAATCATGTCACCAAAGCAGATGACCTCGTGGGCACTATCGGCGGCGAGCCTCTTTCTCGCCGGCGGACTGGCATACGCGGCCGGCCAATACGGGCCCGGCGCCAGCGACGCCGAAATCAAGCTCGGCAACACCATGCCCTATAGCGGTCCGGCCTCGGCCTACGGCGCGATCGGCAAGGCCGAAGTCGCCTACTTCAACATGATCAACGAACAGGGCGGCATCAACGGCCGCAGGATCAACTTCATCACCCGCGATGACGGCTACAGCCCGCCGAAAACCGTCGAACTGGTGCGCAAGATGGTCGAGGAAGACCAGGTCCTGGCCCTGTTCCAAACGCTCGGCACGCCACCCAACACCGCGATCCAGACTTATGCCAACGACAACAAGGTGCCGCAGCTCTTCGTCGCCACCGGCGCCGACAAATGGAACGATCCCAAAAATCATCCCTGGACGATGGGGTGGCAGCCCAGCTACCGCATCGAAGCGCGTATCTACGGCCGTTACATTCTCAAGAACCTGCCGAACGCCAAGATCGCCGTGCTCTACCAGAACGACGATTTCGGCAAGGACTATCTGATCGGGCTGCGCGAAGGCTTGGGCGCCAAGGCCGACACCATGATCGTTGCGACCAAGACCTACGAGACCACCGACCCGACCGTGGACTCGCAAATTGTGGCGCTGCAGGGCAGCGGCGCCGACACGCTCTTGACTGCGGCGGTGCCGAAATTCGCCGCGCAGGCGATCCGCAAGGTGTTCGACATCGGCTGGAAGCCGACCCACTTTCTGACCAACGTGTCGGTTTCGGTCGGAGCGGTCATGAAGCCGGCCGGGCCCGAAAAGGGCGTCGGCATCATTTCGGCCGGCTATCTCAAGGAGCCCACCGATCCGCAATGGGCCAACACGCCGGAATACAAGGAGTGGCTGGATTGGATGAAGAAATACAATTCAGCCGGCAATTTGACCGACAGCAACAATGTCTACGGCTACTCGGCCGCGCAAACGATGGTCGCTGTGCTCAGAACGTGCGGCGACAATCTCACCCGCGAAAACCTCATGAAACAGGCGGCCTCCATCCACGACCTGAAATTGCCGATGCTGCTGCCCGGCATCGTCGTCTCCACCAGCGAAACCGATTTTGCGCCGATCAAACAGATGCAGCTCATGAAGTTTGACGGCACGACCTGGCAGCTCTTCGGCGACGTGCTCTCCGGATCGGGCAGCTGATGCGCTGACGCCGCTACGACGAATGGCCGGCCGCGCAGACCGGCCATTCTCATTCCCCGGGTTTGGCCAGATCTACCGGAATCGCGGTCTGCACCACAAGGCCGCGGGCCCGGGCATCGGCGACGCCAAGCGAACGCAGCGCCGCGAGCGTGAGCGATTGCACGATGTCGCGCTCGCGGCCGGATGGGTCCGGCGCCAAAGGACCGATCAGCCCTTCGATCAACAGGCCGGTGATCCCGGCCGCGGCAACTGCCGCATCCTGCTGCGGCAAACGGCCCTCGGCGATCGCGGCAGCGATCCGGCCGGCAAATTCAGCCGCGAGCGATTTGCGAAAAGCAAGCCGCGCCGCGTCGAGCTCGGCATCGATCGGCTCGGCGATGGCCGCGAAGGAAAGCCTGCGGTCGCGCAGAGCGCGCGCGGCAAATGTGATGATCGCAGCCGACAGGCCCGAGAGCGGCCCGGGTGCGCCGGCGGCCGCGCGCCGCAAAGCGCCGATCTCGCTGTCGGCGATCTCCGCCAAGAGCGCGGCGACGAGATCGCTTTTCGCCGGGAAATAACGATAGACGGTGCCCGCGGCGATACCGGCGCGGGCTGCGACGGCGGCGATCTGCACCGCGGCCATGCCCCCTTCGCTCGCCATTTGCCGCGCCGCTGCGATGATCGCATCGTGGCGCGCAGCTAATCGGCGGACGACATTCTCGGTGCGGCGATACGGCAAGGCATTCCGTCGGATCGATTCGCAGACCCTCTATAGAATAACTGAATCATGATTCAATGCGAGCGGCATCGATGACAAAACAGGTGCTCGCGGTCGGACGAAACAGCGAGTATGAATTCGCGGTCGCAACTCCCCAGCAAAGCACAACTCCGAGAAAAACATATGGCCTTTGCGCGCTTGATGGTGTTGGCCTTCGCCGCCGCGTTTTTCGCTCATCCCGCCGCCGCGAGCGACCCGCGCCCGCCCCAGCTGCAAATCTCCTTCCTCGCCGAGCCGGCGCCGATCGTTCAGTACGGCTCGACCAAGCTCGTCTACGAAATGGTGGTGACGAATTTCTCGAAAAGGTCGTATGTCTTCGACACGATCGAGACCAAGGCCGGCGCGTTGCAGTTTTCATTTTCCGGCACCGCGCTTGCGGCCATGATGGCGCATCTGGGTCCCTGGGATCCGGTTGCCGGCCCGGCCAGCCGCACGATCGCCGCCGGCAGAAGCCTGGTCGTCTATTTCATGCTCGATCTTGGGGCGGACAAAGCGCCACAGGCGATCGAGCATACGTTGCGTGTGGTCGCCGACGATGGCGGCGCGCACGATATCGTGCTCAAGCCGCTCGCGGTATCGAACGAAAATCCGATCGTTGTCGCCCCGCCTTTGCGCGGGGTGTGGATGGCGGGCGACTCGGTCAATAACGGACCGGACGCAGCCCACCGCAAGACGATCCTCATCACCGACGGCCGCGCCTGGCTGGCGCAGCGCTACGCCATCGACTGGGTGCAAATTCAAAAAGTCGACGGCGCGTATACGACGTGGAAGGGCGCCGAGGACAAGAACGAAAGCTATTTCTGTTACGGTCAGCCGATCTACAGCGTCGCCGCCGGCAAGGTGATCGGCATGGCCGATGGGCTACCGGAGAACGTCCCTCATTCCGGCAAATATGCTGTCGAGCTAAGCTTCGACAATGCCGGCGGCAACCATGTCGTGGTCGAGATTGCCCCGCACCGCTATGTGCTCTATGCGCACATGAAGCCCGGCACGGTGCGCGTCAAGGTCGGCGACACTGTCGGCGTCGGCGATCTCCTTGGCCTCGTCGGCAACAGCGGCAGCTCAACCGAACCGCATCTGCACATGCACATCGTTGACCAGCCGTCGTTTCTCGCCGGCAACGGCCTGCCTTATGAGTTCACAGCCTTCGATGCCAGCGGGCCGGTCGAGGCCGACGTGAGCTCGCCGACAGCGATCAATATCGGTACAATCGGTCCGCAGAAGCCGTTCACCAACGACTATCCGGCGAACAATGCGGAAGTGACGTTCCGCTAAGCGCCGTCGTGCTCCGCGAGCGGGCCCTACTCGCCGCGCTGCGCCAGCGATTTGGCGCGGATCTTGGCAAGCGTTGTCATCGGCGTGATCGCCTCAGGATCGATCGCCAGCCGGATGATGGCCGGCTTGCCCGAGGCCTGCGCCTCTTTGAACGCCGCCGGAAACTCCGCGGTGTTCTCGACGCTGACGCCGAACCCGCCAAAGGCGCGGGCATAGGCGACGAAGTCCGGATTGCGCAGATCGGTCGCGACGATCCGGCCGGGATATTCGCGCTCCTGGTGCATGCGGATGGTGCCGTAAATTCCGTTGTCGGCAATGACGACAATGAAGGGCAGATCGTATTGCACGGCGGTGGCGAATTCCTGCCCGTTCATCAGAAAGTCGCCGTCGCCGGCAATGCAGACCACCGGCCGCTCCGGGTAGAACCGCTTCATCGCGACCGCGGCCGGAACGCCATAGCCCATCGAGCCTGAGGTCGGCGCGACGTGCTGCCCGAAGCGGCGGAAGCGAAAGAACCGATGAATCCAGGCGGCGTAGTTGCCGGCGCCGTTGCAGACGATGGCGTCGTCGGGAAGATACTCGCGCAGCCAGACCATGATCGCGCCGAGATTGACGGCGCCCGGCTGCTCGGTCGGCGCCTCCGTCCAGGACAGATACTCCGCATGCGCCGCTTCGGCGTCACCGCGCGGCGAGCCCGGCACGTCGAGATTCTCCAGCGCCGCGGCGAAAGCCGTCGGCGTGGCGTTGATCGGCAGTGTTGGGCTGTAGACGCGCCCGAGTTCTTCGGCGCCGGGATGGATGTGCACGAACGCCATCTGCGGCCGCGGAATGTCGAACAGCGTGTAGCTCTGCGACGGCAGTTCGCCCATGCGGCCGCCGATCAGCACGACGAGATCAGACGACTTGATGCGGTCGACGAGCCTCGGATTGGGACCGATGCCGAGATCGCCGGCATAACTGGGATGCAACGCATCGAAGAGATGCAGCCGGCGAAAGGTCGTGCAGACCGGAAGCGCGTACTTCTCCGCAAAGCGCGCGACGCGATCGCACGCCTCCTGCGACCAGCGGCTGCCGCCCAGGATCAACATCGGCGACCGCGCGGCGCCGAGAAGCTCCGCGAACTTCGCCATCTCCGCCGGCCCGGGCGACGTCTCGACCGGCAAATAAGCGGTAGCATCATCGACGCCGACACGCTCGGTCAGCATGTCCTCGGGCAGGCTGACGACGACCGGCCCCGGCCGGCCATTCGCCGCCGTATAGAAAGCGCGTGAGACGATTTCCGGTATGCGCGCCGGGTCCTCGATCTCGGTCGCCCACTTGGTCATCGAGCCGAACATGGCGCGATAGTCGATTTCCTGAAACGCCTCGCGCCCGCACATGTCGCGTGCCACTTGGCCAATAAACATGACGAGGGGCGTCGAATCCTGACGCGCGATGTGAATGCCGGGCGAAGCATTGGTGGCGCCTGGCCCGCGCGTGACAAAACAGACACCGGGCCGGCCGGTCGCCTTGCCCACCGCCTCCGCCATCATCGCCGCGCCGCCTTCCTGGCGGCACACGGTGACGGCAAGGTCGCTGTCGTGAAAGGCATCGAGCACGGCGAGATAACTCTCGCCCGGAACGCAGAATACGTGACGCACGCCGTGGATCTGCAATTGATCCACCAAAATCTCGGCGGCGGTGCGAATGTTGTCCTTCCCGCGCATCGGCATCTCCGCGACGGAGCCCGACTCGCAGCGCCCCGCGTTATAGGCTTTGATTGCCGCGAGATGCGCCGTTAGTCCAGCTTTTTGGCCGCGCCGCATCAGCCGCGAATGGCTTGATACGGCGCGAGGAGCTTTGGCCGATGAGCGAGGATGCGGACAACCAACAGGAGGTCTTCGGCTTTCTCGCTGATCCTGCTACCCACGGTGGAGATAAAGTGCTGCGGATCGACACGCACGCGGCATCTGTCTTCCTCGCCGGCGACCGTGCCCTCAAAGTCAAGCGCACCGTGCGCTTTCCCTTCCTCGACTATTCGACAATCGAGAAACGCAAGCAGGCCTGCGAGGCCGAGATCGCGGTGAACGCGCAATACGCGCCGGAAATTTATCGCGGCGTGGTCGCGATCACCCGCGAGGCCTCGGGAAAGCTCGCGATCGGCGGAGCCGGCACACCGGTCGAATGGGCGGTCGATATGCGGCGCTTCGATGAGAAGCGGACCCTCGACCATGTCGTCGGTGAGATCGACGACACGCTGGCCGATGCGCTCGGCCGGGCGGTGGCGGCGGCGCACGCCAAGAAACCTGGCGTCAAGACGCCCGCGGTCGAACCCGAACGCTGGATCGCGGCGATCGGCAGCTACATCGACGAACACGTCGAGGCGTTTGGCCAGCACCCGGAGATTTTTCCCGCCGCCGCCAGCGACGAACTCGCGCGCAGAAGCCGCGCCACTTACGGGCGTATAGTTCCCCTTTTGCGCGAGCGCGAGCGGCTGGGTTTCATCCGCCGTATCCACGGTGATCTGCATCTCGGCAACATCGTCCTGATCGACGAAAGACCGGTTCTCTTCGATGCCATCGAGTTCAGCGACATCATTGCGACCGGTGACGTTTTCTACGACCTTGCCTTCCTGCTGATGGACCTGCTGGAGCGCGGGCTCACGCCTGCCGCCAACATCGTGCTCAACCGCTATCTCACCGAGACATGGCAGATCGAAAATCTCGCCGCGCTCGCCACGCTTCCATTCTTCCTCTCGATGCGGGCGGCCATTCGCGCCAAGGTTACCACTGCCCGGCTGGAGCGAGCGGCTGATGCCAATCGCCCGTCCATTGCGCGCGCGGCGCGCGCCTATTTCGAATTCGCGGCGCGCGCCATTGCCCCGCCTAGTCCCGCCTTCGTCGCTGTTGGCGGCCTCTCAGGCACGGGGAAATCGGTGCTGGCGCGGATGTTGGCGCCCGCTGTGGAACCGATGCCGGGGGCTGTCATCATGCGCTCCGACGTCGAGCGCAAGGCGCTTTTTGGGCTGCGCGAAGCCGAGAAACTCCCGAGTTCCGCCTACACCGACGACGTGAACGCCCGCGTTTATGCCGCGCTCGGCGACAAGGCTCGTCGGATTGTCGCCGCCAGGCACTCCGTCATTGTCGACGCTGTGTTCGCAAGGCCTGAGGAGCGCGCCGCCATTGCGGAAGCTGCGAAAACTGCCCGACTGCCGCTGCAGGGGCTGTTCCTCACGGCCGACACCGCGACCAGGCTGGGCCGCGTCGGGGGCCGCGTCCGCGATGCCTCTGATGCCGACGCGGCCGTGGCGCTGGCGCAAGAGCGCTACGAACTCGGCCACCTGGAATGGGCGATGGTCGATGCCTCCGGGACGCCGGAAGCCACCCTGGCCCGCGCCAAGGCAGCCCTGCACCGTCCTTGATTGACTGACATGGTGCGCCGCAAATATAAGCGCGGGGAACCGCAGAACCGTAGACGTTAGAGAGGCGCGATCATGGCGAGCAATGAGGCGACGATACCCACCGGCACCCACGCGCCCGAGGGCACGCGTCGCGATTTCCTGTATATCGCGACCGGAACCGTCGCCGCCGTCGGCGCGGCGGCCGTCTTGGTT
>DATMQV010000268.1:0-3953 GCA_035566615.1 Xanthobacteraceae bacterium
CACCTGCACGGGCGAGGTGTGCGTACGCAGCAAGAGGCGCGTGCCGTCCTCCTTCGGATTGAAGAAGAATGTATCGTGCATGTCGCGCGCCGGATGTTCGTCGGGGAAATTGAGCTTGGTGAAGTTGTAGTCTTCCGTCTCAATGTCGGGGCCTTCGGCGACGGCGAAGCCCATATCGGCGAAGATCGCGGTCAGTTCGTCGGTCACCTGTGTAATCGGATGGACGCGACCGATTTCGAACGGCGCCTCCCGCACCGGCAACGTCACATCGACGCTTTCGGTATTGAGCCGCGCCTCGAGGGCTGCACGCTTGAACGCCTCGCGGCGCTCGGCGAGCGCGGCATTGACGCGATCCTTCAATCCGTTGATCAACGGCCCCTGGCTCTTGCGCTCCTCCGGTGCCATCGCCCCGAGCGTCTTTAGGAGAGCCGAAATCGAGCCTTGCTTGCCAAGTGCCGCGACCCGCACGGCTTCGAGCGCGGTCTCGTCGCCGGCGGCCGCGACGTCGGCCAGGATTTGCTTCTCAAGCCGCGTCGTGTCGGACATCGCTGTTCACTCCGGCATGAACGGCAGGTCGGTATCGGAAGGTCGCTCGCCGGCCTGGGTGAGCATGCAATGCACCTGACCGCGATGATGGGTCTGGTGATTGAACAAATGGGTCACCAGCACCCAGTGCAGCTGGGTCACGTCACGTTGGACAGGGAGAGAATAGTAGGTCATTTCCGCCGCAAGCCATGACGGCGCGATAGTGTCCGCCCAATCGATGATCGTTTGATCGAAACGGATCCGTTCGGCCTTCAACGCCGTCCAGTCCGCATAGAGCGATCCGGAATCCGCGATCCCGACCGACGGCCGCGGCGAACCAGTGAGCCGGCTCATCCACATCCGATCGCCCCACAAGAGGTGATTGAGCGTGTTGTGGATCGAGCCCCAAAAGGCCCCGCGCTCGCGGCACCGCTCGATTTCGGACAGCCGGTCGGCAGCGCTGTAGAGGTTCTCGTTCTGCCAGCGGTTATAACGGGCCATGCGCTCAACATAGGCGCCGTCGATCATGACACCTTAGGCCGCCAGTGCCGATTTGACCTGTCCGACGATAGCCTCGAAAGCGGCGGGCTCACGGATGGCGAGATCCGAAAGCACCTTGCGGTCGATCACGATGCCGGCCTTGCTCAGCCCGGCGATGAAGCGGCTGTAGTTGAGCCCGAACGGGCGAACAGCCGCGTTCAACCGTTGAATCCACAAAGCGCGGAAGGTGCGCTTGCGCCGCTTGCGGTCGCGAAAGGCATATTGGTTGGCCTTCTCGACCGCCTGCTTGGCGATGCGGATCGTGTTCTTGCGCCGGCCGTAATAGCCTTTGGCGGCCTTGAGGACTTTCTTGTGCTTGGCATGAGCAGTGACGCCGCGCTTGACGCGTGCCATGGCTGATCTCCTTCAGAAATAGCGGAACCGGAAACAGGCGATAAGGCCGCAGCTTGCGGCCAGGCATCAGCCGTTCGGCAAAAAGTATTTCTTGATATTGTCGCCATCGGTCTTGAACAGCACGTTAGTGCCGCGCAGCTGACGAATCTGCTTCTTCGTGCGCTTGATCATGCCGTGACGTTTGCGTGACTGGGCGTAGAGGACCTTGCCTCCGCCGGTCACCTTGAAGCGCTTTTTAGCGCCCGATTTGGTCTTCATCTTGGGCATTTGGCTCTCCTTGGCCGCAAGGCCCTCACCCTACCCTCCCGCGCTCGCGCGGGAGGGTAGGGTGAGGGTTGGGCCGATAAATGCTCATGAACGAGCGATGTGTGCTTGGAGCACGCCGCCGCCACGGCAGCCCTTATCAGCCGGGCGGCGGGAGGGCGCGGTTATGGCAGAGCCGGCCGCTTCTGGCAATGGGCGGAGGGCGGAACGCGCCGGCGGCCGGCGCGCGCCGGAGCGAGGCGCCGCTTTAGCGCGGCGCGAGTACCATGACCACTTGGCGGCCCTCGAAGCGCGGCTCTTGCTCGATTTTGGCGATCTTCGCCGTATCGCCTTTCACCCGGTCGAGCAGCTTGTAGCCGAGATCCTGGTGGGCCATTTCCCGGCCGCGAAACCGCAGCGTGACCTTAACCTTGTCGCCTTCTTCGAAGAACCGCTGGATCGAGCGCATCTTCACTTCATAGTCGTGATCGTCGATCATCGGCCGCAGCTTGATTTCCTTGATCTCGACGACTTTCTGCTTCTTGCGCGCCTCGGCCGCTTTCTTCTGCGCCTGATACTTGTATTTACCGAAATCGAGAATCTTGCAGACCGGCGGGACCGAATTTGGGGCGATCTCTACGAGATCAAGCCCGGCCTCTTGCGCCATGGCTATAGCGGCGTTGATTTCTGTGACGCCCTTGTTGGCGCCATCTTTGTCGATGAGTTGGACCTCGCGGACGCGGATCTCCTCGTTGATGCGCGGCCCCTCCTTGGCGGCGGGCTGCGGCGTTCTGATTGGACGACGAATGGGTGTTCTCTCCTCTGCTGTTGCTAACATAATTCAAGCGCGAACCGCGTGGTTGCCAACGCGCGGCCGCGAAGCGCCTCGGCATCTAGCGCGCATCACGATGGATGTGCGTCCACGATACTATTCGGCGAGTGCTCAAGATTGGGAGTTTTTGTCCGTAAGTCAACGACAATGCGGCGCGATATCTTGCATTTGAGCGCCTTTTGCGGCGAAACGTGATACCGAAGCTCAATCCCGCACCCCCTTCCCCGCCATGGCGCCGACCGCAGGCATGAACGATAACGGCCTGAAATTCCTGGACATTGGAACGGGCGCCGGACGTCGCCGCATTGCGGTGCGCCAGCAGGCGGGCGCCGCTCCCGGGCCGTTCTGGCTGTCTGGTTACAAGTCCGACATGAACGGCACCAAGGCCGAAGCGCTGGCGCATTGGGCGGCCGAGTCCGGCCGGGCTTGCACGCGTTTCGATTATTCCGGCCACGGGGAATCGGGCGGCGCCTTCACCGATGGAACGATCGGCCGTTGGCTCGAAGACACGCTCGCGGTGTTCGACGCCTGCTGCCGCGGCCCGCAGGTCCTGGTCGGATCGTCGATGGGCGGCTGGCTGGCGCTGCTCCTCGTCCGCGCGCTGCGGCAGCGCTCCCCGGCACCGCCGGCATCGGTAGCCGGACTGGTTTTGATCGCGCCTGCGGTCGATTTCACGGAAGAACTGATGTGGAAGCGCTTTACGCCGGCGATCAAGCACGACCTTGGAGAGAAGGGCGTGTGGGTGCGCCCGTCCGAATATTCGCCGGAGCCTTATCTGGTCACCCGTGCGCTGATCGAGGAAGGACGCAACCATCTTCTGCTCGGCGGAATGATCGAAACCGGATGTCCGGTGCGCATCCTGCAGGGCGTCGAGGATCCGGACGTGCCATGGCAACACGCCGTCGAGCTCGTGTCGCGGCTGGCGAGCGACGATGTGGTTCTCACGCTGGTCAAGGACGGCGACCATCGCCTGTCGCGTCCGGAGGACATCGAACGGATGATCGGGGCAGTTGCGGAATTTTGAGCGCGGTTGTCGCCGACGCAATACGCGGCTTGCAACGCGAGCGGGCCGGTGGCACGCGCTAAAGCCTCGGCGCGTCACGCGGCGGAGCCGAACGCGACACCGAGCTTGTTGTTGGTCCGCCAGACGACCCGGCACAATCGCCGTGTGCGGCCGTGCTCAAACGTCAGATCGAAGGTCTCCGGCACGCCAAATGTGCTTGCAAGCTTAAGGCACGCTCCGCCGCCGGTGATGTTTTCGACCGTGCAAAAAATGACCGGCGAGCGCCGAGGCACGATGATTTTTGCGTTGCGTGATACGCGCGTGCGCTTCAGCGCTCTGCGCTCGATCTTTTTGGATTCCCTCGCTGCGGCATCGACCACGACACGGCCTACTCGAAGCCGGGCGCGCAAAACACACGTCGGCTCCATGCCGTGTACCGGCCAAAGCTTAGGAATC
>DATMQV010000269.1:0-6455 GCA_035566615.1 Xanthobacteraceae bacterium
CATGCGCCGCCCGCGCACGCAATGGCGGGCGCGCAGCGAGGCGGTCGGATAATAGATGCCGGCGTGAACGACTTCGCTATTGCGCGACGACACGCCGTTGCCGATGCCGCCGGTCGCCTCGGCGACGATCACGTCGTGCCCACGCAGCGCCGCCGTGCGCGCGACCGCAAGCCCGACAACGCCCGCGCCGACGACCAATACTTGCATGCCAGGAAACCTTGTTGCGCTTATGCTACGGGCAACCCTAATGGAGGAATTCGCGATGGCCGACAATGGGCAGAATGTGGTCCGCGTCTGCGCCCAGGCCGATGTGCCGCCGGGATCGGTGAAAGCCTTTGCGGTCGGATCCAGCACGCTGGCGGTTTATAATATCGACGGCGCGTACTACATCACCGACGACGAATGCACCCACGCGGCCGCGAGCCTCGCCGACGGCATGCTCGAGGGCGACGTGATTGAATGCTGCATGCATATGGGCTCGTTCCACGTGCTGACCGGCAACGTGGTCGCGCCGCCTTGCGAGGTACCGTTGCGCACATACAAGGTGGTGCTCGAGGGCGACGACGTTCTGGTTGATCTTGCCCACAACGCCGCGGGTGAGCCGCGATGAGGCAGGGCGCGGTCGCATGGGGGAGTTGGTCAGCTTTTGCGGATGCGGAAGGTCGTGGCGCCGGCCTCGTCGTGTTTTGCTTCCAGAATGTCGCCGGTCTGTGCGAGCAAGGTTGGAATGTCGATGGCGGCGAGCGGGTCGGTGCAGGCGACCACCAAAATGTCTCCGGCCTGCATTCCGGCGAGCGCCTTGCGGGTCCGCAACACCGGCAGGGGACATTTCAGGCCGCGCAAATCGAAGGTCTTTTCCGTCATTTGAAAGGATCGCGAGGGTCGCAAAAATCGTGGCCGATCCTTATCATAGGGTGTGCTGTTCTGGTTAAGCCAAAACTTGAACCCGGGATTTCGCCTGCCTCATGTCGATGCGCGTTATAGGGCTTGCCGGCTGGAGCGGCTCCGGCAAGACGACCCTCATCACCAAGGTGATCCCGGTTCTGGTCGGGCGCGGCCTCAAAGTCGCGACCGTGAAGCACGCGCATCACGAATTCGATATCGATCGTCCGGGCAAGGATTCCTGGCTGCATCGCGAAGCGGGCGCGAGTGAAGTCGTGGTCGCCTCCGGCCGCCGCTGGGCGCTGGTGCACGAGCTGCGCAACGAGCCGGAGCTTTCGCTCGCCGATCTCTTGGCGAAACTCAGTCCGGCCGATCTCGTGATCATCGAAGGCTTCAAGCGGCACGCGCATCCGAAACTTGAGATCTATCGCGCAGCCGTCGGCAAGCCGCTCATCTATCCGCAGGACGACTGCGTCGTCGCGATCGCAAGCGACAGTGCGCTGCCGCAGGCGGAGCTGCCGGTGCTGATGCTCGACGACATCGAAGGTATCGCCAACGTGCTGATGGCCGAGGCCTTACCACGCGATCAGATCGCGTAGGGCGGGGTCGGATCGATGGTGACCCATCTCCGCTCATTCCCGCGCAAGCGGGAATCCAGTCGCTGGGTCCCCGCGAACGTTCGCGGGGACGAGCGGAACCCGGTCAAGCGTCCGGAAAGCGTGCCGCCAGCCGCTCCGCTTCGGCGACGTCGTCCGGCGTGTTGACATTAAAGAACGGGTCGACCGGCGCGATGGGCCAGTCCGCAACTGCGACAGCGTATCGCGCGCTCCATTCGCCGACTTTGCGCGCGCCTTCCTGGGTGAGCGCGCGCCGCAGGTCCTCGCGCAGGGCCGCGGGCCAGAGCGCGATGACCGGATGGCGGCGCCCGCCCGAAGCCGCGCAGGCAATCGTCGCGCCGGCATCGAGGCGTGCTTGATGCAGACGCGGCACCAGATCGCGCGGCAGGAACGGGCAATCGCTCGGCGCGCTGACGATCCAGCCGATCTCCGGCGTCTGTGCCGCGGCAAAATCGAGCCCGGTCAAGATGCCGGCAAGCGGCCCCGGAAAATCCGGCACGCTGTCGGCGACGACAAGCAGACCGGGGTCGTTAAAGCGCGCGGTTTCGGTATTGGCGTTGAGAATAAGTCGTGCGCATTGCGGGCGCAGCCGCGTCAGCACGCGCTCGAGAATAGTCGCACCGCCGATGCGGATGCGCATCTTGTCGGTGCCGCCCATGCGGCGTGCAAGCCCGCCGGCGACGATGACGCCGAGGGTGTCGGGATGGCTCACGGTTCGCCGCTCGCAAGCAGGCGCTTACGCGCCGCCCGCGAGCAGGCGATCGATCTGCGCCGCCGTCGGCGTCACGTGATAGAAAGCGGTGTAGAAGTCGCGCGCCTGCGCCTTGATGTCTTCCGGGAAGCGCTCGGGATAGAAAATCTTGCCGAGCCACCACAGCCCGATCAGCCGGTTGACCGCCGGCGGATAGTCAACCCAGCCGAACGGCAGTTTCGGCGAAAGGTGCACGCGGCCGTTCTTGACGGCGGCGATCGCGGCCCAGGCCGGATCGCTTCGCACAAGCGTCATGAATTCCGCGTTGCTCGCGATGATGATGTCCGGATTCCACTCGGCGATTTGCGCGACGGTTGCCACCGTCTGCCCGCCGCGTTTTTCGCCGGCGACATTGCGGGCGCCGAGAAACGCAATCGGCTCGGTCACCATCGAGCCCGCTTGCGCAGTGACGAGCCCGGTGTGGTCGCGCGCATAATACACGCGCGGGCGGGCGTCGCTCGGCACGGACGCGACCCGCGACGTGACTGCGGCGATCGTTTCGTCGGTGATGCGGGCGAGCTTCTCGGCGTCGTCGGTGCGGCCGAGCAGTTGACCGAGTGTGCGATACGATGCCGCCATCTTGTCCAGATGACCGTCGATCAACACATAGGGGAGGCCGCTTTCCTGTTGCACGCGCTCGGCGAGCGATTTGTAGCTGTCGTTGACGTCGCCGATATCGACGATCAAATCGGGCTTGAACGATTTCAGCGCCTCGAGATTGATCTTGGCGTCGCCGCGTCCGGTGAGCCGCGGAATTTCGGGCCGCGCGGCGATGTCGGGAAGCAGGAACTCGCGCGCGTCGGGCGGGATCGGTTCGAGCCATCCGGTGAGCAGATCGGGCGCGAGCGTATAGATCTCGACCCCGGCCGGCGGTCCGGCCGGATAGACGCGCTGCACGCGATCGGGGGCGACGATGGTGCGGCCGGTAGCGTCGGTAATGCTTGCGGCGAAACTCGGCAGCGGCGCGGCCAGCGTTGCCGCCATGCCGCAGAGCAGCGTTCGGCGATCGATCTTCATCAGATCAGCTCATCTGTTTGTTCATAT
Source organism: Xanthobacteraceae bacterium (assembly GCA_035566615.1). Taxonomy (GTDB): domain Bacteria; phylum Pseudomonadota; class Alphaproteobacteria; order Rhizobiales; family Xanthobacteraceae; genus BOG-931. The sequence goes on from DATMQV010000269.1 coordinate 3,295, forward strand.
CAGGCGGCTTCGTCCGGTACCGGCGCATTGAAGCCGTTCAGCGTGATGGAAACAAGGCAACAGTCTATCAGGTCAGCCAATTCCGCGCCGCATGGCAGGGTGCTGGATTTTTATCGGGTTAAAGGGCGGATTCACGCCTTCTCGGCGGGCACCGCCAGGGCTTTGACGAAGATCGCGGTCGACACATAAAACCCGACCACCATCGCAAGCTCGACGATCTCGCGGGCCGTGAAGTGGCGCCGCAGCTCCGCGGCGCCGCTGTCGTCGAACGGCAATCGCTGCACCGCTTTCTCGGCGAAACCGAGCGCCGCTTTTTGCACCGGTGTAAAGGCTGTGCTGTCCGGCCAGGACGCGAGCGCGTTCATCTGCTGCGCGGTAACGCCGCAATCGCGCGCCAGTGGCACGTGGCGTGCCCACACATAAGGAGCATCGAGAACCTGCGCGGCGCGCAGGATGGCGAGTTCGGCAATCGCCCGCGGCAGCTTGGTTTCGTGGCGGAACGCCAGCGCCATGTCGCCCGAGGCTTTCATCAACGCCGGCGCGTGCGCCATCATCCGGTGCAGATTGAGGATGCCGCTTCCCGCCGCGAGCTTGTCGAACTGCTCGCGCACGAGCGGATCGTCCGGATTTTCGACGAGCGGCAGGAGTGGCGGCGCAGCGCTCGATGAGGTCACGGGATCACCAGGAGCTTGCCTGTCGTCCCGCGCGATTCGATGGCGCGGTGCGCGTCGGCCGCTTCCTCGAGCCGGTAGGTGCGAAAGACCTTTTGCTTGAGCCGGCCCTCGGCGGCCCAGGCGAACAATTCGTCGGTGCGCGTGCGCAATTCGCGCCGGTCCGCGATGTAATGATCGAGGCCGGTGCGCGTGAGGAACAGCGATTTGCGGAACAGTAATTCGCGCGGATCGATTGGCGGTACAAGCCCGCTCGCTTCGCCATAGAGCGCGAGCAGCCCGCGCGGGCGAAGCGAATCCATGCTGCGGATGTAGGTGTCGAGCCCGACCGCGTCGTAGACGACATCGACGCCGCGGCCGGACGTGATGCGCTTTGCGGCAGCGGCGAAATCTTCTTCGGCGTATACGACAACATGATCGGCGCCGGCCTCGCGGGCAATGGCGGCCTTGGCCGGCGTCGATACCGCGCCGATCACTTCAGCGCCGCGGATTTTTGCGATCTGGCACAAGAGAATGCCGCAGCCGCCGGCGGCGGAATGCACAAGGCAGCTCGACGCCGGTCCGAGCGGAAAAGTCGAGGTCGCGAGATAGTGCGCGGTGAGGCCCTGGAACAAAACCGCCGCGGCTTCTTCAAAGCCGATCTTGTCGGGCAGCGGTACGACCCGCTCTGCGGGCGCAAGCGTGTGGGTAGCGTAACTGCCCGCAGCGAAGATGAAGGCCACGCGATCGCCGACGGCGATATGGTCGACATCGGCGCCGACGGCTTCAACGATGCCGGCGCCTTCGAGCCCGAGCGTCAGGGGCAGGTCGCGTTTGTAAAGTCCGCTGCGCAACTGGGTGTCGAAGAGATTGACGCCGGCGGCTTTCACGGCGGCCAGAACCTGGCCGTGCCCGGGCGACGGCAACGGCAAATCCTCGAGCGCCATCGCTTCGGGGCCGCCGCAGGCATGAACACGCATGGCTTTCACTGCACTGCTTCCGAAATGCTTTGCGTTATTGGCTGCACAGCGTGAAGTCGATCGCGACCGGTATCGCCTTGAAATAAGCCTCGCGAAACGCGCCTGGATCGGGAAAAACGCCGTAGTCGATCTCGCGGCGGATGAGCTGGATGCGCAGCGGATTGACATCGAACGGGAAGGGATCGACCGCGATGGTCGTTCCTTCAATGGTTTTCAGCGCCACCCGCGCCGGCGGCGTTTTGCCGTCATAGGAGGTCGGCACCGGCTCGATGAAATCGTCGACCACATCCTTGTTGCACAGGAACAGCGAAATGAAATCGAAGCTCTGCAGGAGCTGATAATTGGTCCAGAACTCGCCTTCGTCGTAGTTGCGCAGCGCCGCAGCCTGCGCCTCTTCGTTCCGCTCCAAAAAATCTTCGTTGTCTTCCGGCAAATTCTGCGTGTTGAACGCTTTCGGACTCGTCATTTTGCCGTAGCGGCCGCGCTGCAGGCCGGTGCGATGTTTGCTCACCAGCAGGCCCGAATAGGGATCGATCCGCGTCATCCAATCGATCGCCCACTCGAAGGCGCGCCGCTGCGGCTTGCCCCACGTCACCTGCATGAAATTGAGCGGCTTGCCGGTGTCAATTGCGACCGTGGGGTTCGCCTCGTAGTCGTACCAGCCGCTGTCGTGAAACATCGCCGCGCGCACGACGGCCTCGTACGGTTTCGGCCGGGCGAAGTTCTTGTTGCCCCAGTGGGCGGCGCACTGCCCTGATAGCTTGGCGTGATCGGTCTGGCCGATGAGAATAAGCGAGCCATCGGCCCGTTCGCGTACGATCATGCTTTCCGCCCCGCCATCGCTATGTTTTACGCCTCCCGGCGACCGTAGCAGACGCGTATCGGCGCAGGCAACGCATGCCGCCAGGCTGCGCGCGCCGAAGGACTAACCGCGAAAGTTGCAAGCTTTCGCAACGATCATGGAGAGGGTTCCAACTGGGTTGTGTGACCGGACGACGTCGCTATATTGCTCGTTTCCCCGGAGGGATGGCCGAGTGGCTGAAGGCGCACGCTTGGAAAGCGTGTATACGGGCAACCGTATCGTGGGTTCGAATCCCACTCCCTCCGCCAGAACCAAGTAGACTTATTTTATGACGTGATTTCAATCATTTATGAAATGAGGGCAGCAGGCTACAGGTACAGATTACAGGTACAAGAAAGCTTAAGTGCTCCCTCCGCGCGAAATGAAGTAGTGTCAGAATGTGCGCGGTTACGCTGGAGAGAGACGCTGCTGCTCTCGCTGAAGGCTGACCATGAAATCAAATCCGAGAGTGTCCGCAATGCAAGTCTTGATGACCAAACGCAATCTTCTGCGCTCAGTAGCGCTTACTTCAGTCGCCATGGCGGCGGCAAAGCCAAGCTCCGTGCAAGCGGAGAAATCTGACCGCCTGGGTTTCTTTAAAGCCAAGGACATTGCCGAGGCCGGTTTCATCTACGGCCTGCCTACGTGATGAACTACGCCGTCATGTATGAGTATGCCGTCGATCGCAAC
>DATMQV010000270.1:0-16583 GCA_035566615.1 Xanthobacteraceae bacterium
CACGCGGCGATGTCGCCGCGGCAACGGCGCTGTTGCGGCAACACGTTCATGACGAACTCACGCGCGAGATGAAACTGACCAAGAAGCCGCTGTTCGCCGAAATCTCCAAGGCGACGGCCGGCGGGCAAGCAAAGAGTCAAAGTTGACCGAAGGCTCCGCTGCGGAGCCGGGAGGAATGCCCATGGACTATCATTTGGACCCGCGCATGCCGCGGCCGGATCAATGTGTCCAGCGGTACATGATCGAGCGGTGGGCGCGCGAGCAGCCCGACAAGACATTCGCCATTTTCGCCGACGGCGAGCAATGGACCTATGGAGAGATGCAGGCGCTGGCGATTCGCACGGCGAACGCGCTGCGCGAGCTCGGAGTTAAACAAGCCGAGCGCGTCCTGGTGTGGCTGCCGAACAATGCCGACTGCCTGCGTGTCTGGTTCGGCCTCAACTATCTCGGCGCCGTGTTCGTACCGATCAACACCGCCTATCGCGGCAGCCTGCTCGAGCATGCCATCGGCTTGTCGGAAGCGCGCCTGATGATCGCGCATGCCGATCTTTGCCCGCGGCTGAAAGATGTCGATCGCAAGGCCGTGCGCGAACTGGTCGTGCTCGGCGGCGCCCCCATACCGCTCGACGGCATCAGCGTACATCCGGCAGGCGCGCTGGAGAGCGCCGACACCAACCCGCCGCCGCTCGAGCGGCCGATCGCGCCCTGGGACATGCAATCGATCATCTTCACGTCCGGCACGACGGGGCCCTCCAAGGGCGTGATGTCGTCCTACGTGCACCTTCACGCCATGGCGGGCTCGGCACCGTTCCTGTCCGGCGGCGACCGCTACATGATCAATCTGCCGATGTTCCACTCCGGCGGCGTGATGCCGGTCACCGCCATGCTGATCCATGGTGGGTCGATCGCCATGGTGGATTCCTTCAACACCGAAGCGTTCTGGCCGACCGTCCGCAAGGCCGGCATCACCACCTCGATCCTGCTTGGCGTGATGGGCGGCTTTTTGCTCAAGCGCCCGCCCTCCTCCAACGACAAGGACCATCCGCTCAAGACCTGCACCTATGTGCCGCTGAATGAAACCGCGCCGCAATTTCACGCGCGCTTCGGCACCGACATCTATACGCATTTCAACATGACCGAGATCTCCATGCCGATCGTCACCGGCGCCAACCCGACCGCGCTCGGCAGCGCCGGCCGCATGCGCTCGGGCGTCGATGTCCGCATCATCGACGAGAACGATTGCGAGCTACCGGTCGGCGCGGTCGGCGAACTCGTGGTGCGCATCGACTGTCCCTGGGCAACCAGCCACGGTTATGCGGGCAATCCGATCGCGACGGCCGCCGCCTGGCGGAACGGCTGGTTTCATACCGGCGACGGATTCAAGCGCGACGCCGAGGGCAACTTCTATTTCGTCGATCGCCTGAAAGACGCGATCCGGCGGCGCGGCGAGAACATTTCCTCATTCGAAGTCGAGTCCGAAGTGCTGGCCTATCCGGCGATCCGCGAGGCGGCCGCGATCGCGGTCAAGAGCGAGATCGCCGAGGACGAGGTCTGCGCCGTGATCGCAATCAAGGAAGGCGAAGCGTTCGATCCCGCCGCTTTGATCGAATTTTTGCGCCCGCGCATGGCGCACTTCATGGTGCCCCGCTACGTGCGCGTGGTCGAGGCGCTACCGCGCACGCCCACTGCGAAGATCGAGAAGGTTAAGCTGCGCGCCGAGGGGCTGACGACCGACACCTGGGACCGGGAAGCCGCCGGCATCGTGGTCAAGCGCGAAAAAATCGGCGCCAAAAACGATTAAGCACCAACGATTGAGCGCAGCGGCAAGAGTTGCGGAAGGAAAAGCCAATGTTCGCCGAGTTGTCGGACCACGCCAAGTCGCTGCACGCCGAGCTGAAAAGCTTCATGGCCGCGCACATCTATCCGAACGAGAAGGCGCTGCTAGCCAATGCCGACGGCGCCGAGCGCTGGGCGCCTCAGCCGCTGCTCAAGGAGCTGCAGGCCAAAGCCAAGGCGCGCGGCTTGTGGAACCTTTTCCATCACGGTGCCGGCGGCCAGGGCCTGAACAATTTCGAATATGCGCATCTGTGCGAGACGCTCGGGCGTTCGCTCGTGGCACCGGAAATCTTCAACTGCAATGCGCCGGACGTCGGCAACATGGAATTGCTCGCGGCCTATGGCACGGCGGAGCAGAAAGAGCGCTGGCTCAAGCCGCTTCTCGCGGCCGAAATTCGTTCGTGCTTCGCCATGACCGAGCCGCGGGTCGCCTCCTCCGACGCCACCAACATCGAGACCGCGATCAAGCGCGACGGCGATCACTATGTGGTCAATGGCCGCAAGTGGTGGATCACCGGCGCCATGTCGCCGCACTGCAAAGTGGCGATCGTCATGGGCAAGAGCGACCCGGGCGCGCCCAAGCACAAGCAGCAATCGATGATCCTTGTGCCGATGGATACGCCAGGCGTGACCGTCGAGCGCCCGCTCTCGGTTTACGGCTACGAGCATCCGCCGTTCGGGCACGCCGAAATAATCTTCGACAATGTACGCGTGCCGGCCGACAACATGCTGCTCGGCGAAGGCCGCGGCTTTGAGATCGCGCAAGGGCGGCTCGGCCCCGGCCGCATTCATCACTGCATGCGCTTCATCGGGCTTGCCGAACGCGCACTGGAGAGCATGTGCGCGCGGGCCAAGGCGCGCGTCGCCTTCGGCTCGACGCTTGCGGAAATGGGCGCTGTGCGGCAGGCGATCGGGCAATCGCGCTGCGACATCGAGCAGGCGCGGCTGATGACGCTCAAGGCCGCGTGGATGATGGACACGGCCGGCAACAAGGCCGCGCGCGCCGAAATAGCCATCGTCAAGGTAATCGTGCCGACGATGGCCGGCGCCGTGATCGACCGCGCGATTCAGGTGCATGGCGGCGCCGGCTTGTCGCAGGACTTCTTCCTGGCGGAAGCGTTCGCCGAAACACGCTTTCTGCGCATCGGCGACGGCCCCGACGAAGTGCATCGCGAAGCGCTGGCGCGCATCGAACTGGCGCGCGCCGCGAACTGAACGGGGACAATCGCCGTGGCCACGCTGACGCCGGGACAATCGCTGACGACGCCGGGACGCACAATCGGCGCCGGCGACATCAATTTGTTTGCCGGCCTGGTCGGCGACTTCACGCCGATTCATGTTGACGAAGTGTTCGCGAAATCCTCGCCGTTCGGGACGCGCATTGCGCACGGTCCGCTGGCGATGGCGACCGCCATCGGCATGCTCACGCAAACCGGCGTTCTCGGCGAACGCGTTATCGGACTGCTTAATCTGAACTGGGATTTCTGCGGGCCGGTGAAGATCGACGACACGATCCGCTCGCGCGTGACGCTCGAGGAGCAGCGGCCGACGTCGAAGGTGGGGCGTGAGCTTGCGACCTTCGTGTTCGAGGTCATCAATCAGAACGATCAGGTAGTGCAGCGCGGCCGCATGCTGGTTCTGGTGCGCGCCGGCGATCAGACATATGGAAACGCGGGAGCTTGACGATGGGCGACTTTGTGATGCGGCCGGACGACGAGATGACGCACAAGCCGGACGCGTCGGTGAATTTCAACGAAAGCGTCTATACCAACGGCTTCAACAGCGCCTCTCCGGTCGGAGGCTGGATGCGGCTCGGCAACCGGGTCAATGAAGGCTACGCCGAACTGTCGGTGTGCCTTTATCTGCCCGACGGCCGCATTGCCTGTCAGTTTCAGCGCCCGGACATCACCAGCAATGAGCGCTTCGACGCGGGCGGGCTTTCCTACGCGGTCATCGAGCCGTTGAAAAAAGTATCAATGTCCTTCGACGGCGAGTTGATGATCGTGAAGGACCCGAACGCGCTGCGCGATCCGAAAACGCTGTTCGCCGACGGACCGCGCCTGCCCGGCCATGTCCATTGGACGCTCGAGGCTGAATCGCCGGTGCACGGCGGCGAGCCGGTCAACGATGCGGCACAGACCATGTATGGCCGCAATTTTTCGCGCGGTCATTTCAACCAGCATTCTCGCGTGCATGGCGAAATCCGGGTCGGGAGCGAGACGTTCCCGATCGACGGCCACGGCTGGCGCGATCATTCCTGGGGGCCGCGTTACTGGCAGGCGATCTATTGGTATCGGCTGTTCCTCGCCAATTTTCCGAACGGCGACGGCCTTATGCTGCTCAAGATCACCGACGAGGCCGGCAAGTCGCGGCGCGTCGGCGTGCTCCTGGTCGACGGCCAATATGAGGACATCGTCGATATGGACCTGGCGACGGAATGGACCGACCAGAAAGACCCGCGGCGCGTCGAGATCGGCGTGCGCACAGCGAACCGCAAGGCGGTCATCACCGGCGAGATCATGACGCTCGCGCCTTTGCGCAACCGCCGCAAAGTGAACGGCCAGACGCTTGAATCGCGCATCGCCGAAGGCTTCACGCGCTTCACCTGGAACGGCCAGCAGGGCTACGGCATGACTGAATACATCGAGCGCATCGAGAACGGACAGCTCGTCGGGTATCCTTTGTAAGGATTTGCTAGCTGCTGAGTCACTGAGCTTAGTCCGTCATCCTGAGGCGCGAGCGAAGCGAGCCTCGAAGGATGCACGGCCCGGGCCCGTCGCCCTTCGAGGCCCGCTCCGCGGGCACCTCAGGGTGACGGGAAAGAACACACCCAGCCCGGATGAGCGAAGCGACATCCGGGAATTGGCTTTGAAGCCGCGCCCCGCATATCGCCTACGCTTATGCGGGCTACCGGCTAATCCCCTTGCGAGCCGGCCAGCCGCTCGAGCCTCGTGGCGACGTCCTCCATGCGCGCGAGCGCTTTCGCCATCGGCTCGTCTTCGGGCTTGCGCGCGACAAGGCCGCCGTAGACGACATCGGTGATGCCGTCCGCGGTCGCGTCGGTGTCGAAATCGCCCTCGTTGCGCAGGAACGCCCAGGTGCGATGCTCGATGCAGCCATAGATCATGTCGCGCACCAAGGCCGGCGAGACATCGGGCCTGAACTCGCCCTGCGCTACCGCCTCCTTCACCACCTCAATGAGGCGATGGGTGTAGGCCTGATTGAGCTTGAACAGCCGCGTCTGCCGATACAACGGATCGGGCCGCAGTTCCTGGAACACCAGGCGGCAAAGCGCGGGCTCGCGACGGATCGTGCCGAGATGATGGTGGACGATGAAACGAATCCTGTTCCAGGTGCCGCGCACGCTCGCGAACTGCTCGTCGTCGTCCGCAAGCATGTCCTCGTACCAATGCTCGACGACACGCACGAGCAGATCGCGCTTGTTGGTGAAGAAGCGGTAGATGCTGCCTTCCACGACGCCGGCGCGTTCGGCGATGTCGGAAATCAGGGCGTCGTTGTAGCCTTTTTCGGTGAACACCGCTCGCGCCGCGGTCATGATGTCGAGGATGCGCCGCTCCGCGGGCAGTCTGCTCACCCGGCGAAGCGTTCCGGCTTGCGCCATGGAATTATCTCCCGTCTGCTGCTTTGTCCTACGTGTCTCGGCTTCCATCTTGACCCGTTAGATTCTTTATTTGAGCATGATCTTGACCCGAAAACCGGTTTCCACTTTTCGGGATCATGCGCGCGTTTTCGGCCCACTGCTCGCTCAAGGCAGCTTCTTCTCCATTTCGTGGCGCAGGATCTTGCCCGTGGTGCTGCGCGGGAAATCCTCGAACCGCATGAAATGCACTTCCTTCGGCCGCTTGTAGCCGGCGAGCGATTTGCGACACACGGCCTCGATATCGGTTTCGCTCAAGCGCTCGTCACGCCGCGAGATAAAGGCGACGGGAACTTCGCCCCATTTGGCGTCGCGTTTGCGCACCACGACGGCGTCGCTCACCCGCGGATCCGATAACAGAACGCGCTCGATCTCGGCCGGATATATGTTCTCGCCGCCGGATTTGATCATGTATTTCGCCCGGTCGACGAAATCGTAGCTGCCGTCCGGGTTGCGGCGAAAGAGATCGCCCATGCGGAACCAGCCGTTCTTAAAGTCGCGCGCGTTGGTCGCCTCCGCATTCCAATAGCCGCTGAACACGGTCGGCCCGCGCACCGCGGCTTCGCCCGGATCGCCGTCCGGAACATCCTCGCCATCAGGATCGACCAGGCGAAAGTCGCAAAGCCCACTCTTTCGCTTCGACAAGCTTGCTGGGAACTCGCCCGGCGCGATGAGCGAGGCCGAAGCCGGCGCCAGCCCGGTCTCGGTTGCACCGAAACTGTTCAGATAGGGCGCGCCCGAAAGCCCCGTCAGTTCGGCGATCAGCTTCTTCGGCACCAGATCGGCCATCGCGCCCACCGCGCGAATGCCTTTGGGCCGGCGGCCGCGCGCCTTCAGCAAGGCCACGACAGGTTCGATGGAACCAGGCATCAGCAACAGCCAGCCAAGCCGCGCCCGCCCCATGACGTCGACGATCACTTCCGCATTAAAGCCGTCGACCACATAGACCGTCGCGCCGGACATGAGCGCGCCGAGCATCTGGTCGGTCGAGCCCATGTGGAACATCGGCGCCCAAGCAAGAAAGCCGTCCTCCTCGGTCGAACGTATGTCCATGCGCAGAAGCGCCATGCGCGCAATCTCGGCGCGGTGACTGATCAGCGCGCCCTTCGGCAGGCCGGTGGTGCCGCTGGTGTAGAGAATGACGAGCCCGTCTTCCGGATCGACATCGGGACGCTCGGCAAGCGGTCGCGTGGTTTGCACCAGCGCTTCGTGATCATCCTCGATGATGAAGCTTGCGACGCCGTGCAGATCGAGCGCAGACAGCGTTTGCGCGAACCGCCGCGAGGCGATCACCAAAGCGGGCGAGACCAGATCCAGGCAATGCTGCAATTCGGCGGCGGCAAGCCGCCAATTCTGACATGCCACGATGGCGCCGAGATAGGCAGCGGCAAGCTCGATCTCGATATATTCGGCACGGTTCTCCGACAGGAGCCCGATGCGATCGCCGTAGCGCACGCCCTTGCCGTGGAGCGCTGCGGCAAGACGCACCACGCGCTCGTTGAGAGCGCCGTACGAGCGCCGCGAGCCGCCCTGCTCGATCGCCACGGCGTTCGGATCGCGCTGAACTTGCGCGGCGAACAGTTCATAGACGCTGAGCCGGCCGGACCTGCGAATGTCGGCGGCACTCGTCTTGCGTGCGCTGGACTGAGCGTCCTTCATATCGCCGCCCCTATTTCCCCGCCTTCCCCCAAACGGATCGATGCGTCCGCATTATCATTGACAAAGGCTCGGCCTTCGCCGTTAATGAAGATCATTCATCATACGATGACGCCGCGCAAGTTGCTTTCAACCAGCCTCTGGCAGCGACGCGAATATTTGAGAAACGGGGGGACTGGGTGCTTGACAGCCCAGCTTGTGGGAGTTGGGCCGAGATAGCCCGCAATGGCGCTCTGTGGCCAGCGATGCGCCGCTTTTCCCCGCGACCGAACCCGCATCAAGACACCCCGCTGGCGCCGATGAATGACTTTCATCGGTGCGTCGCCCATCGTTCTCGCACTATCGGCGGCGGATAATACCGTGTTGTCGCTGAAAAACGTGCAAGTTCTTTACGACCGCGCGATCGAGGCCGTGCGCGATGTGTCGCTCGACGTGCCGGCCGGCGCGATCGTGGCGTTGCTCGGCTCCAACGGCGCCGGCAAATCGACCATTCTGAAAGCGATCTCCGGCGTGCTTGAGCAAGAAGACGGCGAGATTGTCAAAGGCAGCGTTCATCTCGATAGCGCGCAAATCTCCGGCCGCTCGCCGCGCGAGATCGTCCGTGCCGGCCTGTTGCAAGTGCCGGAGGCGCGCGCGCTGTTCGCGACGCTCACGGTGGAAGAGAATCTGCTGATGGGCGGCTTTACGCGCGCGCGGGCTGAGTGTGCGGAGACCATCGAGCAAATCTACATGTTGTTCCCGCGCGTCAAGGAGCGGCGGTCGCAAATTTCGGGCTACTTGTCCGGCGGCGAGCAGCAGATGGTGGCGGTGGGACGTGCGCTGATGGGGCGGCCGCGCGTGCTCATGCTCGATGAGCCATCGCTCGGGCTCGCGCCGCAAATCGTCGACGCGATTTTCGAAGCGCTGGTGGCGCTCAATCGCGACAGCGGCCTGACGATCTTGCTGGTCGAACAGAACGCGCGGCTGGCGCTCGAGGTCGCATCCTACGGCTACATTCTCGAGAACGGCCGTATCGTGCTCGACGGCCGCTCGGAGAAGCTGCGCGCCAACGATGACGTGCAGGAATTCTACCTCGGCTTCTCGGCCGGACAGCGCAAGAGCATGCGCGACGTCAAGCATTATAAGCGGCGCAAGCGGTGGCTGTCGTGAGCGCGCTTCTCGATATCGTTGGCGTCTCCAAACGCTTCGGCGGCCTGACCGCCGTCAAGGATGTGAGCTTCAAGGTCGAAGCCGGCCAGATTTGCAGCCTGATCGGCCCGAACGGCGCCGGCAAGACGACACTCTTCAATCTGATCAGCGCAGTGTTCCGGCCATCCGCCGGCCAGATCCTTTTTGACGGGCGGGATCTCACCAAGCTCCCGACGCATGCGCTGGCGCGCCTTGGCATTGCCCGCACCTTCCAGAACCTCGCGGTCTTCAAGCACGAGACCGTCGTCGACAACATCCTGGTCGGCATGCATACGCGGCTGCGCACCGATGCGATTTCCGCCGCCGTTTTCTTGGGTCGAGCGCGCACGGAAGAGATCAAAGCGCGCGAGCGCGTCGAGGAAATCATCGACTTTCTGGAGATCGAAGACATCCGCGATCATACGGTCGGCTCGCTGTCTTACGGCTTGCAGAAACGGGTGGAGCTTGGTCGGGCGCTCGCCATCTCGCCGAAACTCTTGCTGCTCGACGAAATGGTCTCGGGGATGAACCAAGAAGAGCGCGAGGATATCGCGCGCTTCATCCTCGATCTAAAGGAAGAGCTCGGCATGACCATCCTGATGGTCGAGCACGACATGGGCATTGTGATGGATATTTCCGACCATGTCTGCGTGATGAACGAAGGCCGCAAGATCGCCGAGGGAACGCCGGCGCAAGCCGCCCTGAACGAGGCGGTCGTCGCTGCCTATCTCGGCGCCAAACGGGCCGCCGCATGAACGAAGAGCTCAAGCGCCTTTCGCTCATGACCATGCCGCAGGCACTGAAATATCGCGCCGAAACGCAGGGCGAGCGCCTGGCGCTGCGCGAGAAGGATTTCGGCGTGTGGCGGCGCACGAACTGGCGCGAGTACTTCGAGAAAGCGCGGCGTTTCGCTATCGGGCTCCATGCGCTCGGCTTCCGGGCCGGCGATCGGCTTGCAGTCGCGAGCGACGACACGCCGGAATGGCTCTACGCCGATCTCGCGGCGCAGATGATCGGCGGCGCGTGTCTGGGCATTTATCCGACCAATCCTTGGCCGGAGCTGCAATACATCCTGCGCCACTCGCGCGCCAAGATCGTCGTCTGCGGCGATCAGGAGCAGACCGACAAGGTGCTCGATGCCCAGCGCAACGAAGGCGGCCTGCCCGACCTGACCACCATCGTCTGTGTCGATATGAAAGGCATGCGCCACTACAAGCAGGACGGCCTGATGTCCTTTGCCGCGGTGATGGCGCTCGGCGAGAGCGAAGAGGCCGAATTCGGCGCGTCGGTCGACGCCGCACTCGCCGCCGGCAAGCCCGACGACACAGCCATCATCGTCTATACGTCCGGCACCACCGGCACGCCGAAAGGCGCGCTGCTCAGCCACCGCAGCATGATGCACACCTCGGTGCAGGTCATCTCCGTCCTTGGGCTGAATGCGCAGAACTACTCGGTGCTCTGCTATTTGCCGCTCTGCCATGTGGCGGAGCGAAGCTTCTCCACCATCATGCAGCTTCTGACCGGCTGCGTGGTGAGCTTCGCGGAATCGGTCGATACCGTCGTGGTCAATCTGCGTGAGATCGCTCCAAAGGGCTTTCTTGGCGTTCCGCGCATTTGGGAGAAGATGCAGCAGAGCATCGACTATCGCATTCGCGACACCACCCCGGTGCAGCGCCGGGTCTTCGAAATTTGCATGAAATTCGGCCGGCCGATCGCAGAGCGCCGGCTCGCCAATGGCGGTGCGCCGGCCAACCTGCGCGACCGCCTCGTCTTTGCGCTGTTGTGGCTTGCCTGCTTCGGCAGCCTGCAGCGTTTCCTCGGCATCAACAAAGTGCGCTGCGGCTTCTGTGGCGGCGCCACTGTTTCGCCGGAAGTACTGCTGTTCTTCTGGATTCTCGGCGTGCCGATCTATCAGATCTACGGCATGACCGAGAGCAGCGGCGTTGCCTTCATGCAGCGACCCGGCGCCACCAGGTCCGGCTGCTCCGGGCTTGCGGTCGACGGCGTCGCCCACCGCATCGCCGACGATAATGAGTTGCTGCTTTCCGGCTCGAGCGTCTTCAAAGGCTATCTGTTTGACGATGAGGCGACCAAGCGCGCCATCGTCAACGGATGGCTGCATACCGGCGACATCGTCGAGATTGAGGACAACGGCGAAATCCGCATCGTCGATCGCAAGAAGGACATTCTGATCACGTCGGGCGGCAAGAACATCACACCGTCCCTGATCGAAAATGCGCTGAAGGACTCGCCGTATATTCGCGAGGCCATCCTGCTCGGCGACGGCCGCCATTTCCTGGCGGCGCTCATCCAGATCGATCTCGAGACCACCGGCAAGTGGGCGCAGCGCCAGGGCATCGCGTACACCACCTATCGCTCGCTCGCCGAGAACGAGCGCGTGCGCGAGCTCGTCGCCGGCGAGGTCAAGCGCGTCAACGACCGCTTCGCGCGCGTCGAGAACGTGCGCAAATTCGTCATCCTGTCGAAGGAGCTCGATCACGACGACGGTGAATTGACCGCCACGATGAAAGTGCGCCGCCGGATGATCGAGCAGAAATTCCGCGACGAGATCGTCGAGATTTACGGGAGCGCCGCCTAATGGATTTCCTGGCGCTGCTCGTCGCCACCGGGCTCGTGAGCGGCGCAACCTATGGCCTGATCGCCATGGGGTTTGCGCTGATCTACAAATCGACCGGCGTGGTCAATTTCGCCCAGGGCGAATTGGTCATGCTGACGGCCTACGTTTCCTTCAGCCTCGCCAACGCGCTCGGGCTGTCGTTCTTCCCGCTGCTCGTGGTGACGATTCCCATTTCCATGGCGATCGGGCTTGTGCTCGAACGGCTCATCATCCGGCCGATGCTGGGCGAGCCGGTCTTCTCGATCGTGATGGCGACGGTCGGGCTCGCGGTGATCCTGCGCGGCATCGTGGTTGTGATCTGGGGCTCCGAGCCACTGAATTTCCCGGCCGGATTGCCGACCGGCGTCGTCTCCGTCGCCGGCGTGCCGTTTTATCCGGCGCAGCTTTGTTTGCTCGGCGCGCTGGCGCTGGTGACGCTGTGCGCTTGGCTGTTCCTGCGCTTCACACGCCTCGGCATGGCGATGCGGGCGGTGGCCGCCAACGAGACGGCTGCGTTGCTGATGGGCGTCAGCGTCGACCGCATTCATGCGGCGGCGTGGATGCTGTCGGCTGCCATCGCCGCGGTTGCCGGCGTGCTGTTCGCGATCAACTTCAAGCTCGCGCCTGATCTGTGGTTTCAGGGGCTCAAATCGTTTCCCGCGGTCATTCTCGGCGGGCTCGATTCAGTCATCGGCGCCTCGCTCGCCGGGTTGACCATCGGCGTGATCGAGAATCTGGCGCAGGGCTATCTGGGCGAGGGCCTGCGCGAGATCGCGGGCTTCGTGGTGATCATCGTCGTGCTGATGGTGCGGCCGTATGGCCTATTCGGCAGCGCCGATATCGAGCGGGTCTGACATTTATGCGCACGGGCAACTACAAAGAAAGCGTCGGTCAGATCATCGCGCTGAGCGACAGCAAGGCGGCGTGGGCCTGGAGCGCCGCGCTGATCGCTGCGTTGATCGTGGCGCCGTACCTGGTCGGCGCCTATGCGCTGACGCTGATGGTCTCGGCCCTGATCGCCGTGATCGGCGCGGTCGGCTTGAACCTTCTGACCGGCACCACCGGGCTTATTTCGCTCGGCCAGGCTGGCTTCCTGGCGGTCGGCGCCTATACCAATGCGATCCTGCTCACGGACTATCATCTGCCGGTCTGGGTCAGCCTGCCCGTTGCCGGCATCGCCGGCGCTCTGGTCAGCATCGTGGTTGGTATTCCGTCCTTGCGCCTGAAGGGACTCTATCTCGCTATCACAACGCTCGCGTTCGCGTTCATCATCAATCACATCATTCTTTATGCGGAACGGCTGACGCACGGACCGAACGGCGTCTTCGTCACCGGCGCAAAACTGTTCGGCTTCGGCCTGCAGCGCGGCCCCGCGCTTTACTATCTGACGCTGGCGCTTGCCGTCGCGACCATCTTCGCCGCGCTCAATCTTTTGCGCACCCGCATCGGCCGCGCCTGGATCGCGATCCGCGACCACGACATCGCAGCACGCGTGATGGGCATCGATCTTGTGCGCTACAAGCTACTGGCGTTTGTGGTCAGTTCTTTCATCGTCGCCATCGCCGGCGCGCTGCTTTCGCTCCAGATCCGCTTCGTCAATATCGACGTCTTCGCCCTGATCCTCTCGATCGAGGCTTTGGCGATCATCATTCTTGGCGGATTGGGCTCGGTCGCCGGCGCGGTGCTCGGCGCAGTGTTCTTGTCTTATCTGCCCGAGGCGATCCGGCTTGTGCTGTCGACCGTGATCGACTCCGGCTCGCCGCTTTACACCAACTATGTCTACGAAATCCGCGGCATCGCCAACGGACTCGTGATCGTGCTGTTTCTGCGCTTCAAGCCCGACGGCCTGATCGGCTTCTGGCGGGATGCGCGCAAATACTGGAGCAATTGGCCGCTGGCTTACTGAAACGATCGAAGACCACGGCTTACCAAGGGAGGACACGAATGAAGATTGCAACGAGCGTGGTGGCGGCGGCACTGCTGTCCGCGACGGCGGCATGGGCGGGCGATCCCGGCGTCAGCGATACCGAGATCAAGATCGGCGACGTCAACATCATGACAGGACCCGCGGCCTTCGTCGGCCGCGGCGTGTCGCTCGGCTCCAAGATCGCGGCCGGCGAGATCAACGCCGCGGGTGGGATCAACGGCCGCAAGATCAAGATCCTGACCGAAGACGACGGTTACATTCCGTCGCGTTCCTTCCAGGCGCTGACCAAGCTGCTCGAGGAAGACGGCATCTTCGCGCTCAACGGCACCTCCGGCACGGCGAACGTGCTCGCCATGATGCCACTGATCACCGAGAACAATCTGCCGACGGTGGTGACCACGGCGCCGTCGGCGCTGATCTACAAGCCGGTGCGGCCGTCGGTGTTCACCTTCGGCGCCAGCTATTCGGACGCGTTCTACGCGCAGCTCAAATACATTCACGATCACTCCGAGCCGAAGAATCCGGTCTACGGCATCATTCGTCAGGACGACGATTTCGGTCAGGAAGTCGAGGCCGGCTACGAGCGCGCGGTGAAGGAATTCGGCGTGAAGGACGGCATCCGGCTGCGGTTCAAGAAAGGCTCGTCGAACTTCGCCGCCGAGATGGCGCAGATGAAACAGGCCGGCATCAACGTGCTGGCCAACGGCGGGATCTTTGCCGGCGCCGCCAATATTCTGTCGGAAGCGCGCAAGCTCGACATGGACATCCAATCGGCCGACGTGTGGAGCGAAGGCATTCCGGCCTCCGCCAAGCTCGCCGCGCCGGCCGGCTACGATTATCTGGTCGGCGATTATGTCGCGCTCACCGGACCGGCGGTGGAGAAGTTTCTCGCCATGGCCAAGCAGTTCACCACGCCGGAGGAACTGGCCGGCGTGAGCCGCTACACCTTCGTCACCTATGTGGGCTTGAAGAGCCTGGCGCATGCGATGCAGGAATGCGGCAAGGACCTGACCCGCGCCTGCACGATCGAGAAGCTTCGTCAGACCAAGAATCTCGACACCGGCGGCTTGAGCGCGCCGGTGAGCTTCGACAATCCGCAGCAGCTGGCCGGCACTGAGGTCGCGGTTTATCAGCTCAACGCCAAGGAGCTGAAATTCCACGAACTCGTCGGATTCAAGAAGTATTGAGTTTTGGGCTTGTCATTGCAAGCCAACGGGTCCGGCCCAAAGTGGCCGGCCCGACCATGAACTCCGCGAAGCAATCCGGCGCGACGCTGTGTGATTGCTTCGTCGCGTTGCTTCTCGCAACGACGAATGTCTGGCGGCGATTGGCTAGGCATGTATTCATGGAATCGCGATTGGTGACAGAGACCCGATCAATGTCTGCCTTGGCCGATTTTCGCGGACTCAAGTCGGACATCTCACGGGAACCGAAAGGTGCCAAAAGCAGGCGTTCCCTGCGTAACCATGCAATCAAGCTAAAGAGCTATCCTCCAATCTTGCCTTGTGCATCCAAGAGACGCCCATAGGCATCAAAACAGAATGTGATGACGTTGAGGTCGAAACCCAGTCCTCCGCAGTAGCCGACACTATAACTATAGCAGTTGTTCTCACGATCCGCGATTGACCGCGTGAATGGTCCAAGCAAAGAAATCAGCTCTTCTGTCGACATGCCCCGCTTCAGGTACATCGTCCTGAGATCGTGGAGCATTCGCCCGCGCAAGCATTCCATTTCCTTCTTTGTAACCTGCCCATCCGTCCCTTGACCCGCTCGCTTCCACTCGCCGGGATCAAAGCGACTACAACAATATTGGTGCGTTATAAAAAAGAATATTATCGCAATAAATACGAGCAATGCGCCTGCCGCACTGCTCAAAATCACGACAGCCACCCGCCAGATCATAACCTTGACCAAAAATTGCGAGAAGTACCTGCTACAACATTAGCACATGCATCGGAGCAAAAATCTACGAGCAAGCCCCAATTTAAGATGGCCGGTTTGACCCAAAGCCGGAAGTCACGCGCTCGTCACGATGAGGTCCGTTTTGCCGCAGAAGCAGGACATCGGCTGACGAATTTATCAGTACACGCCCGTGAAAGCCTTACGCCGCCCGCGCTTGCGAGGGCGCAAGCTTGAAGACGGAGATGGCGTCGTCGATCGAGCCCTGCGGCAGGCGTTCGACAAAGCGCTCGAGCCGATCGAACGCCGACATCGGCACACCTTCCTCGCCGCCGATCCGGCGCAGCATCGCCGACAGCGTCGGCAGGTCGTAGGCATAGTCGGCGGCCGTCATTCTTTGCTCGCGCACCTGGTTGGCCCCGTCGGCGGTCTCGGCTTCGATCACCGCGCTCAAGATCGGGATCGAAGCATCGGAAACGAGCTCGACGCGCGTGATCAGGTCGTTCACCGCCGGATCGTCGTACGTCGTCATGTGGCGCGTGGTCGGCGCGCCGTGGATGAGCGTCGTGGCGATGCAGAACGGAATGCTCATCAGCGTGCCGGAAATGGTGTGGAACGGTCCGACCGCATCCATGCCGGCATAGCCGGTCTCGTACGGATTCATGCGCACGCGCACTTTCGCCGGCGCTGATCGCAGTTGCTCACGCAGCACCAGCGCGCCGGTGACCGGCGTCTGATTGAAGGCGCACACCGGGAACGGCTTGAACGCGACGCGCAGAATGGACCAATCCTCGCCGAGCGAAGCAATGAGATTGCCGTCGAGATCGCCCCTAGCGAAGGCGCGGGCGAAACCGGATTTGCCCTCGAACGCGTGGGGTGCCGAGACCGAGCCGGCGCGGGCGAGCTCGGCGGCGACCAGTCCGTTGCGTGCGACCGCGCCGACCTGATAACGCCATTCGTCAGTGCCGTCGGCGAAGGATTGCAGCAAGCCGCCGGCGAACGACACCGCGTTGGCGAGCGACGCCGCCGTCTGCTCCGCCGAAAGCTCCATGAGCTTCGCTGCCGCCGCGCTTGCGGCGATCGTGCCGTAGATGGCGGAAGAGCGGAAGCCGCCGGGCGTGGTCTTGCCGGAAAGCGCCTTCTCGAGCACGCCGCCTGCTTCGTAGCCCGCAACCAGCGCCGGGATCAGGCGCGCCAGCGGATAGCCTCTCGCCTCGATCATCGCCGTGAGCAGCGGGATCAGTATGGTGCCGAAATGCGCCGCGCCGCAGGTGTCTTCCTGGGCGCGGCCATGAAACAACGCCGAGTTGGCCAAACACGCGCCGCCGACGGTGGTGCGGCGGCCGTCGAGAAAGAGCGTCGCCCCGCCTGCCACTTCGCCGTCAAGCGCGAGCGCGGCCGCGCGAGCGACCGGCGCATACGGGGTGGCATGGCCGTTAATGCCCATGCCGAATGCGTTGTACAAACAAACGCGAGCTTTCTGGACGACCTCGGGCGGCATGTTCTCCGTTCGCAGACCGACGAGAAATTTGGCGAGATCGGCGGAGAAGGTCGTCATGACATCCGTCCTTTTCTTGCTTCCTTGTTTTGCGCTTCGCGCATGCCGCGCTATCGGCGCGGCTGAGCATCAACCCTCAAGCGTTGCCTGGTTGTCGCAAGCCGCCATAGGTGTGCCAGGACGGCGCGACCAGCCAGCCGCAATCGACCGGCACGTTCGCACCCGTAATGGCGGACGCAAGCGGCGAAGCGAGAAATGTCACGACCTTGGCGATCTCCGACGGCTCGACCAGGCGGCCGAGCGCCGAATTGCCGGCAAGCGACGA
>DATMQV010000271.1:0-10708 GCA_035566615.1 Xanthobacteraceae bacterium
TGGCCGACGAGCTTCTTGTTGATGTCGTAGAGATGCTCGACCAGCGTATCGATGCGCGCCTGATTGAGCCGCAGCGACTTCACCTCGACGATGATCTCTTCCTTGAGCTTCTTGTATTTCCGCTCCTGATTGGGCGACAGCTTGTCGTTGCCGCTCGACAGCTTGTTCTGGATGTCGATGTCCTGGAGGCGGCGCAGCCGCTTGAAGGTGTCGGCGATGGTGTCGAAGGTCTCGAGCACTTTCGGCTTGAGCTCGGCCTCTATTGCGGCAAGCGACATCGAGTTTTCGAGATCGTCCTCGTCCAACTCGGCTTCGCCAATGGCGGCTTCAAGCGCTGCTTCTTCACCGTCGGCTGCGGCGGGCTGCGGCTTGAACGGCGTGGCGGCGGGCGGCGCCGACGGCGGCGCAACGGCCTGCGGCGGCTGCCCGGGGAAGCCCGGAACGGCGCCCGGCACAGGCGGTTCGCCGGCAGGACCGGCGGCGGCCGCATTCTTGGCGTCGGGGCCCGCATAGGTCGCTTCGAGATCGATGATGTCGCGGAGGAAGACTTTTCCTTCGTTGAGCTCGTCGCGCCAAATGATGACGGCCTGGAAGGTGAGCGGGCTCTCGCACAGGCCGGCGATCATGGCTTCGCGGCCGGCCTCGATGCGCTTGGCGATGGCGATTTCGCCCTCGCGCGACAGAAGCTCGACCGAACCCATTTCGCGCAAGTACATGCGCACCGGATCGTCGGTGCGCTCGGCCGGCTCCTTGCCTTCCGACTTGGCCGGCGTCTTCGGCGTGACCTCGACCAGGTCGCCGCCTTCGGATTCTTCTTCTTCGGGCTCTTCGCGGGCGCCCTCTTCCTCGTCGGAGTCCGCTTCCTCGGTCTCGACGACGTTGATGCCCATCTCGCTCATCATCGCGAGCACGTCCTCGATCTGCTCGGAGGTGACTTCCTCCGAGGGCATGACCGAGTTCAGCTGTTCGTAAGTGACATAGCCGCGCTTCTTGGCCTGCTTGATCATCTTCTTGACGGCGGCGTCGGAAAGATCGAGCAGCGGCAGCGGGGCATCCGGGGTCTCGGGACCGTCCTTCTCGGGAGTTTCACCCTCCTTGGGCGGAGCGGACTTCTGGGGCGCGAGTTTCACCTTGCTCGCGACCGTCTTGATGCTGCCCACAGTCTTAGTTGCCATCTTCGTCTCCACCAACGCCTGTCCTTACCGCCGCGCGGCTCTGCTCTCTTCGGCCGTAGCCTCTAGCCCCTACCCTATGGCCGTTCCCCACGCCGGGCAGACGGACCCTCCCATCCGCCGGACAGCATGTCCGTTATACGGGCATGGTCGGCCGGCGGACCTGCATGTCTCGGGCCGGGATCGGGCTTTCAGCGCCAAAAGCCGCAAATCCAAGCCCAAAACTGGGCAACGCGCTAGCGATGCCACCGAATCGAAGCCCCTCTACTTGTCTCGGAACTCCGTTAAGCTCCGACTAACCCTACACTCCGCGGGCGCCCTCTTATTCCCTCGCCCGCGCAGCGTCCAGCGCCGCCGCATGAGGCTTTCCGGCCGAACCGGGCCTTCGAACGCGAACCGGCCTCAGAACGATCGTGTCGGGCGGCCCGACTGATCGCCGAACCCCTCGATAAGAGCCTCAGTTCCATCGAGCGTGGAAAGCCGCGATTTCACGTCGATCAGACGCGAGTAGTTGGCTTCGCTGTTGTCCTGGCCAAGCGCCAATTCCGCGTCCTTAAGTTCCCTAGTTAGGGAATGCCATTGCCGATGCAAGGCAAGAAGCTGTTTCCAGGTCTGCAAAACATCGCTCGGCGCCGCCTCCGACCGGGCGCCCCAGACCGACGGCGTGGTGATCGAGCGCTCGAGCCGGCCGAGAACATCATCAAAGCCGGCACGCGCGAGCTCTGCTTTGAGCTCCGCCCTGTCGGCGCCGGTGTCGGGGCGCGTTTCGTGGCCGGCATCGTGCCCGAAACGGTGCGCCACGATATCGATCAGCGCGCTCTTGAGCTTTTTCGTATCGGCGTGGCGGAACTCGGTTTCCGCCAATTCTTCCATGCGATCGTGCAGGAGCCACGGATGATTGAGCGCGGCCTGCAGGATCAGCGCCTCGCGGCGCGGGATGGCGGCGCGATGACCGCGATGCAGCGGGCCTGCGGCGAGATGCGGGCTGGTGGCGATATAGCCCTGCTCGCCGAAGGCCGGCCGCCGCGGAAACTGGCGCGCGGCGCCACCTGGGCGACGGGCCTGGTCATTCCAGGGCCCGCGCCGCGGCCCGATATCCGCCGGCGCGAATAGCCGACGCAGCCGGGCGGAAAATTCCTCCCGATAGTAACGACGCACGGTTTCGTCGATGATGGTCCCGGTGACTTCGGCTAGGCGCGCTTCGAGCGCGGCGCGCCGCTCCGGCGTCTGGAACGATCCGGCTTCGCTCTCGCGCGTCCACAGCATGTCGGCGAGCGGGCGGCTGGCGTTGAGCACATCCTCGACCGCCTCGCGGCCGCCGGAGCGCACGAGATCGTCGGGGTCCTGCCCATCCGGCAGCGAGGCGAATTTGAGACTCTTGCCCGGCTTGACCAGCGGCAAGGCGAGATCGAGCGCGCGGTAGGCGGCGCGGCGGCCGGCGGCGTCGCCGTCGAAACACAGGATCGGCTCGTCCGCCATGCGCCACATCAGGGCGAGCTGGTCGGCGGTGAGCGCCGTGCCGAGCGGCGCGACAGTCGCTTCATAGCCGGCGGTGACCATGGCGATGACGTCGATATAGCCTTCGACGGCAATCACGCGTCCTGACAGATCGTCCGCGCCCGGCTTACTGGTATTGTGCGCGGCGGCGCGCGCCGCGGCGATGTTGTAGAGCGTCGCGCCTTTGTGAAAGAGCGGCGTCTCCGGCGAGTTGAGATATTTGGCCGACACGTCCTTTTCGAGCGCGCGGCCGCCGAAGGCGATGACGCGCCCGCGCCAATCGCTGATCGGAAACATGACGCGGTCGCGGAAGCGGTCATGGGGCACCGCGATGTCTTCGCCGGAAACCAGAAGCCCCGCTTCCACCATGTCCTCGACCGGAATTTTCGCCGCGCCGAGATGTTCCTTGAGCGCATATTGTTCGGCGCTCGCATAGCCGAGCCGGAATTTGAGCTGCGTCGCCGGCGTGAGGCCGCGATCGGCGAGGTAGCCGCGGCCGCGCGCGCCGGCGCGCGACGCCAGATTTGCTTCGAAGAATTTTGCCGCGAGTTCGACGATGTCGTGCAGCGTCTTGCGGTGTTCTTCGTAGGCTTGCGCCTCGCGGGTCATCACGGGCAGCGGCACGCCGGCTTGCGCGGCGAGCCGCTCGACCGCCTCCGGAAAGCTCACGCCCTCCGTCTGCATGACGAAATCGAAGATGTTGCCGTTCTTGCCGGAGGAGAAATCAAACCACATCGCCTTCTGGTCGTTGACGAAGAACGACGGCGTCTTCTCCTTGTTGAAGGGCGACAGTCCTTTCCATTCGCGCCCGGCCTTGCGCAGCTTCACGCGGCGGCCGACGACTTCCGAAGCCGGAAGCCGCGCGCGCAGCTCGTCGAGGAATTGCGGCGAGAATCGCATGGTGATTCGCAAGTCTAGCGCGAGAGCGGCCTAAATACCGGGCGGCCAAAGCGCGCGGCAGGGCCGCCACGGCTTGTCCCGGTTATCCACAGGTCAAACGCGCGCGCCCCGGCCAATCAACCGTCGTGGTGATTTCCGCTAAGCCCTCACCCCGCCAGCAGCTTCTTCACCATGGCGCTGGCCTTGCCGAAATCCATGCGGCCGGCGAATCGCTCTTTGAGCGCCGTCATGGTGCGGCCCATGTCCTTGAGGGTGGCCGCCTCGAGTTCCTTGATCAGCCCGGAAATGGCTTCGCCGGCCTCGATGTCGGAAAGCTGCTGCGGCAAATAGGCCGATATGATCGCGATCTCGTCGCGTTCCTGGTCGGCCAGTTCCGTGCGCCCGGCCTTCTCGTAGATGTCGAGCGATTCCTGCCGTTGCTTGATCATTTTGCCCATGACGTCGAGGATTTCGGCGTCATTGAGCGAAACGCGCTCGGCTGCGCTCGTCTCGCGCTTGAGGATATCGGCATTGATCAGCCGCAGCGTCGACACGCGGCGCGCGTCACCGGCCTTCATGGCTTCCTTGAGCGCAGTGTTGATCTGGTCGCGCAGCACAGCTATGGCCTCTTTCAAAAATGCGCCCCGGGCGGGGGCCGGCGCGCATCCGATGCATATATGTAGACCGATCATGTAGGGCCTTGCCGATGCAGACACAACCGCAGAGCCACACCCTCTGGGACGATCCGAAACCGACCGCACTGCTCGTGCTGGCGGACGGAACGGTGCTCGAAGGTTTCGGCTTCGGCGCCACCGGCCACGCGGTCGGCGAGGTCTGCTTCAACACGGCGATGACCGGCTACGAGGAAATCCTGACCGACCCCTCCTATGCCGGACAGATCATCACCTTCACGTTCCCGCACATCGGCAATGTCGGCACCAACGAGGACGACATCGAAACGGTGAACCTGGCGGCAACGCCGGGCGCGCGCGGCGTCATTCTGCACTCGGCGATCACCTCACCGTCGAACTACCGCGCCACGCGCCATCTCGATCAATGGCTGAAGGCCCGCGGCGTCATCGGCCTCGCCGGCATCGACACGCGCGCGCTCACCGCCTTCATCCGCGAAAAAGGCATGCCGAATGCGGTGATCGCGCATGAGCCGACCGGCCGCTTCGATCTCGACGTGCTCAAGCGCGAGGCGAAAGCCTGGCCGGGCCTGGTCGGCATGGATCTGGTGCCGATGGTGACCAGTGGCCAGCGCTTCACCTGGCAGGAAACGCCCTGGCAATGGGGCGAAGGCTACGGCGAAATGCGCGACCCCGAATTCCACGTGGTCGCTATCGATTACGGCATCAAGCGCAACATCCTGCGCCAGCTTGCCGGCAACCGCTGCAAGGTGACGGTGGTGCCGGCGCAGACGTCGGCCGCCGATATTCTCGCGCTCAAACCGGACGGCATCTTCCTCTCCAACGGCCCGGGCGATCCGGCAGCGACCGGCGAATATGCCGTGCCGGTGATCCGCGAGCTGATCGAAAAGAAGCCGGTGTTCGGCATCTGCCTCGGTCACCAGATGCTGGCGATCGCCATCGGCGGCCGGACCATGAAAATGCATCAAGGCCATCACGGCGCCAACCATCCGGTGAAGGACCTGACTACCGGCAAGGTCGAGATCACGTCCATGAATCACGGCTTTGCGGTGGATGGTGCAAGCTTGCCGGCCAACGCGGTGGAGACCCACGTCTCGCTGTTCGACAGCTCCAATTGCGGCCTTAAGCTCAAGGACCGGCCGGTTTTCTCGGTCCAATACCACCCGGAAGCCTCGCCCGGGCCGCGCGACAGCCACGGCCTGTTCAAGCGCTTTGTCGCCGAGATGCGCGCGGCCAAGCAGGCCTAAACACGAGAAGTGCCGACTTACCCCCACCGGCGCGCTTTCGCGCGCCACCTCCCCGCATGCAGGGGAGGAAAAACGGGTTAGGAAATTTCAACCCCCTGCGGTTAGCACCAAGAAGGTCCGCTGCACCAACATCGCCTGCCGGAAATAAAGCCGAACTGCCCCATGCCGATTGTCCATAAACGCACCGCGCAGCCGATCACGCATGTATTCGCCGACGACGGCAATATCCCCAACAATGTGTTGCCGCTCGTGCTCTATCGCGGCGGGATCGACCTGACCGGCTCGCCCGATCCGGAAGCGCTGATCGAAAAAACCTTTACGGTCAATGGCTGGCGCGGTTTATGGCGCAACGGGATCTATCCCTACGTGCACTATCACTCGATGATCCACGAAGCGATGGCGGTGGCGCGCGGCCGCGCCAAGGTGCGCTTCGGCGGCGACAATGGCGAGGCGATCGATGTAATGGCCGGCGACGTCGTGGTGCTGCCGGCCGGCACCGGCCATCAGCGGCTGAGCCAAACTCCTGATCTTGTGGTTATCGGCGCCTATCCGCCGAACGGACAATACAATCTTTGCCGCGGCAGCAAGGCCGAGCACACCCAGGCGCTCGCCGTTATCCCCAATGTGCCGCCGTCCGAGGCCGACCCGGTATTTGGACCGGACGGGCCGTTGCTGGCACTGTGGCGGGCATGACGACAGACTGGCTTGCTTTCTGGGACAGCCCGCACTCGATCTACGTCAATGCACGCCACAAGGACGTGCATTACGGGCTGATCGCAAAGGACATCGCCGCGCTCGTGCCGGGGCCGCAGGCCCGCGTGCTCGACTATGGCTGCGGCGAAGCTTTGCACGCCGACCTCGTCGCGGCGGCGGCCGGCGAGCTTTTTCTCTGCGAGGCGGCGCCCGGCGTGCGCGAAGGCCTGGTCGATCGCTTTGCCGGCCAGCGAAACATTCACGTCTTGGCGCCGCACGAGGCGGCGCGGCTCGCGGAACATTCGCTCGATCTCATCGTGCTCCACTCGGTGGTGCAGTATCTCACCGTGGGCGGCGCCAGCGGTTTGTTTGCATTGTTTCACCGGCTGCTGAAGCCCGGCGGCATGCTCGTTGTCAGCGATATCATTCCACCCAACGTCCCGGCCGTGACGGACGCGTTCGCATTATTGCGCTTCGGCGCCGACAACGGATTTTTCTTCGCCGCGGCCTGGGGCCTCATCCGCACGCTGTTGTCGAATTATTGGAAGCTTCGCTCCAAGCTCGGGCTGACGCGCTACGCCAACGCGGCGATGATCGAGAAGCTTGATGCCGCCGGCTTCAACGCCGGGCTGGCGCCGGCGAATATCGGCCACAACCGGGCGCGCATGGCGTTCTACGCGCGGTCGCGCTGAGGGCCGAAATCCCTCTTCGATTTACTCGCGTTGCGGACCGGTTCAATCAATGCGGGTCTTTGGTCGGCGTAACACATATTCACTAGGCGTCGTCTCCTTGTTTGCTCCGCCATTTGACGGCGGAAAAACTTTCCGCTTATCTCGTGCGCGACGGTTCCCCTTCGGGGGATCAAAAGGGAACGCAGTGCGAGCCATCAAACGCTCAATGCTGCGGCTGCCCCCGCAACTGTAAGCGGCGAATCTTCCGCCAAATGTCCACTGGGATCTCGGGTCCCGGGAAGGCGGTGGAAGGTAAAGACCCGCGAGCCAGGAGACCTGCCGTCAGCCGTGGTCATACGCGAGCGCTGTCGGTCGGGGTGTACCGGTGGTGGGCGAACCAATCATCCTCTGGATGAGTGGGGCACCAAGTTCGCGGTGACGTGCCACAGGGCCTGTTACCCGAGGTGTCTCCATGTCGTCTCATATTGCCGCCATGCGGCGCAGCTTTCGCTGCGCCGGCCGTACCGTCGTGTCTTTTGTCGCGTTGTGTCTGGTGCTTTTGCCGCGCGGACAAGCGTTCGCGCAGAACGCGCAACAGGCTGCACCTTCGCAGCCGGTCGAATTGCCCGTGATTTCGGTTACCGTACCGCCACCATCAAAGCCGACGATCAGCGCGGCCGGCAATTCGGTGGTGGTCAGCCCAACGACCATTCCGACGCCAAGCTACGAGTCGGCAAGCTCGACGACCGTCATCACCGGAGCCGACATCGAGAGCCATCAGTATCGCACCGTTCCCGATGCGCTGTCGCTCGTTCCCGGTCTCAACATCGTGCAAACTGGCGGACCCGGCGGTCAGACGTCGGTGTTCATCCGCGGGACCAACTCCAACCACGTCAAGGTCCTGATCGACGGCATCGACGTTTCCGATCCCAGCAATCCGAACCAATCTTTCGATTTCGGCCAGTTGCTGACCGGGGACATTGCCCGCATCGAAGTGCTGCGCGGGCCGCAAAGCGGCCTCTACGGCTCGGACGCGATCGGCGGCGTCATTGCGATCACGACCAAACAAGGGTCCGGACCGCCGAAGGTGACGGCAACGCTCGAAGGCGGCTCGTTCGGCACCTTCAACCAGCGGGTCGGTTTCGGCGGCTCGCAAGAGAACTTCAACTACGTCTTCAACGTCCAGCATTTCCGGTCGACCGACACGCCGGTGACGCCGCTGAACCAGCTTGCGCCCGGCGAGCACAGAAACAACGACCGCTACGACAACTGGACGTATTCGACCAAGCTTGGCGCGAGCCTCACCGACAATTTCGGCGTCAATTTCGTAGCGCGCTACACCAATTCGGTGCTTGGCTTCACCGGCGAAGACGCGGTGAACTTCTTTCCGCCGGCGCCAGAGCCATTGCAGAGCACGCAGACGGACCGGCAGTTCTTCGGGCGCGGCGAGGCCGTGTGGTCGCTGTTCGACGGCCGCTTCAAGAATTTCTTCGGCGTGAACTACACCAACGAGTGGAATCACAACGTCGATCCAAACCCCGACAGCTTCACGGCGCCGCCGGCGGCCGCTCCACCGACGACGAATGTCGGCCAGCGCACCCAAGTCGATTGGCGCGGTGAGGCGCGGATCATTCAGGGCCAAACGCTCGTCTTCGGTCTGGAAGACAAGACCGAAACGCTCAGCACTGATTCGACCGGCGCCTACAGCGCCGCCGGCATGTTCACGCCGTTTACGACCAACGCGCGGACCGGAGACAAAGCCGGCTGGTTCGAGCTTCAATCCGAATTCATGCGCCGGCTCTTTATCGTTTCGAATATCCGCTACGACGACAACGAGAGTTTCGGACCGCACACGACATGGCGCGTCGCGCCGGCGTTCATCGTCCCATGGACCGAGACCAAGCTGAAAGCCACATACGGCACGGGCTTCAAGGCGCCGACCTTGACGGAATTGTACGTGAACTTTCCGGCGTTCAATTCGGTCGCCAATCCCAACCTCGCGCCGGAAACCAGCACAGGATTCGACGTCGGCTTCGAACAAGCACTGCTGCACGACCGAGTCAGTTTCGGCGCGACCTATTTCCACAACAACATTACAAATCTCATCGTCGGAACGTTCGATCCGAACACTTTCATCTCATCTTACGCCAATGTCGGCAAGGCAACGACACAAGGCGTCGAAGCGTTCGCCGCGGGCATCATCAGCGACCGCGTGAGGCTGCGCGCCGACTACACCTATACTGAGGCACGCGACGACACGACCGGGCTGGCGTTGTTGCGGCGGCCCGTGAACAAAGCGAGCGTTTCGGCCGTTTGGTCGCCGATCGACAAGCTCAACGTGACCACGACGCTTTTGTATGTGAGCCCCTGGGTCGATGTGGATCGATCGACATTCGTGCGCATCGTCCAGCGCGGCTACGAGCTCGCCGGGGTGGCGGCCGAATATTCGGTCACCAACAATTGGACGCTGTTCGGCCGCATCGAGAATCTGTTCAATGTGCAATACGAGGATCCGGCGGGCTTTCTTCGTCCGGGCTTCGGCATCTTTGGCGGTGTACGATTTGACGCCGGCGGATCGCCAGGCGCGAAACCGCCGCTCTTGACCAAATCGGCGGGTGGCGCATGAGCGACGCGACTGACCATCTCGATTGGCTCTCGGCGCAGTTGGCCGACGCCGAAACGGCCTGGAGCGTCGGCAGCTTCGGCGCCATCGCCGAATTCATGCGCGACGCCGGCGAGGCCATAAGCTTTCAACGCACGGGCGGCTCGATTTCGGCCGTCACTGCACGCGGCGGCTTGCGGATCGCGGCGCAAGACAAGATGCGCCCGGTCGCCTCGGAATCGCTGACGACGCAAAGCTGGAGCCACCGCGTCGCCTTGTGCCTGCCGGAAGACATCTGCGCGATGGACCAGCGCACGGTCCTCACCGAAATCGGGCTGGATGCGGACGCGCTGCGCGCGCAAGACCGCTCGGCGGTTCTATTCGATCTCGGGCTTGGAACGTTGCAGGTCAACGCCTGCATTCGCACCGGCGATGCGGACGTCATCGCGGCGCTGAAAAATTGGACCGGCCGATCGCTGTTCGAGCCCGGCAACGGCGCGATGGGCGTGATCTCGGCGGCCAATCCGCATCGCGTGTTCGTGAGCCGAGTCGGACGCGTCGAAGTCTATCAGCCAATACCGGCGGCGGACGGCAAAAGCCCCGAGGGCCCGCACACCCATGTGCTGCCCAGGCTGCTGCGCCACAAGCGCACCCACGCGGCAACGGAATTTGTTCCGGCAGGCTTTGTGCCGTGCGCACACCTCTATCCGCCGCATCCGGCGCGCGACGCGATGGGTGTTCGCCAGCCGTTTCGGCAGGATTGCCACGCGTCATTCCAGGAATTGCTCGCGCGGTTCGGCGAGGTGAAACTCTTGGACGTGGAGCGCCGGGTGCTTGAAAGCGTCAGCGCGAGGCACGGGCCGTCCGCGCTCTCGCTGCCTGACGACAGGTTCAGCCGCGCTGCACTCCGCATTGCGCTGCGCCAGATCAAAATGTCCGGAGAGCCCGCGCCCGCCATCGACGCCTGGCTTGCCGCGCACGATCGCGCGGATGCCGCCGAGGCAGAGGAGGAGCATCCCTGCACCGCCTAGCCGCTGCGGCGAAGGAAATCCTGTCGCCGTGCTTGAAACTGCAGATTTTGCGAAAGGAGATCACTATGCTGTCTGACAGACTGCGCAGTCCGGCCGTTTCAACGCACTTATTTGCGGCCATTGACACGCGCATTGCGCGCTTATTTTGCCTCCTGCTCCTCACCGCAGCCTGCGTGCTGGCAAGCCTCGCCTTTGCGTGTGCGACTCCGTTCGCAGCGTTCGCCGCTTTGGCCGGAGCCATGCTGCCATCGTCCGCCGCATTGCTT
>DATMQV010000272.1:0-6079 GCA_035566615.1 Xanthobacteraceae bacterium
TGGGCGCCGCATCCGGGTCAGCAGCAGCCGCTCAAGCCCGGCTCGGCGCAAGCGCGGCTCGCCGACGCACTCGGCACGCACGAGATTTCGACCGGCGAGAAGGCGGGAGGATGACTCCGTCATCCCGGGGCGCGTCAGACAGGCGCGAGCCTGGAATCCATAACCCTGTCGGTGCAATTTCTGCCGGACTCGTTGGCGGCTTCCGGAATGACGGCGAGCTTCACTTCAGCGCGTCGGCGACGCTCGTGTAGAAGCCCTTCACGGCAGTGCCCAAGGTCGCGACCGTTCCGACGATGACGATGGAAACGCCGGAAGCGATGATCGCATACTCGATGGCGCTCGTGCCGCTTTCGTCGCGCAAGAACCGGCCAAGCAAACCGCCGGCCGCGGATTTTGAAAACTCAAACATCGCGTCTCCCCCAAAGCATTACAAACCGCGCGTCACAACAGCGTCGTCAGGTACGGAATCAAAGGCTCGTCGGCAGGCGGCATCGGATAGTTGCGCAGATCGTTCGGCCGTACCCATTTGAGTGTCTGCGCTTCCCGCGGTTGCACGATCCCTTCCCAGCGCCGGCAGACATAGAGCGGCATCAACAGGTGGAAGTCGGGATACGGATGGCTCGCAAAGCTCAGCGGCGCGAGGCACTCTTCCTTGACGACGATTCCCAACTCCTCATTCAACTCGCGGATCAAACTCGTCTCCGGCCGTTCGCCCGGCTCGACCTTGCCGCCCGGAAATTCCCACAAGCCCGCCATCGACTTTCCCTCGGGGCGCTGCGCCAGCAGCACGCGTCCATCGGGATCGATCAGCGCGCAGGCGGCGACAAGAACGAGTTTGACGCTCACGGCCGGAAATCACCTTAAAGCGGGCATGGTAAAGGGCTGTTCAAGGGGACGGGCTCAATCCGAGGTTTAGTTGCGATGGTTAAAAGTCGGTAGGGCAGGCTGAACAAAGAAAGACCCATCGCATGAACCGCACCAACTAAGCGCGCAGACCAAACAAAGGTGGGTCTTTCTTTGCTCAACCCATCCCACGTCTTAGGACCGATAGTCGCCGTTGATGACGACATACTCCTTGGTGAGATCGCAGGTCAGCACCCGGTCGCGGCCTTTGCCGAGACCAAGCGCGACCTTCAGCGTGATCTCGGATTGCTTCATCGCCGCCGATACCGCGGCCTCGTCATAGGCCGGATCGCGCGCGCCCTTGTGCGCGACGCGAATGCCGTTGAACCAGATCGCGAGCCGATCGCGGTCGGCCGGCACGCCGGCCTTGCCCACGGCCATCACGACGCGGCCCCAATTGGCGTCCTCGCCGGCGATCGCGGTCTTCACCAGCGGGGAGTTGGCGATCGACATCGCGATCCGCCGCGCGGATTTCTTCGAGGTCGCGCCCTCGACCGTGATCTCGACGAGCTTGCGCGCACCTTCGCCGTCGCGCGCCACCTGCTCGGAGAGGTCC
Source organism: Xanthobacteraceae bacterium (assembly GCA_035566615.1). GTDB lineage: Bacteria > Pseudomonadota > Alphaproteobacteria > Rhizobiales > Xanthobacteraceae > BOG-931. The sequence continues at coordinate 1,460 of DATMQV010000272.1, forward strand.
GCCAGCACGGAATTGAAGCCCTTGCGGAAAGAAGCGAGCCGCGGATCGGACAGCCGCGTGATCTTCTCGACGCCGCGCGCAGCCGCTGCGCCGGTGGCGAAGGCAAGGAGCGTGTCGGAGGTCGAAGTGTCGCCGTCGATGGTCACCGCGTTGAAGGTATCCTCCACACCGTCACGCAACAGCGCCTTGAGCACCGCCGGTGCGATCGGCGCATCGGTGAAGATGAACGACAGCATCGTGCCCATGTCGGGCGCGATCATGCCGGCGCCCTTGGCGATGCCGCAGATTGTCACCGCCGTGCGGTTCATGCCGACCATGGCGGCCGCGCCCTTCGGAAACGTGTCGGTTGTCATGATCGCCTTGGCGGCCGCGTGCCAGTCGCCGGCTTTGGCGCCGGCGGTGAGGCCATCCATGACGCCGCCGAATTTGGAGGCGTCGAGCGGCTCGCCGATCAGGCCGGTCGAGGCGAGGAACACGTCGGCCGGTTTGCAGCCTGCGGCCCTGGCGGCAATCTCAGCGGTAAGCTTGGTCGCCGCCTTGCCCGACTTTCCCGTAAAGGCATTGGCATTGCCGGAATTGACGACGAGCGCGCGCGCCCGCCCGCTGTTGATCCGCTCGCGGCACCAATCGACCGCCGCCGACGGGCATTTCGAGCGCGTGAACACGCCCGACACGGTGGTGCCTTCGTCAAGCAGCGCGAGCAGCACGTCGGTGCGCCCGGGATAGCGGATGCCGGCCGCGGCGGTCGCAAACCGCACGCCGTCGACCGGCGGCATTTCGGGAAAGGATGCAGGCGCGAGCGGGGAGATGCTGGTGGACATGTTTGTCATTCCGGGGCATGCGCGGCATGAGTTCGGAATCCATAACCACGATCGCAGCGGTCACCCGCAATGTCTGCGTTATGGATTCCGGCTCTCGCTTCGCTCGGCCGGAATGACTACGGCTTTTGACGCAGCCTGCAAGCGGAATCCGCTTACTTCTTCGCAGGCGCGGCCGGATTGAGCGACGGGTCGGCTGCCGCCGGCTTGTCGAGGCGCTCGACGGTCGCCGACTTGCGCAGGTTTTCCACCATCTCCGCTTGCGCGCGGTGGGCGACATAATTCTCGATCTGCGGCTTGACCTGTTCGAAGGTCGGCGTCGGCCGGGTCCGCTTGTCCTCGACCTTGATGATGTGCCAGCCGAACTGGGTCTTCACCGGATCGGACAATTGACCCTTGCCGAGCTTGAACGCCACCTCGGAGAATTCCGGCACCATCTGTTCCTTGGTGAAATAGCCGAGATCGCCGCCCTCGGCCGCGCCGGGATCCTTCGACTTCTCCTTGGCAAGCGTGGCGAAATCGGCGCCGCCTTTGAGTTGGGCGAGGATGGCTTTGGCTTCGTCTTCGGTGGGGACGAGGATGTGGCGGGCGTGCACCTCCTCCTCGTTCTTCACCTGCTTGACGGCCTCGTCATAAACCTTGCGTTCCGCTTCGTCGGACAGCGCCGACTTGCCGGCGTCCTGCAGCAGCGATTCCATCAAGAGGCGGTTGTGATCGAAGGCGAGTCGCCGCTTCACATCCGGCCGATCGCCCAATTTCTGCTTCTCGGCTGCCTGCGACAGCACGATCACGTCGACGAGATAGTTGATCAGGTAATCGCGCTTCTGCTCCGGCGGTATCGTCGGCATATTGCCGCCGATTTCCTCCTCGGCGAAGGCGAGGTCGCTCTGACGGATATCGACGCCGTTAACGCGGGCGACCACCGGATCCTCGTCGGCGGCGCGCGCCACGCCCGCATAGGGGACCGGTGCCAAAGGGGCGGCGACTGTTAGCAAAGCGACGCAAGCAAGCGCGACGAGTGCGCGAGAAACGAATGGGCGAAGGCAGGCCATGAAACTGATCCTTTGGAACGTGACCCTTTGGTAATGTTGAAACGCCTTGCAAAGGCGCTATCTGGCTGGCGCGGACACTCGCCGAATCATATCCGCTTGGCAATGGCAGAAATGAGCCTGGTGCCGCCGATTTGAAGTTCCTGCGCGCGGCGGCAAGCTCGCTTTAGGCGCCGGCGCGTAAAGGACAGCCTCGCATTGACAATAAAACCACCCCCTCCTATGTCTCGGCGAGGACCTTTGGCGCCCCGAATACCTTGCCGACGTCGCCTTGCAGAAGCCCGAATAGCCCTGCATTTTCCGCCGCTTGGTCTAAGAGCGAGGAAGTTAAGCGTGTGGCGCAATCCCCATCTGGAAGGATGAAGTCGCGATGATCGGCGCAGTCGCTCGCAAGCTGTTCGGTTCCTCCAACGAGCGGCGCATCCGCACCTACCGGCCGCGGGTCGATGCCATCAACGCGCTTGAGAAGGAGATCGAGCAGCTCTCCGACGAAGCGCTGCGCGCACGCACGGAAGAGTTCAAGAAAAAGCTCGCCGACGGCGCGACCCTCGACGACATTCTCGTCCCCGCTTTCGCCACCGTGCGCGAGGCCGCCAAGCGCGCGCTCGGCCAGCGCCATTTCGACGTTCAGCTCATCGGCGGCATGGTGCTGCACGAAGGCAAGATTTCCGAGATGAAGACCGGCGAAGGCAAGACGCTGGTCGCGACGCTCCCGGTCTATCTGAACGCGCTGTCCGGCCGCGGCGTACATGTCGTCACCGTCAACGACTATCTGGCCAAGCGCGACGCCGAGTGGATGGGGCAGATCTACACGTTTCTCGGGCTCTCGGTCGGCGTCATCGTGCACGGCCTCGACGATACCGAGCGCAAGAAGCAATACGATTGCGACGTCACCTACGGCACCAACAACGAGCTCGGCTTCGACTATCTGCGCGACAACATGAAATACCGGCTCGAGGACATGGTGCAGCGCGGCCATGTCTACGCCATCGTCGACGAGGTCGACTCGATCCTGATCGACGAGGCGCGTACGCCGCTGATCATTTCCGGTCCGCTCGACGACCGCTCCGACTTCTACAACACCATCGACGCCTACATCCCGACGCTCGACAAATCCGACTACGAGGTTGACGAAAAGCAGCGCACGGTGACGCTGACCGAGGTCGGCATGGAAAAGATGGAGCAGGGGCTGCGCGCCGCCAATCTGCTCAAGTCGGAATCGCTCTACGACGTCGAGAACGTCTCGGTCGTGCATCACGTCAATCAGGCCTTGCGCGCGCACAAGCTGTTCCAGCGCGACAAGGACTACATCGTCCGCAACGGCGAGGTGGTGATCATCGACGAGTTCACCGGCCGCATGATGCCGGGCCGGCGCTATTCGGAAGGTCTGCACCAGGCGCTCGAGGCCAAGGAGCGGCAGCCGATCCAGCCCGAAAACCAGACGCTCGCCTCGATCACCTTCCAGAACTACTTCCGCATGTACGACAAGCTCGCCGGCATGACCGGCACGGCCGCCACCGAGGCCGACGAGTTCATGGACATCTACAATCTCGAAGTGCTGGAAATCCCGACCAACAAGGCAATGGTGCGCATCGACGACGATGACGAGGTCTACCGCACCTCGGCGGAGAAATTCCGCGCCATCCTGACGCTGATCGAAGACTGCAAGAAGCGCGGCCAGCCGGTGTTGGTTGGCTCTACCTCGATCGAAAAGTCCGAGCAGCTCGCCGAGATGCTGCGCCAGCACGGCTGGGAGCAGCACGACTTCTCCGACCCGAACGCCTTCGCCGCGCTCTATGCGGGCGACGAGGGCGCGTCCAAAGCCAAGGTCTTCGCCATCCTCAACGCCCGCTATCACGAGCAGGAAGCCTATATCGTCGCGCAAGCCGGCGTTCCCGGCGCCATCACGATCGCCACCAACATGGCCGGCCGCGGCACTGACATTCAGCTCGGCGGCAATCCCGACATGCGCATCCGCCAGGAACTCGCCGAGATCGACGATTGGCAGGCGCGCGACAAGCATCCGCGCGCCGCCGAAATCCGGGCGCAGATCGCGCATCTGAAGGAAAAGGCGTTGGCCGCCGGCGGCCTCTATGTGCTCGGCACCGAGCGGCACGAGAGCCGCCGCATCGACAACCAGCTGCGCGGCCGTTCCGGCCGCCAGGGCGACCCGGGCCATTCCAAGTTCTTCCTGTCGCTCGAAGACGATCTGATGCGCATCTTCGGCACCGACAAGCTCGACGGCATGCTGCAGAAGCTCGGCCTCAAGGAGGACGAGGCGATCGTCCACCCCTGGATCAACAAGGCGCTGGAGAAGGCGCAGCAGAAGGTCGAGGCGCGCAACTTCGATATCCGCAAGAACATTCTGAAGTTCGACAACGTGATGAACGACCAGCGCAAGGTCATCTTCGATCAGCGCGTCGAATGGATGAACGATAAGGCCACGGCGGAAGTGGTCGCCGACATGCGCCACAGCGCGATCGACGACCTGGTCGCCAAACACGTGCCGGAGAACGCCTATCCGGAGCAGTGGGACACCGCCGGCCTCAAGGAGCACCTCAAGCGCGTGCTCGGCATTGAGCTGCCGGTCGACGAATGGGCGAAGGAAGAAGGCATCGCCGACGAGGAGATTTTCGCCCGCGTCGAGCGCCGCGCCGACGAGTACATGGCGGCGAAGGTCGCGCAATGGGGCTCGGACGTCATCCGCTACGTCGAGAAATCGATCCTGCTGCAGACGCTCGACCATTTGTGGC
>DATMQV010000273.1:0-2807 GCA_035566615.1 Xanthobacteraceae bacterium
GCGCGCACGGCGGCCTCGGCGGCGCGAAAGGCATCGCTCGGCCGCGCAATGAGGCGAAACGTGGTGCGTTCGAACACCGCATCGCCGGGTTTGGGAGATTCGTTTCCCGGGTCGGCGAGCGCCCGACGCACCGACTCGGAAAGTTCGAGGGCGAAGCGCGCCACCACGGCGCGGGCATCCGCAAGCGTGGTCGGATCCGGCACCGTCGGGCCGGACCCGATGACGGCCGGGTCGTCGCCCGGGACATCTGAAACCGCAAGCGTCACGACCCTGGCCGGATGGGCGCGCTGCGCCAGCCGCCCGCCTTTGATCCGCGAGAGGTGCTTGCGCACCGTATTGATCTCGCCGATGGCGGCGCCGCTTTTCAGGAGCGCGCGCGTGGTCGCCTGCTTCTCTTCCAGCGTGAGCCCCGGTGCCGGCGCGATCCAGTTCGCCGAAGCGCCGCCGGAGAGCAGCACCAGCACCAGATCGTCAGCGTCAACCTCGTCGGCAAGCTTGAGCGCGCGTTTGGCCGCCGAGATACCGGCCTTGTCGGGCACCGGATGGCCGGCCTCGACCACCGGAATGCGCGTGGTCGGGCGGCTATACCCATGGCGGGTGACCGCAAGCCCCGCAAGCCGCGTGGGCGGCAACGCGGCATAATCGCGTTCGGCGACCTGCGTCATCGCGCCCGCCGCCTTGCCGGCGGCGAGGATCACGAGACGCCCGCGCGCAGGCGGCTCCGGCAGGTTGGGCGGCAGGCAGCTATCCGGGTGGGCGGCCGCGACCGCGCTGCGGAAGAGCGATTCGAGGAATGCGTGTGCTGGTGTGGCCAATGAAGGGAAGTCCGTATTCATGCGGCGGCGCCCCAGGTTTGGAAAAGCAACGTCTGGAAGCACGTCTGGAAAGCCGCCCGCCGCGCCTCTATCTTTTGAGTCCTATAACACCCGGAGCGCGATCTTGTCGCAAAGCGGGGCGCCGCTTTTGTGCTTCGTGTTCCGGCAACCTCGGAGGAGGGACGAATATGGCAACCGACGAGCAAACCCGCCTGGAACTCGAAGCCGCGGTCTACCGCCGCCTGGTCGAGCACCTGCGCACCCGCACCGACGTGCAGAATATCGACTTGATGAATCTCGCCGGCTTCTGCCGCAACTGCCTCTCCAATTGGATGAAGGATGCCGCCGACGAAAAAGGCGTCGCCATGAGCAAGGAGGAGAGTCGCGAGATCGTCTACGGCATGCCGTACGACGAATGGCGCACGAAACATCAAAAAGAATCTTCGCCGGCGCAGAAAGCCGCCTTCGAAAAAGCAAGCCAAAAGCATTGACGCTTTGCGTCCGCCGACAGATCGCTGTGCAGTGCTGTGGATGAGCGCACACGCGCCTTGACCGCGCCGCGCGTAATTTCGAAAGCTTCCGCGAACAATGAGCGTGCTTCGGATCGCTGGCGATCGCGCCGGCGTCTTTTTCCGTCGCGTGCTCGCACCGCTTGGGAGTAACCGATGGCCACCGCTGCCGCTGCCACCGCTGCCACTGCCGCCGCCAAAGACGAGCAAACCGCCCACCGTTTCGCCAAAGACCAGCTCAAGGCCTTTGTCGAACGCGTCGAGCGCCTCGAAGAGGAAAAGAAGGCGATCGCCGACGACATTCGCGACGTCTATGCCGAGGCCAAGGGCAACGGCTTCGATGTGAAAGCGCTGCGCGCGGTGGTGCGGTTGCGCAAGCAGGACGTCGACGAGCGCAAGGAGCAGGAGGCTATACTGGAGACCTACCTGCACGCGCTCGGCATGCTGGGGTAGAGGGCTCTTGCTCCGCTCGTCCCGTGCAGGCGGGGACCCGGTTTCTTCAGATCGGAGATTGCGCCGCTGGACTCCCGCTTTCGCGGGAATGAACGGACGACACGAATCTGCGGCGATGCTTGAATACCGTCACGTCATTCCGGGACGCGGCGCAGCCGCGGGCCCGGAATCCATAGCCCGGGCGCTTACGGTGAGCACTCGGCGTAGCATTCTGAAATTTCAGCGAATATGGATTCCGGGCTCGGCCCTTTGGGCCGCCCCGGAATGACAGCTACTGCAATTGCGCGGTGCGTAGCGTGTAGCTGATAGTCGGAATGAACACGGTCGCGCTGCCGGTGAAGCGCGCGTATTCGAGGCCGGGATTCGGATCGGTGGCGAATGTCATCATCACCGAATTGGCCGGCTTGACCATCATCGCCGACAAGGTACGGAAATCGCGTACGCCAAGCGAGGTGATGCAGAGGAAATTGTTGACGCTCGGCGACACCATGATCGCGCGCAGCCACGGATCGGTGAGGCGCGTTGCGTCGGCAAGCAGCGGCGATACCTTCTTGGTCGAGACGTTGACGATCACCGAGGTGCTGCGGCCGTTCACGCGTTTGGCGACGACGGTGGTTGTGTCGGGCGCCTGTTGTGCGGCGGCGCGCAGCAATCCGGCGCGCAGCGCATCCGGGCTTTCCGCCGGCGCGGGAAGCGCGCCTGCTTGGCCTGGCTGCTCCGCATAGGCAAGCGCGACTTCGGGCGCGACGCGATCGTCTTGCCCGGCCGGCGCTTGCGTCGGCGATGACGCCGCGATCGAACCGGTTGGCTCGCTGGCAGGCGCCGCAATGGTGCGGGTCGGCCGCGCCACAGCGGTAACGGCGCTTGCCGCCGATTGCGGCGGCTGCGCGCCGGCGGCGCCGTCATCCGGGACGCCTTTCCAGAAGCCGCGCGAAAGGATGACCTGATTGGGTGTCGTCGTTGCTGACGCTTCGGCCGGCTTGATCATCCGCGCTTTGGCCGCGACATTGGCGAGCTTGGCCTTTTCGGC
>DATMQV010000274.1:0-17688 GCA_035566615.1 Xanthobacteraceae bacterium
TCGAAACCGAAGCGACGGATCGGCTGCAACGTGATCTCTGCCGCCCGTTTGGCGTCGAAGCAGAGATCGAGAAAGCCTGCGGCCTTCTCGCGCAAAGCCCGGTATTCGGGAAGGTACCGCCCGGCCTGCCGCATCAGCCAAACCGGCGGAACTGGCTCACGCTCACCTGCAAGCACGCGGAGCAATGGTTTGTGCACAAAGGATGCCGTCACGCGCTTATCCTAACTAAATCATTCTTAGAGAATCTTGTTGTAGCGCTTGCACGGTTGATTGGACTCGTACAATTGAACGCACATGTCATCCACGCTCGACCCACATATTCTCATTCCCGGCGGGCGGATAGGACGGTGACAGAAGTCGCGTCTTTGCGAGGTTTTATCACGGGATTTGCCGGCTTATATCAGCCCTATCCACATTTCACCGCTACTCGATCCGCTGTCTAGTTTCGCTATCCCGAAGGAACCGAATGTGGACGGCGGGAGAGGTTTTCCGCCTATACTTCTTGCCTCGCCGGTCGAGGCGTGGCCTTCTCCCCAGTCATCGACAGGTTATCCCGTTTCCTGATGATATCTGCGCCCGGCTATTTTCACTTGCACCTGATCTCCGATTCGACCGGAGAGACATTGATTACGGTCGCGCGCGCCGCTGCCGCTCAATATTCGCGGATCATGCCGGTCGAGCATGTGCACCCCTTGGTGCGGACACAAAAGCAGCTCGATCGGGTGCTGAACGAAATCGAAGAGATGCCCGGCATCGTGCTCTACACACTGCTGCAGGAGAACCTGGCCGTACGTCTGGAAGAGAAGTGCCGCACGCTCGGGCTTCCTTGCCTCTCCATCTTAGGGCCGGTTCTGCACCTCTTTCAGGCCTATCTCGGCGCCGAGTCGACCCATAAGGTCGGCGCGCAGCATACGCTCAATGCCGAATATTTCCGCCGCATCGACGCACTCAACTACACGATGATGCATGACGACGGCCAGATGCACGACGATCTCGAGGAAGCCGATGTGGTCTTGATCGGCGTGTCGCGCACGTCGAAGACCCCGACGTCGATCTATTTGGCCAATCGCGGCGTGAAGACCGCCAATATTCCGCTCGTTCCCGGCATGCCGTTGCCAGCAGACGTGGAAGCGCTCAAGCACCCGCTCGTTGTCGGCCTCTATGCGACGCCCGAACGCATCGTGCAGATCAGGCAGAACCGTTTGCTCGGTCTGCGGGCGCATCGCGACGACGACAAATATATCGATCAGCAATCGGTGGCGGAGGAAGTTTCCGCTTCGCGGCGGCTCTGTGCCCGGCATAATTGGCCGGCGATTGATGTGACGCGCCGTTCGATCGAGGAGACGGCAGCCGCCGTGCTCGCGCTTCTTACCGAGCGCCGCCGTCATTTGGCGTCATAAACAATGGCCTTTTGGCTTGCTCCCGCCCCTCTCATATTGGCGTCGCGCAGCGCCGCTCGCCGGAGATTGCTCGAAGCGGCCGGCATTCCGATCGAGCTGTGCCCGGCCGATCTTGACGAGCGCGCTCTCGAAGGAAACGCGGTCCCGCAGTCGCCAACCGCAGTCGCCGCTTTGCTGGCGCGCGAGAAAGCGGCCATGGTCGCAAGAGCGCATCCCGACCGGCTTGTCCTTGGCGCCGATCAGACTTTGGCGCTCGGAGCCAAACGATTTTCCAAATCCCCCGATCGTTTGGCCGCACGCGCGCAGCTTCAGGCGCTGCGCGGCCGTACCCATGAGCTTCACGCAGCTATTGCCTTTGTGCAGGACGGAGCCGTCGTATTCGAGCATGTCGAGACAGCGCGGCTGACCATGCGGGCGTTCTCCGACGATTTTCTAAATCGCTATCTCGATACCGTGGGCGACGCCGTGTTGGCGAGCGTCGGCGGCTATCAACTCGAAGGGCTCGGTGTTCAGCTTTTCGAGAGCATCGAGGGCGACTATTTCACCATTCTCGGCCTGCCGATTTTGCAAGCGCTCGATTTTCTCCGCCGGCAGGGGTGTCTTGCGCGATGACGAACGAGCGCCCCTTCATCCTGTGCCTCACCGGATCGCTCGGCATGGGCAAATCGCGGACCGCAAGCTTTTTCGCCGAACAGGGCGTGCCGGTCTATGATTCGGACGCAGCCGTGCACGCGCTTTACGCCGGCCAAGCCGCGCCGCTGATCGAAAGCGCCTTTCCCGGCACCACGTCCAACGGCCAAGTCGATCGTGCGAAACTTGCGGCGCGCGTGGTCGGCGACAGCGCGGCATTGGCGAAGCTCGAAGCCATCGTGCATCCGTTGGTCGCCAAGGCGAGGGACGCCTTCATCGCTGAGGCGCAAGCGCGCGGCGCGCCGGTCGTTCTGCTCGATGTGCCGCTCCTATTCGAGACCGGCGGCGAGCGTCACTGCAACGCGGTTGTAGTGGTATCCGCGCCGCTCGAGGTGCAGCGCCGCCGCGCCTTCGAGCGGCCGGGAATGACCGAGGAGAAATTTGCCGCTTTGGTCGGCAAGCAGATGCCCGATGCGGAAAAGCGCCGGCGCGCCGACTTTGTCGTGGATAGTTCGCAGTCGTTCGATCATGCCCGGGCGCAGGTGCGCGACATCGTGCAGGCGATCGCTAAAATGCGTCAGAGCCCCGGTGATTCGGCGCAGTAAACAGGCCCCGGCAGCAGAGCTTTAATGCGCGAAATCGTGCTTGATACCGAAACAACCGGTCTCGACCCGCTGGACGGCCATCGCCTGGTTGAGGTTGGCTGTGTCGAATTGGTCAATCGCATCCCGTCTGGCCACACATTCCACGCTTATTTCAATCCCGAACGTGGCATGCCGGCGGAGGCCTTCGCGGTTCACGGCCTGAGCGAGCAATTCCTTAAGGATAAGCCGTTTTTTGTCGAAACGGCCGACGACCTGATCGCCTTTCTCGGCGACGCGCCGCTTGTCATCCACAATGCGGCGTTCGATCTCGGCTTTCTCAATGCCGAGCTCGAGCGCGCCGGCCGGCCGCTGATCGCGCGTGAACGGCTGGTCGATACGCTTCTGATCGCCCGCCGCAAGCATCCCGGCGGCTCCAACCGGCTTGACGACCTGTGCGTGCGTTATGCGATCGACAACTCACGCCGCACCAAGCACGGCGCGCTGTTGGATGCCGAACTCCTTGCAGAGGTCTATGTCGAGCTGATTGGCGCGCGCCAGGCACAGCTTGTGCTGTCGCAGGCCGCGGTGCCCAGCCAAGCCATTGGCGAACCCATTATCGTGCGCGAACGCCTGGTGCCGCTGACGAGCACAGTGACCGAAGACGATCGCGCGGCGCATCGCGCGTTCATCGCCACGCTGGGCGAGAACGCGATTTGGCGCGACTATCTCAGTTCGAATTAGCCGGCTGGATCGGCGCCGCTTGTCCGGCCGCAATGCGCTGGCGGTAGAGCCCGACAAAATCGATCGGATCGAGCAGGAGCGGCGCGAAACCGCCGTTGCGCACAGCGGTGGCCACGATCTCGCGCGCGAACGGAAACAATAGGCGCGGGCACTCGATCAGGACGATCGGTTGGAGCGTTTCCGGCGGCACGTTCTGGATGCGAAAAGCGCCGGCAAAGACCAGCTCGAAATTGAACAGCAGCATGCCCTGCGATTCGGCCTTGCCTTCCAGGCGCAACGTCACCTCGAAATCGGTCGGGCTCATCGGCGCTGCATCGACGTTGACTTGAATGTTGATGCTCGGCTGCTGGCCGGCCGGGGTGGGGGTAATCGACTGCGGCGCGTTCGGATTTTCGAACGACAAATCCTTCACGTATTGCCCCAGCACGCCGATTTGCGGCATCGCTTGCGGCTGCGGACCGCCGTTACCCTCTGACATATTGTTAATCTCCGGCCGCCGATCGGCGTTAAAGGTTGGCTAACACAGGCAAAGCGGGTGAACAACAGCGGCTACGGCAAACTTCTGCCGCCATTTCCTGCGAATCGCGCTCGGATGCCGAAAAGTGCGCCAATTGTGTCCGCGGGGCGACGGCCGTTCGGTCGGCTCCTTGCGGTGCGGCCGGCGACAAATGTTGGCGTGCCGCCGGTGATCGTTTAAGCTTTGGTGCTAAAGCACGCCTGTGTGGCTCGCGGCCACTGGATGGTTCCCGGCGCGTGCCTACATAAGCTGTAACCCCGGGAGCTGTGACCCAGGCATCTTGGGGTTCGTGACCTCGAACCGCCGTCGGGTGTATCGTCCGTAATCGCGACGCCGAGAGACATTGAGACGTGTTCGACATCTACACCATCATCTTCCTGGCGCTCGCCGTGTTTATCTTCTTCCGGCTTCGCAGCGTCTTGGGACAACGGACCGGGCGGGAGCGGCCGCCCTACGATCCTTATTCGGCGCGCGACGCTGTGCGCAGCCCGGCGAGCGACAAGATCGTGACCTTGCCGCAGCGACCGGCGGAACCGGCGGTCAGCCGGCCGGCCGAGCCGGCGCAGCCGCCGGCGGATCGCTGGAAGGACGTGGCCGAGAGTGGTTCCAGCGTCGCAGCCGGGCTCGACGCCATTGCGGCGGCCGATCCGAGCTTTGACGCCAAGCACTTCATCACTGGCGCGCGTGCCGCCTACGAGATGATCGTGACCGCATTCGCCGAGGGCGATCGCCGCCAGTTGCGCAACCTGCTCTCGCGTGAAGTGTATGACGGGTTCGACGCCGCCATCGGTGAACGCGAGAGCCGCGGCGAAACCGCCGAGTCGCGCTTCGTCTCGATCGACGGATCGACCATCACGACTGCCGAGCAGCGTGCCCGCACCGCGCAGATCACGGTGCGTTTCGTGTCCAAGCTCATTTCCGTCACGCGCGGGCGCACGGGCGATGTCATCGACGGGAACGCCGAGAAAGTCACCGACGTCACCGACGTTTGGACCTTCGCGCGCGACGTTTCTTCTCGCGATCCCAATTGGAAGGTCGTCGCAACCGAAGCCGGACAGTAATTTGCATGACGGCGTTTGGTCGAGCGTGGCTCCCCGTCGCCATTGTCCTCGGGCTAGCCGGGTTCGCGACTGCCGGCCGTTGCGCAGAGCGCGAGCCGATCAAATTCCCGGACACGCAGTATGAGCCGGTCGAGTGGGCGAGCCTCGACGGCTGGGCCACCGACGATCACGCCACGGCTTTTGCCACCTTTCTCGAAAGCTGCCGCGCGCTGAACGGCAGTCGCCAACCGTCGGCCGAGTCGACCACGATCGCGGACGCGCTGAGAGCCGTCTGCGTGCGTGCCGTTGCGGCGGTTCCGCTCGAGGAGGACGGCGCGCGCAAATTCTTCGAGGACAATTTCCGGCCGCTGCGCATCTCGAAGCTCGGCGATAGCGACGGTTTTCTCACTGGCTATTACGAGCCGATCATCGAAGGCTCGCGGGTGCCGACCGGCGAATTCACCGCGCCGCTTTATCGCCGTCCCCCTAATCTCGCCATCGCCGGCCGGCGCAAGCTTGGCGACGCCTTTCCGAGCAAAGGCGTGAAGGTCGGCCGGCGTGTCGGCCGTCGCAAGCTCGTGCCCTACTACGATCGCGGCCAGATCGAGGATGGTGCGCTCGACGGCTGGCATCTGGAAATCTGCTGGTTGCGCAGCGAAGTCGATGTGCTGTTCGCGCAAATCCAAGGCTCGGCGCGGATCAGGCTGGAAGACGGCACCATTCTGCGCGTCAACTACGACTCGCATAACGGCTGGTCCTATACAGCGGTCGGGCGCGCGCTGATCGAGCGGAAAATCTTCACTAAGGACGAACTGTCGATGCAGCGCATCCGCGATTGGATGACAGCCAATCCGGACGAGGCCAAAGAAGTCAGGCGCACGAACAAATCTTATGTCTTCTTCCGCATCACGGCGCTCGGCCCGCAAGACGAAGCGGTCGGCGGCCAAGGCGTGCCGCTCGTGCCCGGCCGCTCGATCGCGATCGACCGTGCGCTGCATGCCTACGGCACGCCGTTCTTCATCACCGCGGATCTGCCGATCGCCAACGAAACAAACGGAATAAAATTTCGCCGGCTGATGGTGGGGCAGGATACCGGTTCCGCGATCGTCGGGCCGGCGCGCGCTGACATCTATTTCGGCGCCGGCGCGGAGGCAGGCAGCATGGCCGGCCGCATCAAAAATCCCGGCCGGTTCGTGATGTTGATGCCGCGCGAGCTCGATCCGGTCGAAGCGGGCCAAAATGTACGCCTGCCGCCCGACCGGCGAGGCCTGTTGGCGCAATTGGGCGCCGGCAACATGATCGATCCGACGGCCGAAGAGGTGCCGTTGCCAGAGCCCAGGCCTGCCACGGCGCCGGCAGCCGCGAAGCCGGCGCCCCCGCCGAAAGCCAGAGCGGCGTCGAAAATCTGGCGCGTGCGATGAGCCGCCGGCGGTCCCTGAGCGACGAAGAACGCGCTTTGTGGACCGGGGTTGCGCGCTCCATCAAGCCGCTTCGTCCTTCGCACCGCGCCGCCGAAGTTTTGGAGCCGACGCAATCCGCCAAAGTTTCCATCAAGGTTCCCGCCAAACCTCCCCCGAAGGCTGAGACGTCGGCACCGCTGCGTGAAGCCCGGCCAGAGAACGTGCCGGAGAAAAAGACGCCGGCGCTTGCGCCGCTTGGGCGAAGATTCAAGCAGCGGGTGGCGCGCGGCCGCGAGCCGATTGATGCGCGGCTCGATCTGCACGGCCTCACCCAGACGCAGGCGCATGCCGCATTGCTGCGCTTCTTGCGGCGTGCGCAAGCGGACGGCGTGCGGATGGTGCTTGTCGTCACCGGCAAGGGAACAAGCAAAGGCGGCGACACGCATGAGCGCGGCGTGCTCAAGCGCCAAGTTCCGCTCTGGCTGTCGCTGCCCGCGTTCCGCTCGCTGGTGGTCGGATTTGAAGATGCGCATGTCGGCCATGGCGGCGCCGGCGCATTGTATGTGCGCTTGCGGCGCGCGCAGCGATCGGGCGATTAACTGCGACCATCGGAATGCCGGCGCCCGCACACGAATTCGTCAACTTCGCGAGTCACGATGCGCTGTTCAGTGGAGTACACGCATGTCCGACATCGCCGATACGTCGTCCAAGCCGAGCGCGAAACGCGATGCGCGCACCGACGAGCAGGCCTTTGCCCAGGTCGAGAAGTGGATGGCGATGATCCGCGAGATCGATCGGGAACCGCAAACGGATCACAAGCGCGCCGATTGAGCGCCGCTACAGCATGATCCGGAAAAGTGGAATCCGGTTTTCCGAAAAGATCATGCTCAAACAAAAAGCTAGAGCGGAATGCCGATCCAACCATAACTCATCCCGCTCGAGCCCGGTAGCCGACAGACGCGCCTCTACAAAATGAACCGGCTGAGATCGGCGTTCTTGGCCAGATCGCCGATATGCTTTTCCACATAGGCGGCATCGATCCGCACGGTCTCGCCATGGCGGTCCGGCGCGGCGAACGAGACTTCGTCGAGCACGCGCTCCATCACCGTCTGCAGCCGCCGCGCCCCGATATTCTCGACGCTTGCATTTACCGCCACCGCCGTATCGGCCACCGCATCGATCGCATCCTCTGAGAATTCGAGCGTGACGCCCTCGGTGCCCATCAGCGCGATATATTGCTTGATCAGCGAGGCTTCCGGTTCGGTCAGGATGCGGCGGAGATCGTCGCGGGTGAGCGCTTTGAGCTCCACCCGGATAGGCAGGCGGCCTTGCAACTCGGGCAAAAGGTCCGACGGCTTTGCGGTGTGGAACGCGCCCGAGGCGATGAAAAGAATGTGATCGGTCTTCACCGTGCCATGCTTGGTCGCGACCGTGGTGCCCTCGATCAGCGGCAACAGATCGCGCTGCACGCCCTCACGGGAGACGTCGCCGCCGATGCGGCCGTCGCGCGCGCAGATCTTGTCGACCTCGTCGAGAAAAACGATGCCGTTATTCTCGACCGCCTTGATGGCCTCCTGCGTGAGCTGCTCGGTGTCGAGCAGCTTGTCGGATTCTTCGTTGATGAGGATTTCATAGGAATCGTGCACCGAAACGCGCCGCGTCTTGGTGCGCCCGCCGCCGAGCTTGCCGAAAATATCGCCGATCGAAATGGCGCCGAGCTGCGCGCCGGGCATGCCGGGTATTTCAAAGAACGGCATGCCTCCGGAGGATTGCACCTCGATCTCGATCTCCTTGTCGTCGAGCTCGCCCGTGCGCAGCTTACGGCGGAAAGCTTCTTTGGTCGAGGCGCTGGCACCGGCGCCCACCAGCGCATCGAGCACGCGGCTTTCCGCGGCCTGTTGCGCGCGCGCCTGCACGTCCTTGCGCTTCTTGTCGCGTGTCAGCGTGATCGCGATCTCGACCAGGTCGCGAATGATCTGCTCGACGTCGCGGCCGACATAACCGACCTCGGTGAATTTGGTGGCTTCCACCTTGAGGAACGGCGCGCCGGCGAGCTTGGCGAGCCGCCGCGAGATCTCGGTTTTGCCGACCCCGGTGGGCCCGATCATCAGAATGTTCTTCGGCAGAACTTCTTCGCGCAAACGATCTTCGAGCTGCAGGCGGCGCCAGCGATTGCGCAGCGCGATGGCGACGGCGCGCTTGGCGTCGGCCTGTCCGACGATAAAGCGGTCGAGCTCGGAGACGATTTCGCGGGGGGAAAAATCACTCATGGATTACGGACCATTAAAAGCGCCGCGCCGTTTGGGGTTTCGACCGGCCGTTGCTTGCAAAAACCCGCTTTCTCGTACGCCTTGATGGCGCGCCCGTTGGCGGGACTGGGATCGGTCAAGATTTGCGGCACGCCTGCTGCGAGCAGGCGGTCGGCAAAGGCGCGAACAAAACCGGAGCCGTGACCCCGCTCGATCATATCTTCTTCGCCGATGAACTGATCGATGCCGCGCGCGCCTCTCGGCAGCGGGCCAAAACCATGATTGGGCCAGGCGCCCGGATCGTAGCACTGCAGATAGGCAAAGGGCCGGCGGTCGCATTCGACAATGAATTGATCGACGGCCGGATGAGTCAGGTCTTCGCTCACTAACGCGAATTGCTCCACCGGATCGCCCCACCATTCGGCGACATGCGGCTTCGCAAGCCATTGCCGAATGGTCGGCAAATCCGCAGCCGCCATCGGCCGAAACGCATAAGACCGTGATGCCATTCAGCCGCTCTTCAACGTTTCGACCGTGACATTGCGGTTGGTGTAGACGCAGATGTCGGCCGCGATGTCGAGCGAGCGGCGCACGATCGCCTCGGCATCGAGTGGGCTATCCGCCAGCGCGCGCGCGGCGGCCAGCGCATAGTTGCCGCCGGAACCGATCCCGACGATGCCCGCTTCCGGCTCGAGTACGTCGCCGGTGCCGGTGAGCACCAGCGATACATCCTTGTCGGCGACGATCATCATGGCTTCGAGCCGGCGGAGGTAACGGTCGGTCCGCCAGTCCTTGGCGAGCTCGACCGCCGCCCGCATGAGCTGGCCGCGATATTGCTCAAGCTTCGATTCAAGCCGCTCGAACAGCGTAAACGCATCGGCCGTCGCGCCGGCAAAGCCGCCGATGACCTCTCCGCCGCCTAGCCGCCGCACCTTGCGGGCGTTGGACTTGATGATGGTCTGGCCGATCGAGACCTGGCCGTCGCCGCCGATGGCGACGAGCCCGCCCTTGCGGACGGTCAGGATCGTGGTGCCGTGCCAGGGGCCAGATGACCCGGCTGGGCCGGATTCGGAGAGCTGCATGCGCTGGAAGGCCTTCGTTTCACGGCATGATTTAGGATTTGAGCCGCGGCAATGCAAATGCGGCACAGGAAGATTGGCGGTGCGGCCAAAGCCCTGATAAAAGGCCGCTTCGCGCCCCGGAGAGCACGATGCGAAAGGCGTCCGTCAAGCGGACTACCAAGGAAACCGCAGTCGAGGTCGTCATCGACCTGGACGGGCAGGGCCGTTCGTCGATCTCGACCGGCATCGGCTTTCTCGACCATATGCTCGATCTCTTGGCGCGCCACTCGCGGATCGATATGGAGATCAAGGCCAAGGGCGATCTGCACATCGATCATCATCACACCACGGAAGATGTCGGGATCGCGCTCGGGCAGGCGGTGAAGCAAGCGCTCGGCGACATGAAGGGCATCACCCGCTATGCCGACGTGCATCTGCCGATGGACGAGGCGCTGACGCGGGTGGCGATCGATATTTCCGGCCGGCCATTCCTGGTCTTCAAGGCCGATTTTGTCCGCGACAAGGTCGGGCCGTTCGACACCGAACTGGTGCAGGAATGGTTCCAGGCCTTTGCTATCAATGCGGCGGTCACGCTGCATGTGGCGACGCTTTACGGCACGAACGACCATCATATTGCCGAATCGTGCTTCAAGGGTTTGGCGCGGGCGCTGCGGGCGGCGGTCGCCATCGATCCGCGCGCAGCGCATGAGGTGCCTTCGACCAAAGGTACGCTCAACGCCTAGACCTGATCCAATTCAATGGAATCGGATCTTGGTCTAAGTTGTTCGTTTTGAGCATGATCTTGTCCGAAAGCCGGTTTCCACTTTCCGGGATCATGCTCCAGCGCGCTGTCCTCGCCGTCGAGGATTGTACCGGCGCCGTAACGGCGCCGGCAGGAACAACACCAGGAATTAGAGTCAGGAACCGCGTATGCCGATCTATACCGTTCATGAGCCGCCGCTGCGCAGTGGCGCGGTTGCTCCCGATCCGGAGCGCTTCGTGTTTGTGCGTGACGGCTTTAACTTCTGGGCTTTTCTGATCACGCCGCTGTGGCTGTTGTGGCGTCGGCTCTGGGTGGTCTTGTTGATCTATCTGGTCGTGATTTTCGGCGTCGAGCAGGCGATGCACTACGCCGGCGTCGCAGCGGCCGGAAGGTCGCTTGTCATGCTGCTGATCTCGTTCCTGATCGGACTGGAGGCGAGCACGCTGCGCCGTTTCACCCTGGCGCGGCGGGGGTGGAGGAATGTCGGCCTGGTCAGCGGCACCAACATGGAAGCCGCGGAGCGGCGTTTCTTCAACGACTGGGCCGCGGCGGGGCAGGGCAGATCATCCGGCCCGGGCGGCAATCTGCCGCCGCGGTTGCCGCTTTCGCCCACGCCCACGTTCCACACGCCGCCGATCGTCGGTCTGTTTCCCGAGCCGGGCGCGTCGCGATGAGCGTCGCGGTCGTCGATTATGGCTCCGGCAATTTGCACTCGGCCGCGAAAGCGTTCGAGCGCGCTGCGCACGACGCCGGCATCGATCAACCGATCGTGGTCACGAGCGATCCTGAAATTGTCGCCGCAGCCGATCGCGTGGTGTTGCCTGGCGTCGGCGCCTTCGCCGATTGCCGTCGCGGCCTCGATGCGGTCGACGGCATGGTCGACGCGCTCGAGGAGGCGGTGCGTCAGAAGGGGAGGCCGTTCTTCGGCATTTGCGTCGGCATGCAGCTTCTGGCCGATCGCGGGCGCGAATACGAAGTGACGCGGGGCCTGGGCTGGATCGCCGGCGAAGTGGATCGCATCACGCCGTCCGATCCGCACCTGAAGATTCCGCACATGGGCTGGAATACGCTGACTGTCACGCGGCCGCACAAATTGGTCGAGGGCCTTGGGCTTGGTTCTGACGGGCGGCACGCCTATTTCGTGCATTCTTACGCATTGAACGTCGCACAGCGCGCCGATCTGGTGGCGGAAGCCGAATATGGCGGGCCGCTCACCGCGATCGTCGGCCGCGACAACATTGTGGGTACGCAATTTCATCCCGAGAAAAGCCAGAAGCTCGGGCTTGCGCTGATTGCCAACTTCCTGACGTGGAAGCCGTGATTCTTTTTCCCGCCATCGATCTGAAAAACGGCGAAGCGGTGCGCCTTGAGCAAGGCGACATGGCGCGCGCGACCGTTTTTCATCGCGATCCGGCCGAGCAGGCGCGGACCTTAGCGTCACAAGGCTTCGAATATTTGCATATCGTCGATCTTGACGGCGCCTTCGCGGGCAAGCCGATGAATGCGGCAGCGGTCGAGCGCATCCTGGCGGCGGTGCGGATTCCGGTTCAGCTCGGCGGCGGCATTCGCGATCACGCGACCATCGAAGGCTGGCTCGGCAAGGGCGTCACGCGCGTCATCATCGGCACGGCCGCCGTGCGCGACCCGGCTTTGGTCAAGGCGGCCGCCAAGAGATTTCCCGGACGCGTCGCCGTGGGTCTCGATGCGCGCGACGGCATGGTCGCCGTTCAAGGCTGGGCCGAAAGCTCGGAGCTGTCCGTGCTCGATATTGCACGGCGCTTCGAGGACGCGGGCGTTGCCGCGATTGTCTATACCGACATCGCGCGCGACGGCATGCTCAAGGGCCTCAATATCGACGCCACCATCGGGCTTGCCGATGCCGTGTCCATCCCGGTGATTGCGTCCGGCGGGCTTGCTTCGCTCGACGACATCCGCGCGCTGCTGCACCCGCGCGCCAAGAAACTCGCCGGCGCCATCGCGGGTCGTGCGCTCTATGACGGCAGGTTCGATGCTGCCGCCGCCTTGAAGCTTATTCGTTCCGCGGAAGCCGCCTAAGCATGTTCAAAGTCCGCGTCATTCCCTGCCTCGACGTGAAAGACGGCCGGGTCGTCAAAGGCATCAACTTCGTCAACTTGCGCGATGCCGGCGATCCGGTGGAAGCGGCGATCGCCTATGACGAGGCCGGCGCCGACGAGCTCACCTTTCTCGACATCACCGCGAGCCACGAGGATCGTGACATCATGCTCGACGTGGTGCAGCGCACCGCCGAGGCGTGCTTTATGCCGCTCACCGTCGGCGGCGGCGTGCGCACCATCGACGACATCCGTGCGCTGTTGTCCTCCGGCGCCGACAAGGTCTCGATCAATACGGCGGCCGTGGCGCGCCGCGCTTTCGTGAAGGAAGCGGCGGAAAAATTCGGCGATCAATGCATCGTCGTCGCCATCGACGCCAAGAAAGTGTCGCAGGCGGGCGAAGCCGGGCGCTGGGAAATCTTCACCCATGGCGGCCGCAAGCCGACCGGCCTCGATGCCATCGACTATGCGCGAGAGGTGGTGTCGCTCGGGGCCGGAGAGATCCTGCTTACTTCGATGGATCGCGACGGCACACGGCAAGGCTTCGATATTGCGCTCACCTGCGCGGTGGCGGATGCGGTGACCGTGCCGGTGATCGCCTCCGGCGGCGTCGGCAATCTCCAGCATCTGGTCGAAGGCATTCGCGACGGCCATGCCAGCGCCGTGCTGGCGGCCTCGATCTTTCACTTCGGCGAATTTTCCGTGCGCGACGCCAAGACCTTTATGGCCAAGGCCGGACTGCCGGTGCGGCTCGACCCGTAAATCGGCTGCACCATCCGCTCGTCCCCGCGAAGGCGGGGACCCAACTTTCGCGCGCTCCTCCGGATTCCAGCTTTCGCGGGAATGAGCGGACTGCAGTGTGCTCGCGCCACCTACGAAGCCGATGGCTTGTTGAGCCCGCCGAGATTCTTTGCCATGGCGACGAACTCGCTCGGCATCATGATAATGGTCATGGTGTTTTGCTCGGCGCCGACTTCGGTGATCATCTGCATGCGCCGCAACTCGAGTCCGGCCGGATTCTGCATGATGATCTCGGAAGCCTTGCGCAACTGCTCGGCCGCTTCGAACTCCGCTTGTGCCTTGATGATGCGGGCGCGCTTCTCGCGCAAGGCTTCGGCTTCCTGCGCCATGACGCGCTGCATGGATTGCGGAATCTCGACGTTTTTCATCTCCACACGCACGACTTTGACGCCCCACGGCTCGGTCACTGCGTCGATTTTCCCTTGTATGATATTTGCAACGGCCTCCTGCTCCTTGAGAACTTCATCGAGCGAATGCTGGCCGATGCCGGTGCGCAACGTGGTGAGGGCCACTTGAATCACGGCGGTGTCGATGTTCTTGACTTCCAGGACCGACGCCATGGGATTGACGATCCGGTACCAGACGACCGCATTCACCTTGATCGGCACGTTGTCCTTGGTGATCGTTTCCTGCTGCTCGACCGCCGCCGTATTGATGCGCAGGTCGACGCGGCGCTGCCACTCGATCAGCGGAATGATCCAATAAACGCCCGGCCCCTTGGTGGCATGATAGCGGCCGAGCCGGAACACGACGCCGCGCACATACTGATCGGCGATGCGGATGCCTGCCAGTCCGAAAATGACCAGCACAACGACGATGATATACGACATGGTCCACTCCGTTTGCGAGCGCACCACACCGCGGGATGACTAGCTAAAAGACCCCGTGTGGATCGCCGATCAGATAGGCACGAGGACGATTGTTTCCAGCTGCTACAGGATGTATCAGCAAACACGTTTGGCCCAGGCGATTGCGCTTTCCATGCGATCGTTTCCCCAGAACAATTCGCCATCCGCTGTTACGAAAGTCGGCGCGCCGAATATCTCCAGGCGTTGCGCTTCGGCTGTTTGCGCGCGGAGCTTTTCTTTGATTTCGTCTGTTCGAGCCGCCGCCAGCGTTTTTTCAGGATCGACTTTCAGCTCTGACAGAATATCGCGAATTGTCTCCAACTGATCGATGCGGCGCCCTTCGCCGAATTCTGCGCGATAGACGGCGTGGCAGAAATCCTCCGTCCAAGCTGCCTTGGCTGAAGGATGCGGCAACCCGACCAACGCCACGCGTGCCGCTAGCAGTCCCGATTGCGGAAAGTGCTCCGGGCGCCGAAACGGCAGCGACAGCTCGGCGCAGATGCGCTCGAGGTCGCGCCACATATGGCGGCCCTTTGCCGGATAAAGAATGAATGGCGACGTATTCCAGCCGTGCGCCTGGAAAATCGGCCCGAGCAGAAAGGGGCGCAAACGCACCTCAACTCCGGCTTCGGCTGCCAGCGCGCCGATGCGCAGGGCCGCCGGGTACGAGTAGGTCGAACTAAACTCGAACCAGAAATCGAGGGTCGGTGCCGCCATGAACGATCTTCCCCCTGGGGGTTCTTCGCCGCCGTGAGCCCAACAAGCTATCAAATTGTCAAAGAAGCCATCCGGGCAACTGTCATCCAAGCAAACTATCTATGCGTACGGCCTCTCCCCGGCCGCGGAGAGAGATGCTAAGGAACGGCCCATGGAGCCATTCACAGTCTACGACCTGGAAAAGCGCGTGCAGACTCGGGCCAAGGCCGATCCCGGGGCGTCCTACACGCGTACGCTGGTCGACAAGGGTGTCGCCCATTGCGCCAAGAAGCTGGGCGAGGAAGCCGTGGAAGTGGCCATTGCGGCCATCGCCGAAGATCGCACCCGGCTGGTCGCCGAGACGGCCGACCTCCTCTATCACCTGCTCGTGGTGCTGGAGGTGCGCGGCGTGTCGCTGGCCGAGGTGGAAGCGGTGCTTGGCGAGCGCACCCGGCAGACCGGCCTCGACGAGAAGGCAGCCTGCAAGGGCGGATGAGCATGGATCAGCGTAACGCGCCGGAAGTTTCGCCCTATCGCGTTTTCTCCCGCGCGGAATGGGCGAAGCTGCGCGCCGATACGTTGATGACGCTCGAGCCCGATGAAGTGTCGCGGCTGCACTCCATGCACGATCGGCTCGACATCTCCGAGGTCGAGGAAATTTACCTGCCGTTGTCGCGGCTGCTGTCGCTCTACGTGGTGGCCACCCAGCGCCTGTTTCGCGCCCAGCAAGGCTTTCTCGGCACCGAAGACGCCAAGGTGCCGTACATCATTGGCGTTGCCGGCTCGGTCGCCGTCGGCAAGTCGACCACCGCGCGCGTGCTGCAGGCGCTATTGGCGCGTTGGCCGAATGTGCCCAAGGTCGGTATCGTCACCACCGACGGATTCCTTTACCCCAACGCCGTGCTCGAACGCGAAGGCCTGATGGAGAAGAAGGGCTTTCCCGAGAGCTACGATCTGCCGGCGCTGCTGCGCTTTCTGTCCGAAATCAAGGCCGGACTGCATCCGGTGCGGGCGCCGGTTTATTCGCACCTGATCTACGACGTCATTCCGAACCATTGGATCGAGATCGAGCGGCCGGACATCCTGATTGTCGAAGGTCTCAACGTGCTGCAGGCCGGGCGTCTGCCCAAGGACGGCAAGGCTGTTCCGTTCGTCTCCGACTTCTTCGATTTCTCGATCTATCTCGATGCCGACGAGGACGTGTTGTTGTCCTGGTACGTCAACCGTTTCTTGACCCTGCGGGGCACGGCCTTCGTCGATCCGAAATCCTATTTCCACCGCTACGCCAAGCTGTCGGACCGCGAAGCCATCGCCACCGCCACGTCGATCTGGACCCGCATCAATCTTCTCAATCTGCACGAGAATATTCTGCCGACGCGGCAGCGCGCCGATCTGATCCTGAAAAAGGGCGAAAGCCACCAGATCGAGGAAGTGGCGCTGCGCCGGTTGTGACGCGCCGATTGGAGCGCCACCTCACGCCGCCGCGGCGCGCCAGCGCTCGACCTCCGCCAATTCGGCTTCCGGCCGCTCGGTGACCACATCGCCGCGGCCGAGATAGATCGCGCCGGCTTCGCCGTCGATCGAAAGCCAATCGCCTTCGCCGATCGCCGTCCCTGCAAGCTGCGCGGCGCGGGCGGCCGGTCCAATCGACAGCGCCGTGCAGCCGACGATACAGGGCTTGCCCATCTGCCTCGCGACCAATGCGGCATGCGCGGTGCGTCCGCCGACGGCGGTGACGATTCCTGCCGCCGTAGCGAAGCCCGCGACGTCCGCGGTCGTGGTGTCGGGACGGACTAAAAATGACCGGGTCGCCGCCAGCTGCGAAGCGCGCCGCGCTGTCGGAATCGAATGCGGCGCGGCCGACAGCGACGCCCGACGATGCGCACGTGCCGTGGCCGATCGGCTGCGCTGCGATCACCAGGCGTTTGTTGACCAGCGCACGCAGATCCACGCCGTCGAGCCGGCTCAAACCTTCGGCCGCGGAGATCCTTCCCGCCTTCACGAAATCGATGGCCAGCCGCAGCGCGGCACGCGGTGTGCGCCTGGCGGCGCGCGTTTGCAGCATCCACAGCTTGCCGTTTTCGATGGTAAATTCAACGTCCTGCACATCGGCAAATTCGTCTTCGAGCCGGCGCAAGGCGGCGCGAAGATCGTTCGCCGCCTGCGGCAACGAAACGGCCAGGGCGTTTTCGGTCTCCGGATTGTGATCGCCGGACACCACGTCTTCGCCTTGGCTGTCGAACAGTACATCGATCACCGGCGTTGCAACTCCGCTGGACGGATCGCGCGAAAAAGGAACGCCCGCACCCGACGATCCGCCGGCATTGCCGAAGACCATCGCCTGCACGGTGACGGCGGTGCCTTGCAAATCCTCCAGATGCTGCAGTCTGCGATAGGTGCCCGCGCGATCGCTCATCCACGAGCGAAAGACGGCCTGGGCGGCCGATATCAGATGCTCCGTCGGATCGTCGCTCAACACCCGGCCATCGTCTTCGATGACACGCTCGTAGGCGGCGGCCAGATGTTCGATTGCATCGCAATCGAGCGCGGCTTCGCTGCCGACATGTTCGGCGGCGACGAGCGCGTCGCGCGTGTTGGCGAATTCGGTGCGATCGATGCCGAGCACGACGGTGCCGTAGCTTTCGAGAAAGCGGCGCCGGCAATCGTTGCCAAAGCGCGGATGGCCCGTCATGCGCACAAGGCCGTGAACGGCCGGCAGCGAACAGCCGACATTGAGCACCGTGTCGAGCATGCCCGGCATCGAGCGCGCGGCGCCGGATCGCACGGAGACCAGAAGCGGCCGCCTCCGGTCGCCGAACTTTTTGCCGGTGGTCTTTTCGAGGAATTGGATTCCTTCAGCGAGTGCCGCAGCAAGATCTTGCGCGG
>DATMQV010000275.1:0-16513 GCA_035566615.1 Xanthobacteraceae bacterium
GGACAGCAGTCAGGCCTAGTAGGATCACGCTTCATAATGACTTTCGGTGAGCGCCCCGGACCAGGACACAAGACGGCGTCGCGCCCGGAAACTTCTCTGCGAAGTCTGCCGGCCGCCTCGGTGGCGTTCATGGCACCACCCGGTCGCTGGTTTTGCGCGGCCTGCGACGGCGCTGCGGCTCAGGCTGCGCAGCGCACGAGGACGCGAGCAACCGAACGAGGCTGGCGTAATTGACAAGTGTGCGCCTAATGCCGGGCACGCGCACAGCCTCAAGTCGGCCGTCTTTTAAAAAGGCCCATATCGACGTAGGGCCCAAGCCGCTAAGTTCACACGCTCGCTGCACTGTGACGGCAAGCGGGCTGATGTCAGCCGCGGCGCGGCCGATTATTTCGGGGAGAATTGTCGCCATGTCGAAACTCGTCCTCTTGCAAGGCGGCTTCGACTGAGGGTGCTGGCGTGTTCGTGGGGGGTGTTCGCGCCTCTCAGCGAAGAACACCAACACGTCAGTCAAAGACCAACGTTAGGTGCTCATTACTGCTCGCTCGGCGCGAGAGAGACTTGGGAGCTCAACTATGACCCACACCGTCGGCCCGACGGCAGGATTGCGCTTGTTTTCGGGGGCGCCCTTACTCCCAAGCACAACGGTACGATACACTACGTATACTGCTTCCATGAGCGTGCGCCGCTTCCCAAAAAGGTCGCCGCGCCGGTAGGCCGCTTCTACCTTGTTGGCGACGGAATGAGCCAAGGCAGCCTCAC
Source organism: Xanthobacteraceae bacterium (assembly GCA_035566615.1). Classification (GTDB taxonomy): domain Bacteria; phylum Pseudomonadota; class Alphaproteobacteria; order Rhizobiales; family Xanthobacteraceae; genus BOG-931. Next base: position 760 of record DATMQV010000275.1, read on the forward strand.
AGACTTCACTCGGAAAATTGGTGTATTCAGCCGCCCAATCGCGAAACGCGGAACGGAAGCCGTGCACCGTCGCGTCTCGTATCTGCATACCGCGAATCAGCCGCCAAAGTGTTCGCACCGCCAGGGATTTGTCGAGATGTCGGGCGCTCGGGAAGACAAAGTCTCCGTCGCGGTGTTCACGCATTACCTTAAGGATGGTAAGCGCTCGCTGCGACAGCGGGACTCGATGCTCTCGTCCGGCCTTCATACGTGAGACCGGCACCGTCCACATCGCATTTTCAAGATCAACTTCCTGCCAACGCGCTCCAACCGCCTCACCGCAGCGCGCAGCCGTGAGGACGACAAATTCGAGCGCCAGGGCGGCAGTAGAGTGCTTTGAACGCAATCTGGTCATAAATGTCGGCACGTCGCCATAATGCATGGCCGCGTAATGGCCCCGGGTTATCGACTGACGCCTAGGCAACAGTTGATCTAAGTGGCCGCGCCAGCGGGCCGGGTTTTCTCCTGTCCGCAATCCTTGTGCTTTCGCAGCATCGAGCACTCGCTCAATGCGACCACGAAGGCGCGAAGCAGTTTCGGGCTTTTCATTCCAATGTGGCTTCAAGACCGAAAGCACATCGTCAGTGACGATCTTGTCCACGGGTAGCCTACGGAGCGGCGCTGCGTAGTTCCGCAAAGTCATTTCCCAGGCTGCAATATGTTTGGCATTGCGCCACGAAGGCCTCATGGCCTTGACTAGCCGGTCTGCGCAATCACCGAACGTGGCGGCTTCCGAAGGCCTCCTAGCTTCCCTTGGATTACTCCCCTCCGCCAGCTTGGCGCGTGCTTGCGCCGCTAGTTCGCGGGCTCGGGCTAGTGTCACGTCACGCGCCGACCCGAATCCAATCTCGGTGGGCTTGCCAAGCCAGCGATAAAGGAACACCCACCGTCGGCCACCATTCGGTGAAATCGATAGATAGAGGCCACCACCATCGGCGTGGCGACCGCGTTTGGTGATCGTCGCCACTGCCCGGGCGTTCAGCCGATTAATCTTCCGCGCCATCGACGCGCTCTCTGCCCTAGCATGTGCCCTAGCAATTAAGCCGGATTATAGCGAAGGGCAGCGAACACTGGAACACAGAGAAGCCTGATAAGACGGGGATAATCTCGAAGCCAACGAAGGAAGGCGAACAAGGGCGAAGGACAAGTCGGCGGACGCGCTCGCCGCCGACTATGACCTGCCGATCTTGCGTGGCTCCAGTAAGCCGCCGGCGCCGGTGATGACCGTCGGGCCGGCGACGTTCACCCGCTGGAGCGGCTTTTACTTCGGCGGCAACGTCAGCCTCGGCAGCGCGACATCCGACTTTTCCACTGCGACGCGGCCGCTGGTCCAGTCGATGCTGCAGCATCTGACAATCCTAGACCAAGCGAACGTCGCGGACTTTCACGTCCTCGACAGAGGAAGCATGGTTGCAGCCGGTGGCGGCGCCTTTCTCGGCTATAATACCCAATGGCAGGACCTCGTCCTCGGCGTTGAGGCGACCTACACGCACACGAACTTGAACACAACGGCCGCCCAGACACCAATCGGCTTCGGCACGCCGGGGCGCGTCTTCCCGAGCTTGGCCACCTCAGTGGCCCTCGGCGCCAGCGGGAATTTGGATTTGACCGACTTTGGGACAGCGCGCGGGCGCGCGGGCTATGTCATCGGTAATTTCTTGCCATACGGCTTTATTGGCATGGCGGTAGGGCGAGCAAGCTATAGCCTCGCGACGAGGTCCGTTCTCCAACAGAACACCGCCGCAAATCCAATTTTCCCGTGCGTCGACAATGGCACGACCTGTCAAACTTTCTTCTTCTCCAACAGCGCTGGACAAAACAACGCTCTGCTCTGGGGCTACACCGTCGGCGCCGGATTGGATTGGGCGCTCACGCCGAACATCTTCGCGCGCGGCGAATTTGAGTTCGTGCAATTCGCGCCGATTACCAACATCGCGGTCTCGGTGGCCAGCGGCCGCGTCGGCGCCGGCTTCAAGTTCTAAATCCGGTTAACGAAAAAATCCGCAACCGCGGCATCGGCGCCGCTTGACGGCGCGGCTCTCCTTCCTTAGTTCGTCACTCGGGACACCCCTCCCCAACGAGGGGCGCCTATCTGGAAGGATAGACCATGACGATTGCAATGCCCGCCGTGCGGCCGTCCGTGCCGCATTTTTCGTCCGGCCCCTGCGCCAAGCGCCCCGGCTGGAGCCCCCAAAACCTCAACGGCGCTTTTCTCGGCCGCTCCCACCGCGCGAAGCCCGGCAAGGCCAAGCTCAAGCGCGCCATCGAGCTCACCCGCGAAGTGCTGGAAGTGCCGGCCGAGTACAAGATCGGCATCGTGCCCGCCTCCGACACCGGCGCGGTCGAAATGGCGCTCTGGTCGCTGCTCGGGCCGCGCCCGGTCACGCTTTTGGCCTGGGAGTCCTTCGGCGAAGGCTGGGTCAACGACGTGGTCAAGGAGCTCAAGCTCAAGGACGTCACCACGCTCAAAGCCGGCTATGGCGCGTTGCCCGATCTGAGCAAGGTCGATCCGGCAAGCGATGTCGTGTTCACCTGGAACGGCACCACCTCGGGCGTGCGTGTGCCGAACGCCGACTGGATCACGGCGGACCGCTCAGGCCTCACCATTTGCGACGCGACCTCGGCTGCCTTCGCGCAGCCACTCGAATGGTCGAAGCTCGATGTCGTGACCTTCTCGTGGCAGAAGGCGCTCGGCGGCGAAGCCGCGCACGGCATGCTGATTCTCTCGCCGCGCGCGGTCGCGCGCCTCGAAAGCTACACGCCGCCCTGGCCGCTGCCGAAAATCTTCCGCATGACCAAAGGCGGCAAGTTGATCGACGGCATCTTCCAGGGCGAGACCATCAACACACCCTCGATGCTGTGCGTGGAAGATTATCTGGACGCGCTCGAATGGGCGAAATCGGCCGGCGGGTTGTCCGCTTTGCGCGCGCGCGCCGACGGCAACGCCCGTGTCATCAGCGAATGGGTGAACCGCGCCAAGTGGATCGACTTCCTCGCCGGCGATCCGTCGATCCGCTCCAACACCTCGGTGTGCCTGAAAGTCGTCGATCCCGCGATCACCAGGCTCGCGCCGGATGCGCAAGCGGCTTTCGTCAAAAGCGTCGCCGCCGCGCTTGACAAGGAAGGCGTCGCCTTCGACATCGACGCTTATCGCGATGCGCCGCCGGGCTTGCGTATCTGGTGCGGCTCGACCGTCGAGCGCGCCGATGTGGAAGCGCTCACGCTTTGGCTCGACTGGGCCTATGCAAAGGCCAAGGACGCGCTGGCGAAGGCGGCGTAGTTTTCACCACGATCCGTCATCCTGAGGTGCCCGCCGCAGGCGGGCCTCGAAGGATAGACGGCCCTGGCCGATCACCCTTCGAGGCTCGCTTCGCTCGCTCCTCAGGGTGACGGTTCTAAAGCAGTAGGACGCGCTCATGGCCAAAGTTCTCATCTCCGACGCGCTGTCGTCCGCCGCCGTCGCGATCTTCAAGGACCGCGGCGTCGAGGTCGACTTTCAGCCCAATCTCGGCAAGGACAAAGACAAACTAGCCGAAGCGATCAACGGTTTCGACGGGCTCGCGATCCGCTCCGCCACCAAGGTGACTCCCAAGATCCTTGAGCGCGCCGGCAATCTAAAAGTGATCGGCCGCGCCGGCATCGGCGTCGACAATGTCGATATTCCGGCAGCGACCGCGCGCGGCATCATCGTGATGAATACGCCGTTCGGCAATTCGATCACCACCGCCGAACATGCGATCACCCTGATGCTGTCGCTGGCGCGGCAAATCCCCGAAGCCGACGCCTCGACCCGCGCCGGCAAATGGGAAAAGAACAAATTCCTCGGCGTCGAGATTTTCGGCAAGACGCTCGGCGTCATCGGCTGCGGCAATATCGGCTCGATCGTCGCCGACCGCGCGCTCGGCATGAAGATGAAGGTGATCGCCTACGATCCGTTCCTGTCCGACGATCGGGCTGTCAATCTCGGCGTGGAAAAAGTCGAGCTCGAAGAGCTGTTGCGCCGGGCCGATTTCATCACCTTGCACACGCCGCTGACCGAGAAGACCCGCAACATCATCAATGCCGACACTCTCAAGCTGGCGAAGAAAAGTCTGCGGCTGATCAATTGCGCGCGCGGCGGGCTGGTCGACGAGGCGGCCCTGTACGACGCTTTGTCCGCGGGGCGGATCGCCGGCGCAGCGCTTGACGTGTTCGTCACCGAGCCGGCCGCCGAAAGCCCGCTGTTTTCGCTGCCAAACGTCGTCTGCACGCCGCATCTCGGCGCTTCCACCACCGAGGCGCAGGAGAATGTCGCGCTGCAGATCGCCGAACAGATGGCCGAGTATCTGGTGCGTGGCGCCATCACCAACGCGGTGAACTTTCCCTCGATCACGGCGGAGGAAGCGCCCAAGCTCAAGCCGTTCGTGGCGCTGGCGGAAAAGCTCGGCTCGTTTGCCGGCCAGCTCACCGAGACCGGCATCAAGCGGGTGCAGATTTCGTACGAAGGCATCGTCGCGCAGATGAACACCCGCGCGCTGTCTTCGGCGGCGATTGCCGGTCTCCTTCGCCCGATGCTGCAGGATATCAACGTGGTCTCGGCGCCGACCGTCGCCAAGGACCGCGGCATCGTCGTCGAGGAAACGCGCCGCGAGGCGGAAGGCGATTACGAAAGCCTGATCACGCTCACCGTCACCACCGACCGCCAGTCGCGTCATGTCTCCGGCACCGTCTATGCCGACGGCCGCCCGCGCATCGTCAACATCAAGGGCATCCGCATGGACGCCGAATTCGGCCCCTCGATGATCTACATCACCAATCTCGACAAGCCGGGCTTCATCGGCAAGTTCTCCTCGACGCTCGGCGATGCCGGCATCAACATCGCGACCTTCCATGTCGGCCGCGAAGCGCCCGGCGGTAACGCCGTGGCGCTGATCGAGATCGACGGCGAACTGCCTGCCGAGGTGCTCGCCAAGGTGCGCGCGCTGCCGCAGGTGCAGCAGGCGAAGGCGCTCCGGTTTTGACGTGGATGCGGCCGTCGTCAAAATTGGCTATGCTGCCGTTTGTGAGAGCGCGCTTCTAAGGATATGACCATGGCCCGACCCATCGTCATTCACGCGGATTGGGATCCAGATGCGGCGGTCTGGGTGGCGACTACCCACGATTTGAGGGGACTGGTAACCGAAGCTGAATCGATTGAGGCATTGCGCGCCAAACTGCCCGGAATGATTATCGGTTTGCTTGAGGAAAACGGGATTTCCGATCTTCCCGCCTCGATCGAAATCATCGCGCGCGTGAGCGATCGGTTGGTCGCCGCGGAATAGTTTCTGCATGGCGGACTATTATCGAGACCTGGTGCGCCTCTTAAGAGACGGCGGTTACGAATTCAAACGGCACGGCCGGGGTGATCACGAGATTCGGTGGAATCCGAAAACCGGAACTCGCGTCACTGTTGACTGAAAGCTAAGGTCAAAATTCACTGCAAATGGCATCCTAAAGGAAGCCGGACTTTCCAAAGCCTTTTGATCCGTACGCACGGCCCGACTACTTCCGCGCCGCGACCGTGATGCCCGCGAACACCAGCGCATAGCCGACGGCGTGATAAAGCTCGAAGCGCTCGCCGAGAAAAGCCACCGCAATCACCGAACCAAATACCGGCACCAGATGAATGAACGGCGCCGCGCGGTTGGCGCCGATCAATTCGACGCCGCGATTGAGAAACAGATAGCCGATCAGCGACGGAAACACCCAGAGGAAGCCGAGGCTTGCGATATGGCGGGCGTCGAGCACGAAGCTCTTTCCCTCGGCGATCTCCCACACCATGCCGGGCAGGAGAAACAGCGTTCCCAGGCCGATGCCGACGGCGAGAAACGACACCGGGTGCATCGGCGGCCGGTTGCGAAAGGCCGCCATGTAATAGCCGTAGATCAGAAGCGCGACCAGGAACCACGGGTCGCCATAGTTGAAGCCGACGCCGAGCAGAACAGCGAGGCTACCCTGGCTGATGATGACCAGAACGCCGGTCAATGAGACACAGATGCCGCCGGCCTGGCGCAGTGTCAGGCGCTCGCCGAGCAACAAAAAGCTCCACAGCGCCACGAACAACGGAGCGCTCGACTGCATCAACAGGCCGTTGATCGCGGTCGTATATTGCAGGGCGTAATAGGTGATCGCGTTGTAGGAGGAGAAGCCGGAGAACGCGAGCAGCGCCAGCGTGCCGGCATGCTTGCGGATCGTCGGCCAGTCGCGGGCGAGATGGAGCGCGGAGAACGGCAGCAGGATAAGGAACGCGCCGCCCCAGCGGATGCAGGAGAGCGTCAACGGCGGAATGTGTCCGGCGCTGACGCGGCCGACAATCGTATTGCCGGCCCAGAACAGCGAGGTCAGGGACAAAAGAAGATAAGGCTGATCGAGCAGTCCCCGGCGTTTGCGTCCGCGAGAACAGGCCTCTACTTCCGCCATGAATGCGTTGTCCCCTGGCGGTCAGGTCCCGCGGTCGGCCGGTTTTGAGCCGAAAGGAGCTATCGCGGACGGCCGGCAAGGACCAGTGTCGCCGGCGCATGGTCCCCAGCCGGTTTTGCCGATCCGCCAGGCAATCAAGCCGCCATCGCGGGGCGGCTTTTTGGTCACGGGTCCAGCAAAAATTTCTGTGAATCCAATATCTTAATGCCCGTCGAGGGAGGTTTCTTCGGGCCGTTTCGCCTTGCTTCGCCGGCCATCATCCGTTATCCGAACGGGTCGAGGCGGTTATCTCGTCGCATGAACGTTTGCGGGTCCGTTCATCCGTCTCATCAGTATCCTGGGGACATTTCTTCATGGCCAATGTTGTCGTGGTCGGCTCCCAATGGGGCGACGAGGGCAAAGGCAAGATTGTTGATTGGCTGTCGGAGCAAGCCGACATCGTGGTCCGCTTTCAAGGCGGCCACAATGCCGGCCATACGCTCGTCATCAACGGCACCACCTACAAGCTTTCGCTGTTGCCGTCCGGCGTCGTGCGCCCGGGAAAGCTCTCGGTCATCGGCAACGGCGTGGTGCTCGATCCGCGCGCGCTGATCGACGAAATCGCCAAGCTCAAGAAGCAAGGCGTCGAGGTCACACCGGACAATCTGCGCATCGCCGAAAACACGCCGCTGATCCTGCCGCTGCATCAGGAACTCGACGTCGCGCGCGAACGGGCGTCGGGCAAGGGAGCCATCGGCACTACTGGCCGGGGCATTGGCCCGGCCTACGAGGACAAAGTCGGCCGCCGCGCCATCCGCCTGATGGATCTCGCCGACCTGCAGATGCTCAACGGCAAGATCGAGCGCCTGCTCGCGCATCACAATGCGCTGCGCCGCGGACTTGGCATGAGCGAGGTCGCGCCGCTTACCCTGTACGATGAGCTGGCGGCAGTTGCGCCCAAGGTGCTGCCCTTCATGGATTCGGTGTGGTCGTCGCTCGATGAGCGGCGCCGCGAGGGCAAGCGAATTCTGTTTGAGGGCGCGCAAGGCGCGCTGCTTGACATCGACCACGGGACTTACCCCTTCGTCACTTCGTCGAACACGGTCGCCGCGCAGGCGGCCACCGGTTCCGGGCTCGGACCCGGCGCCCTCGGTTACGTCCTCGGTATCTGCAAGGCTTACACGACGCGCGTCGGCGCCGGACCGTTTCCAACCGAACAAAACAACGAGATCGGCCGCACTTTGGGCGAACGCGGCAAGGAATTCGGCGTGGTTACCGGCCGGCCGCGGCGCTGCGGCTGGTTCGATGCGGTTTTGGTGCGCCAAAGCGTGCGCATCTGCGGCATCAACGGCCTGGCGCTTACCAAGCTCGATATTCTCGACGGATTCGATGAAATTAAGGTTTGTGTCGGCTATCGGCTGGACGGCCGCGAGATCGACTACCTTCCCGCCAGCGAACACGCCCAGGCGCGCGTCGAACCGATCTACGAGACCATTGCCGGGTGGAAGGAGCGAACGGCTCATGCACGCTCCTGGGCGGAACTGCCGGCCCAGGCGATCAAATATGTACGCCGCATCGAGGAATTAATCGGTTGCTCGGCCGTATTGCTGTCGACCAGCCCGGAACGAGAAGACACGATCCTGATGCAGAACCCATTCGAGACGTGAAATATCGAATGAAAAATAAAAGAGGCGAGCGTAAGCTCAAGTGATGACCGACTATCATCCGCTCATCGCCCGCGCGGTGGAAGGTCTTGACCGCAGCACGGGGGAAGCTCGACGGGCGCTTTATGAACGGGCGCGGACCGCGCTGGTGACGCAGCTGCGCGGCGTCGACCCGCCGTTGTCGGAATCGGAAATCACCAAAGAACGCCTCGCGCTGGAAGATGCGATCCGCAAGGTCGAGGCCGATGCGGCGCGCAAAGCGCGCGCCGAGCAGCGCGCTCCCGCCGCGCCGCTGCCGCGCCGCGACCGTCCGGCCGCCGATGGCGGACGCGTTGAGGCACGGCGTCCCGAGCCGCCCGCGGCGAAACCCGTACCCAGCGCGCCGGCCGAACCTGCAACGCCGCGCGGCACGGCCCAGCCGAGCGCGCGCGAGCGGCTGCTGAACGCGCGCGCGCAGACACCGTCGATCAAACGCGACGGCATCAAGGGCTTCCGCGACGTTGTGAGCGAGGTGCACGATCTCGGCGGCGCATCCGCCAAATCCGCGCAGTCGGCGCGCGACATCCGCGACTCTTATACGCCGCCGCCATACCCTGCGCCGGATGAAGAAGACGAGTCGCATGCGCTGAACGACTACGCCACCGAAGGCGACGCCGACGATCTGAGCGCCGAGCCGCACGGCGGCTGGCAGGCGCGCAACCGGCAACCGTCCTTCGGCCACGAGGACGAAGAGGCCTTGCATGCCGCAAGGCAGCCGGAAGAGGAGGAACATGTCCCGCCCCGGCCCGCGCGCAATTATCGCGGGCTGATCAAGATTGCCGTGGCGGTGATCATCGTCATCGGCGTGCTGGCGACGCTGTCCTGGCAGTGGCCGCGCATTGCCGGCGTGTTTCATTCGGTCAGCCAGATCGGCGCGCGGCAGCCGGCGGCGCCCAGCCGCGAAGCTGCCTCGCAACCGAAATTCTCCGGCCGCGTGCCGCAGGAAGGCGCGAGCCAGGCGCCCACGGGACAAGCGGCAAACCAGGCGGTGCCGGCGGTGGCGCAGCGGGTGGTCCTTTATGAGGAGGACTCCAACGATCCGCAGGGTAAGCGCTATGTCGGCTCGGTGATCTGGCGCACCGAGACGGTATCGCCCGGGCCCGGCTTGGCGCCCGAACTCGCGGTGCGCGCCGACGTGGAAATTCCGGAGCGCCATATCACCATGACCTGGTCGCTCCGCCGCAATACCGACCCGGCTTTGCCGGCGAGCCATACCATCGAGATCCTGTTCAACCTGCCGGCCGATTTCCCCGGCGGCGGCATCGCCAATGTGCCGGGCATCTTGATGAAGCAATCGGAACAGGCCCGCGGCACACCGCTTGCCGGCCTGGCGGTGAAGGTGACCAACGGCTTCTTTCTGATCGGGCTTTCCGCGGTCGAGGCCGACCAGCAGCGTAACATTCAGCTGCTCAAGGAACGTCCGTGGTTCGATATCCCGATTGTCTACACCAATGGCGGGCGCGCGATCCTTGCATTGGAGAAAGGCACGCCGGGCGAGCGCGCCTTCGCGGATGCGTTCGCGGCCTGGGAGAAGAAGTAATCGCTCCGCCGCCGGCGATGAGCGAGCGTGATTGGGCATGGATGCGAAGATGAGCGCGAAAAAGACGTCGGCCGGCGTAAGCCTGCGCGAGGCAGCCGCACAGCCCTACGTGGCCTCGGCGCTGCGCACGCTTGAAACCGGGCGCGAGGGTTTGGCGGCGCTGAAGGCCGCCATTGCCGACGGGCTGGGCGCTTCCTTTATCGCGGCGGTCGAGACCATTCGCCAAGCGCGCGGCCGCCTGATCGTCACTGGCATGGGCAAGTCGGGACACATCGCGCGCAAGATCGCAGCGACGCTCGCCTCCACCGGCACGCCGGCCTATTTCGTCCACGCCGCCGATGCGAGCCACGGCGACCTCGGCATGATCACCGCAGGCGACGTGATGCTGGTGCTCTCCTGGTCGGGCGAGACCGTCGAGCTGCGCAGCCTGATCGATTACTCACGCCGCTTTCGCATCACGCTGATCGCTGTCACGGTCAGCGCCGAGAGTACGCTCGGCAAAGCCGCCGACATCGTGCTGGCGCTGCCGGCAGCGCGTGAAGCCTGTCCGCACAATCTGACGCCGACGACATCGACGCTGATGCAGCTTGCGCTTGGCGACGCGCTCGCCATCGCGCTTCTGGAAAGCCGCGGCTTCACGGCGGTCGACTTCGGCGTGTTTCACCCCGGCGGCAAGCTCGGCGCGGCGCTGAAATTCGTGCGCGACGTCATGCATCCGGGCGACGCCGTGCCGGTGATCGCGCGCGGCGCGCCGATGTCGGCTGCGATCGTGGAAATGTCGGCCAAAGGCTTCGGCTGCGTCGCGGTCATCGATACCGCCGGCAAGCTGGCCGGCGTCATCACCGACGGCGACCTGCGCCGGCACATGCGCGACGACTTGTTGCGGGCGCCGGTCGACCAGGTGATGACGGCGTCGCCGAAAACGGTGCGGCCCGGACAATTGGCCAGCGAAGCGCTGGCGCAGCTCAATGCGTCGAAGATCACGGCGTTGATCGTGGTCGAGAAAGACCGGCCGGTCGGCATCGTGCATTTCCACGATCTCTTGCGCGCCGGCGTGGCGTAGCTAGTACAGCCCGCCTCGCGTGGTGGCTCGATCGTCGGGCCGCGCGTAGGCCGGCGGGAATTGCTGCGGGGCGGCGCGGTTGACCGCAGAATTGGGCGCCGTCGGGTTGGCCGGCGTCGTGCCGGTCGTCCCCGGTGCCCCGGGAGCGGGCGCCCCCGCCTGAGCCGCCGCGCCAGGCGCAGCAGCGCCAGCTGCGGCCGGATCCTGCCGCCGCTGATGGGAGATAAACTCCTCATAGCCCGGCGCGCCCGGCCGGGGCGGCACATCCTTGGGCATACCGCCGGCCCAGGTCGGCCAAGTGTCGGATACAAAACCGGCAAACGAGCTGCACCCGCCCAGCGCCAGACAGACGCCGAGCAGAGCCGTCAGCGCCAACCGGCGCCTGGTCAAAACTGCCGCCAAATCTCGTCCCCGATACGCTCGCAACTGGGCGCTCCCCTGCGCTATCCTAACCGAACGCGCCAAGCCATTCCGGCGCGCGCCCCGAAGCCTAGTGAGATACGCCTTCGTGGCCGCACTGTGTCTGCACCAAGGCCTTAACGCTGCTGGCGCACCGGCGACCAGGCTTCTATCCCTTTGCCATCAAAGATTTGCTAATAGACCCGTTATTGCCCCGGTCCCGGTTCAGCATCGTCGTTGCCAAAAGTGGTTGCCTCAGCGCATGTCCCGGAAAAGTGGACACCGGTTTTCCGACAAGGACATGCGCAAAACGAAAGTCTAGAGCGCATGCCGATTCCATCCAATCGGGATGCGATCTAGACGCGGGAACAAGAGTTGCAGGCGTTGATCCCGGAAAAGCCCCACCGCGGCTCTCGACCGTTGCGGCGCGCCGCATGGGCTTTGCTTTTGCCCGCATGGCTCGGATTGTCGGCGGCGCTGAGCGGGTGTGCCGGCCTTGCCGCCGGCAACGGCGAAATGCCGCTGACCGGCCCCGACCCGACGTATCGGGAGGTGGTTGCCGCCCATTTGAAGCGCGTGCTCAAGAATTACGCCTCCTACGACTCGTTCGAAATCTCCGATCCGCGCTGGGTGCATTCGATCAAGGGCTGGACCTGGCTCACCTGCGTGCGCTTTCGCGATCAGGGCCGCGTGCGCAGCTATGCCCTGTTCCTCGACGGCAACAGAATCGTCGATGATCGTTTCGCGGTACAGACTGATAGCTGCGACTTGCAGGCCTATTACCCGTTCGAGCGGATGCCGACGGGTTTGGACCCGTTGCACTGATGAATGAAACATGACGCGCATTCTGGTCACCGGCGCTTCGGGCTTCGTCGGCCGCCCGGTCGTCGCGGCCTTCGTGCGATCGGGCCGCGCTGTGCGCGCTGCCGTGCGGCGTGCACCGGGCGCAAGCTTTCCGGCCGGCGTCGAAATGGTGCAGCATCCGGATCTGGCGCAATCCTTCGACTGGACACCCTATCTCGAAGGCGTCGATCAAGTCGTGCACCTCGCCGGCATCGCACATACCGGCGGCGTTGCGCCCGAGCGTTACGACCGCGTCAACCGCCGCGCGACCGCGGAGCTTGCGGATGCGGCGGCGCAGCGCGGCATCCGCCATTTCGTGTTCATCTCGTCGATTCGCGCGCAAACCGGGCCGTCGGCCGATCACGCGCTGACCGAACGCGACGAGCCCGCTCCGACTGACCCTTATGGCCGCTCGAAGCTTGCCGCCGAAGCCGCCGTGCGCACATCCGGCGTGCCGTTCACGATCCTGCGGCCGGCGTTGTTTTACGGCCCCGGCGTGAAGGGAAATTTCGCGTTGCTGCTGCGCGCGGCGCGCTGGCGCACGCCGCTGCCGATCAAGGACTTCGTCAATCGCCGCTCGCTGATCAGCATCGACAATTTCATCTCGGCGCTCGATTTCGTCTTGTCCTCGCCGGCGACGCTTGGCGAAACCTATGTGGTCGCCGATCCCGGTATTCCACCGCGGCTCGGCGACCTGATCGCCACCATGCGCAGGGCGCAAGGACGAAGACCGCTCCTTTTGCCGCTTCCGCCGCATTACGTGGAAGCGCCGCTGCGCCTGATGCGGCGCGACGGCATGTGGGAGCGCCTGGGCGGCAATTTACGAATCGACGCCGCAAAACTCATGGCCGCCGGCTGGCAGCCGCTGCACGACACCCGCGGCGGGCTTACCGCAATGGTCGAGACGCTTCAGCATGAACCGGAAAAGCGGAGGCCGGTTTTCCGAAAAGATCATGCTCCACCAAAAATTTAGCAGACAAACAAAAACAAACGAGGTGCCAGGTGAACTTCAACCACCCGAACATCAAGCTCTCGCCAATGATCGGCGCGCTTACACTGGCCTGGGCCGCCGCGAACTCCGGCGTCGCATGGGCGCAAACCGCGGCCGAGCCGCCCGCGCAGCATCAGCATATGGGTGGCCATGCGGGCCATGCCGGATCCAGCGAAGGTTTTCATCGGCGCTTCAACGACGCTGAAAAATGGGCAAAGGAGTTCGACAATCCGGAACGCGACGCCTGGCAAAAGCCGGAAGAGGTCTTGGACGCGCTGCATCTGCAACCGACGTCGCTTGTCGCCGACATCGGCGCCGGCACCGGCTATTTCAGCGTGCGCATCGCCAAGCGCGTCCCCGAGGGCAAGATCTTTGCCGCCGATGTCGAGCTCGACATGGTGCGCTATCTCGGCGCCCGGGCGGAGCGCGAGCATCTGAGCAATTTCACGGCGGTGCTGGCGCGAACCGAAGCTGCCAATCTTCCCGAGCCCGTCGACGTCGTTCTGGTGGTCGACACCTATCATCACATTGACGACCGCACCCGCTATTTCGCGGCGCTGACATCATCGCTGCGTCCCGGCGGGCGGCTTGTCATCATCGACTTCAAGGCCGATTCGCCGAACGGTCCGCCCGCGCACTATCGCATTCCGCCTGAGAGAGTCGGCGAAGAGCTCGCTGCGGCTGGTTACACGCTGACGGAAAAATTTGAATTTCTGCCGCGGCAATACGGCCTGGTTTTCACGAAGCGGGATTCTTGATTCCGACCATCGGCAGCGCGAGCGGGATGTCTTTTCCCAGATCTTTCTGCCGCAAGACCATTCCGCCGACCACACCGACGCCGAACACGTAAAGCCAGCCGGCGGTGAAATCGAACAGGTGCGAGTTGAACAGCGACGACACGATGTTCTGCACCACGACGATCATGCCGATCCAGGCGACCAGGCCGCTGCCGCCGGTAAACAATAAGAGATGCGCGATCCACATCGCGATCAGCACAGCGGTTCCGACCAGGCCGAGCTGGATCGCCACCGCGAAAATCTGATTGTGCGGATTTTGCGAATGGAACGCGGAGGCGCTGTCGTGGCCGGTTTCCGACTGGCGGAACTGGTCGGGGATGGAGCCGGTTCCATGGCCGACGATCGGCGCCGTCTCCACGAAGCTGAGCGACTTGCGCAGGAATTCCAGATGCAGCCCGGTCGAGTTCGGCTCGTTCTTGGTGCGATAGGCCTCGTACTCCGTGATCGATCGCGCCAGCCGGTCATGCAGATAGGGCGAAGCGGACCAGGCCGCGGAACCGACGACGACGAACAACAACAGCGTGCCGAACAGGCCGCGCCAGCGGAATTCGCGCCAGCCGAGCCAAACAAGCAGCACCGGCACGACCAGGAGCGCGGTGCGGCTTGTTACCACGAAGAACATGTCGGCCACGAACAGAAGCGCGAGCACGACCGCTGCCACGGTGCGCCGCCATTGCCGCACGCGGCCTGTCTCGCAGGCCAAGCCGAGCAACGCGAACACGCAGATCAGAAAATTCATGCTCTGAAAAATGTAGTCCTTGGCCGGCACGCCGAAATCCTTGCCGCGCCAAGTGAGGCCGGGCGTGAGCACCAAGACCCACGACACCAGCAAAAGCGCCACTGACGCACCAAAGAATCCGTAGATCACCCAGATGCCGCGCTCCGAGCGGCGGAAGTGAACGAGCAACAACGGAATGACCAGGAGCCGGTGGAATTTGCCCAAGCCGCCGATGCGGTCGTGCCAGCTCACATCGGCGGCCCACAGCATGCCGATCGCCGCCAGCACCCACAGCAGCACCGGCAGATAAGCGGCCGGGTTCGCGAGCTCGCGCCGCACCGCGGCGGCGTCCAAGGTCGGCAGCACCGCGAGGATCCAGAGCGTGACCAGAATCGCGGTCACCGAGGTCGACCACGGCAGCGACACGGCAACACCGACCGCGAGCCAATCGACCACCGCCATCCAGCGGCTGCGATCGAAACGCCACGGCATCCGAACGCCGGTCATGGGTTGCGCCATAGCTCTCTCAGGATTCCGCTCGCTCAGGATTCGACCGGCTTGGTTGCGCGCTTGTTCGGCGCGGTGCTCTCGGCCGATCGGCGCACCAGGCCGGTGGTCGATTGACCGGGCACGAGGCTCACCAACAGCACATCGCCGCCGGCTTCCTCAACCACGTCGCGGCCGACCACCTGGTCGATGCGATAGTCGGCGCCCTTCACCAGCACAGCCGGACGCACGCGCTTGATCAGTTCGAGCGGCGTGTCTTCCTCGAACACAACCACAAGATCGACGGCTTCGAGCGCGGCCAGCACCTCGGCGCGGCCTTCCGCGGGGTTGATCGGCCGTCCCTCGCCCTTGAGCCGCGCGGTCGAGGCGTCGCTGTTCAATCCGACCACCACGCGGTCGCAGACCGCGCGCGCTTCTGCCAGCAATTTCACATGGCCGCGATGCAGAAGATCGAAGCACCCATTGGTGAAGCCGATGCGCAAACCATGCCGCCGCCATTCTTGCAGCCGCTCGTCAAGCACCGACCAGTCGAACACGATCTTGTCTTCCGGCGCGAGCGAGGCCGCCGGCAGAATGCGATGACGCAACTCGCCAACAGAAACCGTCGAAGTGCCGCGCTTGCCGACCACCACGGCAGCGGCCGCGTTGGCTGCGCGCATGGCGTATTCGTAGGGGGTGCGCATCGCGGCCAGCACCGCCATCACCGCCGCCACCGTATCGCCGGCACCGGACACATC